>CAZPEY010000033.1:7332-24629 GCA_964585665.1 uncultured Polyangiaceae bacterium | reverse complement strand
GGCTTCGTGTCCGCCTTCGGATCGGGCTTCCCGCCGCCCGCAGCGGCGAGCTTCGTCGGTTCTGGCTTGGCGCTCGGCTTGGCGTCCCGACTGGGCGATGCGCCGACGGGGCTCGCCTCTTTGCCGTTCGCCTTCTTGGCCTCGTCGGCGCCGCGCAGCTTGCCGACGACCTCCGTGACCAGCTGGTCGAGTCGCCCGCTGCGCCCCTCCCCCTCCACGCTGCGGCCGCGCCACTCGAGCTGCAGCCGCAGCTCCCCGGTCGGCCGCTCCTCGAGCACAGCCTGGAGCGACTCCTCGCGGCCGCTGTCGAGCTGCTGCTTGGCGAGGGCCTGCGCCAGCGCTCGCTCGAGCTCCGGCACGAAGTAGTCGATGGAGCCCTTGCTCGACCGCGTCTCGACGGAGACCGCGACGCGCGCCTCGGCGCTCAACGGCAGCACGGCCAACAGTATCGCAACGCAGAGGGCTCTCATGGACCGAACCTGCAACGGACGAACGAACGGACTTGATCGTACTCGGAAAGGATCGGTATAGCGAGCCCATGCTCGACCTCCAACGCCCCGCTCCCGACGCCTCGACCGCTCGCACCCCCTTCGACGATCCCGGCCACCGCTCGCGCGTCGCCGCCGTCTCGACCGGCCTCGCGGCGCGCGCCGCCGAGCGCACGACGCTGCACATCGACAAGGGCGGCGTCCATCACTTCGTACCGCGCCCCGGCGACCAGCGCTTCGCCGGGCGGAAGGTCGACGTCTCCCAGCTGCGCAACCTGCTGCACGTCGACGTCGCCAGCAAGCGCGCGTGGGCCGAGCCGGGCATCACGTTCGCCGAGCTGGTCAAGGAGACGCTCAAGCATGGCCTCGTGCCGCGCACCGTGCCGGAGCTGACGGGCATCACGATCGGCGGTGCGGTCGCCGGCTGCTCGGTCGAGTCGATGTCGTTCCGCTACGGCGGCTTCCACGACTCGTGCTTTGCGTACGAGGCGCTGACGACGAGCGGCGAGCTGGTGCAGTGCTCGCCCGAGCTCGAGCCCGAGCTGTTCGAGGCGCTGCACGGCTCGTACGGCACCCTCGGCGTCCTCACCGGCATCGGCTTCCACCTCGTCGACAGCAAGCCCTTCGTGCGCCTCGACTATCAGCGCTATGCGAGCGGCGCGGCCTGCGTCGACGCGATGAAGGAGCTGTGCGAGCGCGGCGACTTCGACTTCCTCGATGGCATCGCTCACGGCCCGACCGAGTACGTGCTGTGCATCGGCCGCTTCGTCGACACCGTTCCGTACGTCAGCGACTACACCGGCGAGCACATCTTCTACAAGAGCACGCGCGACCGGAAGGAGGACTTCCTGTCGACCTACGACTACTTCTTCCGCTACGACACCGAGTGCCACTGGTTGACGCGCACCGTGCCGCCGCTCGAGTGGGGCTGGGTGCGCAAGACGATCGGCAAGCCCTTCCTCGGCTCGACCAACCTCATCACCTGGTCGCGGCGCCTCGAGAAGATCTTCGCCCTGCAGCGCCGGCCCGACGTCGTCGTCGACGTGTTCGTGCCGCACAACCAGATGCGGTCCTTCGTCGACTGGTACGAGCGCTCCTTCGACTACTGGCCGCTGTGGCTCGTGCCGTATCGCATGAGCAAGAAGTACGGCTGGATCAACCCGCGGCACGCCGTCGCGATGAACGACGATCTGTTCGTCGACTGCGCCGTCTACGGCAAGCGCAACAACCGCCGCGACATCGACTACTCGCAGCTCCTCGAGCAGAAGACCTACGAGCTCCACGGCATCAAGACGCTCATCTCCGAGAACCACCACAGCCGCGAGCAGTTCTGGCAGATCTTCAATCGGCCGGCCTACGAGGCTGCCAAGCAGCGCATGGACGCGGCGGGACTGCAGCCCGATCTCTACGACAAGTTCCACCGCTGACCGCTCGCGAGCGGCTATTCGAGGCGAACCTTGCCCTGCGCGAGGATGCGCTCGCGGCTGCCCAGCAGCTGCACGGCGCGCAGCAGATACGAGTGGCCGCGCCGAAAGCCGACGCCCTGTGGGTTGAGCACGAGGCGCGCCGCGAGGTGCGCGAACGGATCGAGCTCAAGAGTCCACAGGTGCACCGTCTCGCGATTTCGGATCGCCGCTTCGTCGGCAAGGTCGTAGACCAGCAGGACCACGGTACCGCGCAAGTTACGAGGAGCGAAGCCCATCACCAGGTCGAGGGTCCACGGTCGGGATCCCAGGTCGAGAAAGGACCCATCGTTCATCCGCGGGCCGCGTGCAACCAGAGCCATCTTGCCGTAGCGCGCATCGATGAGCTCGGCGAAGTGATCGGGAGAGGCGATGCAGATCACGCCCGGCGTCGGACAGCGCTTGATCATCGCCGGAGTGACGGTGACGAAGTGCAGCAAGGCGGGATCGGTCTCCCGCAGCGGCTCGATCGGGGTGCGCTCGGGGAGCGCCGCTACCGACGGGGAGCTCCGAGGCAGCGCCCCCGTTGGAGCGAGCTGCAAGAGCAAGAGAACCAGCGGCCACACGCCTGCTCATTTCACGCCATGTTGCGCCGCAACAGAAATTTTTGACCGACTTTGGATGGCGGGAGATCTTGATCGGCAGGAGTCCTCATGCCCTCGCTCGAACCCGGAAAGCTCGCTGCGCGGCTCGCCTTCTACCTCGGCATTCTCGCAGTCTGTCTCGGCGTCTTGGCCGTGCAGATGCCCGACTGGCAGAAGCTCGGGTTCACTCCGAGCAAGCTGCTCGTCGTCGCCCAGACCTGCTTCCTGGCTGCGATCACGATGCTGCTGTCGCAACTCGTCGACCAGGGTGGCAAGGGCGACCAAGCCGGCAAGCCGGACAAGAGCAGCAAGTAGCCGCTCAGCCTGCCGTCGGAGGTGGCGTCGCCGCCATGCGCTTTGCCATCTCCGCCATCAGATAGGGGAAGCCCACCGCGATCGTGTTGAGCGTCGGCGCCAGCTGGGCCGAGAGCCCGAACAGCATGACCACCGCGCGCTCGATGTAGAACCAGCCTTCGGGGTACTCGACGGCGCGCATCAGCTGGCGCAGCTCGTCGCGCTTGACCTCGGGATCGATGAACTTCTGCGCCGTCTCGGGCGAGATGCTCGAGAAGTCCTTCAAGTTGAGCTCGAGCAGCTTCTGGAAGTAGAGCTTGACGGTGCGCTCGAGCAGCGCGCGATCGCCCCCCTCGGCGTAAAAGCCCATCGTCTCGATGCCGCGCAGGACCCGCCCGTCGTCGCGACCGACCAGCCCGGAGAGGACGTCGATCATGCCGTCGATGAGGTTGGGGCGGGCCTCGCTCGCCGCGCCGAAGTCGAGCACGACGATGCGCGGCTGGCCGGCCGGCCCCTTCTGCACCAGGAAGTTGCCAGGGTGCGGATCGGCGTGAAAGAAGCGGTCGAGGAACAGCATCTTGTAGAACGCCTCGACGAGCTTCTTGGCCACCGCGGTCGGATCGAGGCCGAGCTGCACGATCTCGTCCCGGCGGCTGATCTTGACGCCCTCCATGAAGGTCATGGTGAGGACGTGATCGCTGGTGCGATCCCAGTCGACCTTGGGAAACAGCAGATCGGGATCGCTCGCGAAGTTGCGCTCCATCTGCTCCATGCACGTCGCCTCGTGGCGCAGATCGGTCTCGCGGCGCAGCAGATCCTCGAGTTGCTCGACGACGCGATGGATCGCGTTGACCGGCATGAACCAGCCGTACACCGTCATGATCCAGCGGATCACGCGCAGATCGATGCGGATCACCGTCGAGATTCGCGGGTAGAGGATCTTCACCGCGACCTTGGTGCCGTCCGGCAGCGTGGCGCGGTGGACCTGGCCGAGGGAGGCGGCCGCGATCGGCGCTTCGTCGAAGGCGTCGAACAGCTCGCGCGGCCGCTTGCCGAGCGAGTCGAGGAAGGTCTGCTCGACCTCCCGCCACGGATGCGGCGGCACCTGATCCTGGAGCCCCTCGAGCTCCTCGGAGTAGGCGCGCGGCAGGAACGTCCCCATGATCGACAGCACCTGGCCGAGCTTGATGTAGACGCCGCGCAGCCGGAGGATGCCGCGGTACATGCGCTGCGCGTTCTTCCGGTGCACGCGCTGCCAGCGCGCCTCCACCGCAGCCGCGCCGAAGAGGCGCCGCAAGAGGAGCTGCAGGAGGTAGCTCGCGAGGATGACGCCGAAGCGAAAGCTGGCGTGCACGAGCCGAAAGAAGGCCCACATGGCTCCGCCTACTGTAACGCAGTCGGCGGCGTTGTCCTGCGTCGATTACTTGAGCAGGGCGCGATCGAGCTCGCGATAGACCATGAAATCCCAGCCGCTGACGACGAAGACGTAGTTCCCAGTGACGAAGAGGTTGGCGAACCAGCGGTTGTTCCGCAGATCCTGGCCGAAGTCGCGCATGCCCGCCGGAGCGCCGTCGTAGCGCAGCGGAAAGCGATAGGTGTTGGTCACGTAGGCCGGCGCGAACGCGTAGACGTAGGGGCCGATCGCCAGCGCCGCCGAGGTGCCATAGCCGACCTGTCCGACCCCTGCATCGGCGAAGTTGCTCGCTGGCAGCGCGCCGTCGGCGGCGGTGGTGATGCGCTCGACGATCTTGACGCTCTCCCCGAGCGTATCGAAGCCGCCGGTGACGTAGAGCTCGTTGCCGATGCGGACCGCGGCGTTGCCGGCGCGCAGATAGGTCAGCTTGGTGGAAGCCGCGACGGAGAAATCGGTCACCAGATCGCCGTTGGCATCGAGCTCGGCCTGCTCGATGACGTCGGTCGGCGAGCTCGACGGGCTGTTGCCGCCAAGGATGTAGAGGTACTTGCCGGCGACGACCGCGGCCATGCTGGAGCGCGGGGACTGGAGCGCGCGCCGACCGGTGACGTTGTTCTCCTCGAGCTTCTCGAAGGCGCCCAGGCCGTTGCCGTCGAGGAGCGCGCGCTCGATGCTGCGCAGGGTGTTGCTGCCATCGTAGCCGCCGATCACATAGAGGTAGACGCCGGCGCGCACCATGGCATGGTTGCGACGCGCCACGACGAGCGAGGCGGCGCTGGTCTGAAACGCGCCGACGCTGCCGTCGCTGCCGATCGTCGCCTGTTCGATCGTCTTGGTCGCGACGCTCGCGGCCGTCTCGCCAGCGACGATGTAGAGCTGATCGCCGACGATCGCGATGCGGCCGGCGTCGTGATCGGCGGTCGTGGACGTGCCAGTGGCGACGAACGGATCGAGCTGGCCGCTGGCGTTGATCGTCGCGTGCTCGTGCACATCGAGCGAGCCGCTGTCGTAGCCACCGATCAGGTAGACGTAGTTATCGACGAGGACCGCCCGCCCGCCGTAGCGCTTCTGCGCAAGCTGCAGGTTGATCGTGTTGGCCGTCACCTGCACGAAGCTCTGGAGCTGCTGCGTCGCGGGGCTGATCGTGGACCGCTGCACCGCGCCGTGCGTCCCCACGTCATCGATGCCGCCGAGCGAGTACGCCGCGTCCCCGAGCACGAAGATCGCGCCGTCCCCCGCCTTGCGCCCGAGTGAGATCGCCGCCTCCTCGACGGTGCCGAGGTCCCCGTTGGCGAGGATCGGCGCGGTGAGCACCGTGGTCGTGCCGGCGCCTGCCAGATAGAGCGTGTTGCGCAGCGCCCACATCGCGTGGCGAAAGAACGGCGCGGGGCCAGGCAGATTCCCGACGGAGCTGCAGGTCCCGAGCGAGCGATCGGGGTTGATCGGGCAGCGCTCGATGGTGTTGCTGCCACCGCCCGACACATAGAGGTACGAGCCGACGACGCAGGCGGCCAGCGAAGCGCGCGGCGTGGTGAGCACGCTCGACACCGGCGAGAACGCGCCGAGCGTCCCGTCCGGCTGGATCGTCGCCTGCTCGATCGAGGCGAGGTCGCCGTCGGCGTCATTGAACCCGCCGAGCACATAGACCCGGTCGCCGATGCGCACCAGGGCCGCGTTCTCGCGCGCCGTCCCGAGGCTGACGCCGCCCGCCTCGAAGCGATCGAGCGTGCCATCGCTGTTGATCAGCGCTCGCTGGGTCACCTTGCGGCTCGCCGAGGAGCGGCCCCCGACGAGGTAGACGTAGCGCCCGGTGTTGACGACGCCGAAGCGATGCAACCCCTCGGTGAGGCGGGTGGTCTGACGCCCATGCGGGCCTTGCTCGTGATCGAGCTGGAAGCCCCCGAGCCCGAGCGCGAAGCTGGTGGCGCGGAACGGCACCGGGTTCGAGGTCTGGGTGGCAGCGCTGACGCGCAGGTCACCGCGCCCCGCGCCCGTCGGAACCACGACGCTGGCTCGCGACGACGACAGGAGCGTCGCCGTGGCGGTGACCCCACCGGGGAACTGCACCACCAGCGGGTCGGCGAACGCCGCGCCCTCGAGGAAGACCGTCTTGCCGATCTCGGTGACCTCAGGCCAGACCGCGAACAGCGAGGGCGGCGTCTGGCCAAGCAGATCGAACGACGTCAGGTCGGGTGGGCCGCTCGACAGATCGCTCCCGCCGGCCTGATCGACGGCGGCGGATCCGAGATCGCCGCTCGACAGATCGCCCATCCCCAAATCGCTGCCCGCTTCGCAGACATCGCCAACGCCATCGCCATCGGTGTCGCGCTGGTCTTCGTTGGCGACCGTCGCACAGTTGTCGATCGGATCCGGCACGAGATCGCCGTCGCTGTCGGGCAACACCTCGCTGAGCGACATCGAGAAGCGAACCTGCCGATGGCGCTGCGAGCGCACCGAGGCGGCGCCCTGCCCGACGCGCACGCCGACGTCCCGCGCCTCGATGCCCACCCGCAGGAGCTGGCTCTCGGCAGGCACCGTGATCAGGACGGCGCCGGGCAGCCCGTCGACGGAGACCGATTGATCCCGTGCGAGCACGCCACGCTCGCCATAGACGGAGAGGCGGAGCTCGTTCGGAGCGAGCAGCGCGGGATCGGTCACTTCGACGAGGAGCGTGGTCGGCGCGTTGTCACAGGCCGCAACCAGCATCGCGCCAAGCAAGAGGGCCAGGTTCTTCATTGTAGCAACGCTCTCTCGACGACGAGCGAGCCCGCGGTCGGCGTACTCGTGTCGTCGATGCCACCGAGCACGTAGAAGGAGTTTCCGACCACCAGCAGGGAGTGGCGCCAGCGCGGCATCGCCAGCACGCGCGCCGTGCCGCCGAACGTCGTGATCGTTCCGTCGAGCCCGATGCTCGCGGTCTCAGACTGATCCGAGTAAACACCTCCCGCGCTCACCAGCTCGTCTCCGACCACGCGGTAAGGGCGCTGGAGCGCCCCTGAGTTGATGCTCGAGAGCAGGGAGAAGGCCGGCGCACCGACGCTGAAGTCGGCGAGCACCACGGGCGGTGTTCCTGCCGGGTTGTTCTCGGCCCAACCTCCAATCAGGTAGAAGCGATTGCCGATGAGGACGGAGCCCGCGTACGACGCCGCGCGTGGTAGCGTGCCGGTGACGCGCGCAAAATTGCCCACCAGCTCCTCGCCGCTCAGCTCGATGCTCTGCGCCGTATCGCGATAGCGCGTGGACGCCTCGGCCTCCCCGCTCAACAAGTAGTACGTGTTATTGACGATCGCACCCGACATGCCCTCGAGCCCGTCGAGCAGCGCATGGGTGGTGACGGAGTCGAAGGCACCAATCGTCCCGTCCTCGTTGATCTGCGCGCGCTCGATCGAGGTCAACCCGCCAGCGCCACCCAGCACGTATAGCCTGCGCCCAAGGATCGCCAGCGAGGGCCCTTGCCGCGCCTCGAGCAGCGCGCTCGACGCGGTCTGAAAGGGCGACAACGTGCCGTCGGTCCTGACGGTCGCCACGTCGATCGTGGCCAGCGGCGCAAACGTGGCATCGTGGCCGCCGATGAGATAGACGTGATCGCCGATCGTCGCGCTGGCGAAGAGGGCGCGGACCGCCGGCAGCGTGCTCGTCGTGGCGGCGAACGTCCCGAGGCCGCCGGTCGAGTGGGCGGCGTCCTGGATGGTCGCGACCTGGACCCGCTTGGACGCCTGCATCGTCGCGCCATCGCGACCGCCAATCAGGTACAGGTAGTTGCCGATCAGCGCGGATCGGAAGTCGGCCATTGGAGCCACCGTCGTCGCGCCGTGGGTTTGAAAGGTGCCGAGGCTGCCGTCGCTGGTCAGGGCCGCGCCCTCGACCGTATCGGTCGCGGTGTTGCCGCCAAGATCGACGGTCTGAGTGTTGTCGTTGCCACCGACCGCCCACAGCGCGCCGCCGAGCTCGAAGAAGGCCCCACCCTGGCGAATGCGATTCGTCGCCAGGATCGACTCCCAGGGGCCGAGCGTCCCATCTCCCTGGATGGGCGCGCGGTCGGCGAGCCCGTCGCTGTATCGACCGATGATGTAGATGTAGTTCCCAATCGTCAGCGCCGAGTTGTCGATGAACACATCTGGGAGCACACCGGTCGTCACGACAAAGTCGCCAACGTTCCCTGCCGCGTCGATCGGAGCACGCGCGTAGTCGCTCTCGTGCAGGAAGCCACCGAGCAGATAGACGTAGCTGCCCGCGACGACCGCCGCTCCGCGTCCCCAGTTCGACGCGATCGTGCTGCTCGTCAGGGCGAACGAGCCGAGGCTGCCATCCGGGTTGATGGGTGCGCGCTCGACGGTAGTGCCGCTCGCCACGTAGACATAGCCTGCGAGCTCCCACAGCATCAAGCTGTCGCGGGCCTGCGTCAGCGCCGGCCCGGGTTCGAACTCTCCGAGCGTTCCGTCCGCGTTGATCATCGCGCGCTCGACGGTCGCGGTCGGGGCCTCGTTGACGGCGCCGCCGAGGACGTAGAGCCAGCGACTGCTCGCCCAGACGCTGTGCGACGCGCGCGGCTGCAGCAGCGCCGGGCCGCGACGCGCGACGTCGGATTGCGGATAGCGATCGTAGAACCTGCCGAGGCTGACCGAGAACGGCAGCCGACGGAACGGCAGCCCGTTCGACCGTTCGCCGCCGGTTACGATGGACAGCTCCCCCATGGCCGCGTCGGCCGGCACGATCGCCTTGCAGCGGCTGGCGCCCAGCACCGTGGCGGTCACCGACGAGAGACCGCCGCCCTCTTTCGGAAACAGCACCTCGACGGTGGAGCCGAAGCGGCCCTCCAGATAGATCGTCTCCGTCGCCTTGGCCGCGCGCGGGTGCACCGACCAGAGGCGGGGCGTCCGATCGAGCGCGAGGTCGGGGCCCGGCGTAAGGTCGCTTGGACCGACCGACAGATCGAGTCCGCTGAAGTCGGCGCCCACCAGATCGACAAAGCCGACGCCAAGATCGCCGCCGACGGTGCAGGCGTCGCCGTCGCCAGTCCCGTCGGTGTTGTGCTGATCCGGGTTGGCGACGGAGGGGCAGTTGTCGATGGTATCGATCACCCCGTCGCCATCCACGTCCGACCCGAGCGGATCGAGGAGCAGCGTCAGGATCGCCTGCCGCGACGAGCGGATCTGCTCGGAGCCCCCCGCCACCGCGACCCGCTGGCCGGAGGCGCGCGCGGTGATCGCGACGCGCACCCGCTGGTCGACGGCGGGGAGCGCGATGTGCAGCCTGCCAAGCTGCGCGATCGGGGCGATCTCCTGCGCGAGCGCCAGCGCCTTGGTCGGAGAGAACACCGAGACCACCAGCGCATCGGGCTTGACGGAGTCGGGCGCCTGCACCGTCACGAGAAGCGTCGTGGGCGCGTCGCAGCCCGCGAGCGCTGCGCACGCGAGAACGCCAGCCAGCGCCACCCTGGCGACGCGCAGCCAAGTGCGGCTGCCTGAACTCGCCGCGCCTGGCGGGCCCCAGCAGCCGAGTCGACGCATTCTCTTACAAAATTCCCCGACGGCAGAAATGTGTCAAGTGAGGTTTTCCGGAAGCTGTGGTAATCTGGTGCAGATGCCTCCTTGTTCGCGATCCTTCGGGTCCCTCGGAATGAGGTCCCTACGAGCGGTGTGCTCGGTGCTGTTGGTCGTTTCGGTTCTGCTGGCGGGCACGCGCATCGCAGCGGCCGACCCACCGCCACCGAGCGGCGATGCCCTGCAGCGCGCCAAGAACCACTACATGGCGGGCAACGCGCTCTTCAAGCTGGGCAACTACACCGATGCGGTACGCGAGTTCGCGGCGGGCTACTCGCTCGTCCCCAAGCCGTACTTCCTCTACAACCTCGGGCAGTGCTACCGGAAGCTCGGCGATCTGCGCAAGGCACGCGAGATGTACGCCAAGTTCGTCGAGCAGATCCCGGAGACCGATCCCGATCGCGAAGCGGCCAAGAAGATCGTCGTCGAGCTCGACGATCAGATCGCCAAGCTGCCTCCCGAGCCCGTCAAGCCCCCGGAGCCCAAGCCGGTCAAGGCCGCCGATCCGCAGCCAACCGCCAACGCCAACCTCGTCGTCTCGCAGACCGAGCCGCCGAAGAAGAGCTTCATCAAGCGTCACTGGTGGATCATCCCGGTGGGCGTGATCGTGGTCGGTACCGCGGTGGGTGTTGGTGTCTATTTCGGCACCAAGCCGCCGGCGCAGGTCGGTTGCAACGACCCGGGGGTCATCGGTTGCGTCAGCGCCAAGTAGTCGTCCCAGAGGAGAGAGCGAACCGCTAGATCATGGCCCAACCCGACGAGAAACGCCGCAGCTCGCGGCGCCTTGGCAAGTACCACCTGGTCGAGAAGCTCGGCCAGGGTGGCATGGCCGAGGTGTGGAAGGCCAAGATGCGGGGACCGGCTGGCTTCGAGCGCACGCTCGTCGTCAAGCGCATCCTGCGCCATCTGCTCGAGGAAGATCCGCAGATGGTCGAGATGTTCCTCTCCGAGGCGCGACTCTCCGCGCGCCTCAACCACTCGAACATCGTGCAGGTCTACGAGCTGGGCGAGGTCGAGGGCGAGTACTTCATCGCCATGGAGTACGTGCGCGGGCGCGACCTGGTCGCGCTCCTCCGCGAGCTCGCGCCGACCGGTCAGGTCCCGCCCGGCGTCGGCGCCTATATCGGCCGTGAGGTCTGCCGAGCGCTCGCCTACGCGCACGCGCTCTCGGACGACTCGGGCGCGCCCCTGCGCCTCATCCACCGCGACGTCAGCCCATCCAACGTCATGCTGGGCTACGACGGATCGGTCAAGCTCCTTGACTTTGGCATCGCCAAGGCGCTGGGCCAGGCGGGCGAGAAGACCCAGACCGGCCTGCTCAAGGGCAAGTTCAGCTACATGGCCCCCGAACAGGTCGAGGGGCACGAGATCGATCACCGCTCCGACCTCTTCGCCGCGGGCATCGTGCTCTACGAGTGTCTGACCGCGTCGAGGCTGTTCAAGGGCGCCAGCGATCTGCAGACCATCGCGCTGGTCCGTGAGGCGAGGGTCGGTCCGCCGTCGGAGCGCAACCCCGAGGTACCACCCGAGCTCGATCGGATCTGCCTCAAGGCGCTGTCGAAGAACCCGAACGAGCGCTACCAGACCTGCGATCAGATGGCGCGCGAGCTCGACGAGGTGGTGCACAACCTCAAGTGGGGCCCCGAGCGCCTCGCCGAGTTCATGGCGATGATCTTCCCCGAGGAGCAGAGCTCGCTCGGGGAGATGCGCCCGCTGACCCAGGCCACGGCGCCTTCGAGCCCCGCCAGCCGCAAGAAGACGCGCAACAAGCGCGCGATCGCGCTGCTCGGCCTCGGAGCGTTCGGCGCCGCGGCGCTCACCACGGTGCTGCTGCTGCCCTCCAAGCAGCCCAGGCCCACGACGACCGCCACCACCGCGCCTCCTGTGCCGAGCCCCGTGCAGCCGGCGCAGGTCAATGTCTCGGTCGAGACGACGCCGATCGGCGCCGAGGTCTTCGTCGGCGAAGAGCCGACGGCGCGCGGCAAGACGCCGCTGCAGCTCAAGCTCGATCGGTCGAGCGACGCGGTCAAGGTGCGTCTGCACCTCGAGGGACATCGCGACGAGACCGTCGAGGTGGTGCCGAACCTCGACACCCGCCTCAAGCAGAACCTCCAGCAGCAGTCGACGCAGCCTCTGGCCACGACCGCGGGCGACAAGGGGCTGGCGGCCAAGAAGCCGATCGCCCGGCCGCCCGTGGCCAAGGCTCCGACGGCCAAGCCGCCGACGGTCAAGCCCGGTCCAGCGCCCGACAAGCCCAAGCCCGAGGGGCCCAAGGCGACCCGGCTCGACCCCTCCGAGACCGTCGATCCCTTCAGCAAGTGATCAAGCGCCTCGCAGGCTACGCCACCGTGTTCGGCGAGGAAGATCCGCTCGTCTACATCCTGGCGCCGTCGCGCGACCGCGCCGTTCCCGCGGGAGACACGCGCCGCGGCACGGCGTGGATCTTTCGCGACGAGGAGGCCGCCTTCGCCTTCTCGCGCTTCTTGCTGCAGCGCAATCGAGTCGCGACGGTGCCGGTACGGGTCCGCTTGCGCGAGCTGCAGGGCGCGCTGGCCGACAAAGATCTCACGTGGGTCCTCGATCCCCTGGCGCAACCGGGCTACGGTAATCCGCGCATGTGGAAGGCCCCCCTCCCTCACTAGGACTCGCGACGATGAGCGCATCACGTCCCGTCATCATCGGTGCAGGCGTCGGCGGGCTGGCCGCTGCGATCCAGCTCGCCAGGGCCGGGCGCCCGCCGATCGTGCTCGAGCGCGCCGCCACGGCCGGCGGCAAGCTGCGCGAGGTCTCGCACGCGGGCGATCGCTTCGACGCCGGCCCCTCGGTGCTGACCATGCGCTGGGTGTTCGAGGAGCTGTTCGACGGCAAGCTCGACGAGGTGATCCGCCTCCACGCCGTCGATCCTTTGTGCCGGCACTTCTTCCCCGACGGCTCGGTGCTCGACCTGTTCCTCGATGAGGATCGGTCTGCCGACGCGATCGAGCGCTTCGCTTCGCGCCGCGACGCCGACGGCTACCGCGCCTTCCGCAAACACGCGGCGCAGATCTTCGACATCGTGCGCGGGCCGTTCCTCGAAGAGCCGCTGCCCAATCTCTGGAACTTCCTGACGCCCAAGAACCTCCTCGCGGCGACGCGCATCGATGGGATGCGCAGCTTGTGGCGCGCGCTCCAGTCCCACTTTCGCGATCCGCGCCTGGTGCAGCTCTTCGGGCGCTATGCGACCTACAACGGTTCGTCGCCCTTTCATGCCCCAGCGACGTTGAGCGTCATCGCGCACGTGGAGAACGCCTTCGGCATCTGGGCGTGCCCGGACGGCCTCTACCGCCTCGCCGAGGCGCTGGTGGCGCGCGCCGAGGCGCTCGGTGTCGAGCTGCGCTATGGCGCCGAGGTGCACCGCATCCTGGTTGCAGACAGCGGCAAGCAGGCGCGCGTGCGCGGGGTCGCGCTCGCCTCGGGCGTCGAGCTGCCGACCGACCTGGTGATCGCCAACGCCGACGCAGCGCATGTCTACGGCCGACTGCTCGACGGGGTCGCGCCGGCGCGCCGCGCCCTGGCCGCGTACGACAAGGAGCAGCGCTCGCTGTCCGCCTTCGTGCTCCTCGGCCGCTACGCCCGCGCGCCGCTGCCGCTGGCGCACCACAACGTGTTCTTCTCGCGCGACTATCGCCGTGAGTTCGATCAGCTGATCGATCGCGCGGTGCCGCCCGACGAGCCGACCGTCTACGTCTGCTGTCAGGATCGAGTCCTCGGTGAGCCCAGCGAGCCGAGCGAGCGGATGTTCCTGCTCTCCAACGCACCGCCCGAGGGGCAGCCGACGATCGACTGGCCACGCGAGGAGCGCACGGCGGAGGAGCGAATCGTCAAGCTTCTTGACCTCTTCGGCTGGCGCCTCACCGCAGCCCGGGACGAGGGTGCCCCCGCGCGCATCACGCCGCGCGAGATGGCCGAGCGCTTCCCAGGGAGCCGGGGCGCGATCTACGGCCTCTCGTCGAACTCGATGATGGCGGCATTCCGCCGCCCGCCCAACCGGGTCGAGGACGTCGCGGGTTTGTATCTGTGTGGAGGGTCGGTGCACCCCGGGGCGGGGCTGCCGATGGTCGCCTTGTCGGCGCGGACCGCGGTGCGGCTCGCCGTGCACGAGAGCGCGCCGCACCGCTAGTCAAGTTCGTTTACTAGTCTGGATAGCAGCCGGCCGGCAGCGGCAGGTTGTTCGTGCTGTCCTGCGAGCAGGCGGTCGCGCAGCAGTCACCCACCGTCGCCGTCGCCGAGGTGCGGCTGCCGCAGCTGACGGTGCCGCTCGAGCCGAACACGTCGCCGCAGGTGTAGCCCTGGGCTTCGAGCGCCGTGGCGGTGCACTCTTCGAGCGACGCGTTTGTGTCGTACTCGCAGCCGTGACAGTAGACGCGGTCCGTCGGCGCCGGCGCGACGTAGACGATCGGCAGCTGGAAGTCGGGGCCGAGCGGTGGATCGCACGCCATGCTCGCTCCACAGTCGGTGGTCGTGCCCCAGGTGTTGGCGGCCGTGCAGAACCGGATCGACGCGAAGTCGTTGCGGCACTGCGAGTCGACGAGGCCGTACTCGTTGTTGTAGACGCACTCGACGCAACCCAGCACGGCGCCGCCGATGTCGGTGCGGCACATCGTGCCGGTGCCGCAGGTCGTCGGCGCCGTCGAGAACAGGCCGAAGGCGTCGCAGACCTGCACCTGCGTGTAGGCGCGGTAGCCAGCAGGGTTGGTGGCGTTGCTGGTCACCAGGCTGCCAGCGCAGATCTTGTCGCCAGGCATGCAGTCAGCGACGCAGTACGCATAGTCGCCGCTAGGCTCGCACGAGCCGAGCGTGCAGTTCTGGTAGTCCTGCCACTTGGCGTCGGCGCCGCAGGTGCGCATCGGACGACGACCATCGCCGTCGACCGCGCCGCACTCTCCCCACCCGGGGTTGCACTCGCCGCACTGCGTGGCCGTGTGCCCATCGACATCGGCAGCCGGGAAGCAGAAGCCGGTGGTGCAGTTGCTGAGCTTCGTCCAGCGGCCGTTCTCGCAGAGCTTCGAGGTGATCGAATAACCGAGATCACCGACGCACTCGCTCGCGCCGCTCTTGCACAGATCGACGCACTTGCTCGGCGGCAGCCCGCCGAGGTACGCGCCAACCTGCGTGCAGACGCCCGACGCACACGCGGTCCCCTCGGTGGCGAGGTTGCCGGTCGCGTCGCACGCCAGCAGCTTGCCGTCCGCGGTGCAGGTGCCGTCGGAGATCGCGCAGACCGCGTCGCCGCACAGCGCCTTGTTCGGGTTGGCGCGATCCGCGAAGCACGCCTTGTTGTCGGCGCAGGCGGTCGGGGTCCCCCACTTGCCCGCGACGCAGGTCACCTTGAGCCCGTTCTCGTCGCACATCGAGTCGCCGGTCGTGCACTCGGACGCGCACGCCGCCTGTGCCTTGAGGCCACCGGCGCAGAGCGCGCCGCCCTGCGCGTCGCAGATCTCGTCGGCGCCGCAGCCGAGCGCGGTCCACTTCCAGCCGTCCGGGGTCTCGATGCAGACGCTGACGAACTTGGTCTGATCGGCGTTCGTGTCGACCTTGTTGCCGCAGACGAAGTCGCAGCCATCCGCCGACGGCAGGCAGTCGCTCGCCTTGCACGCCGCGGTGTCGAACGGCGACGAGCCGGTGGCGACGCAGCCCTGGTTGGCGGCGCAGGTCGTGGTCGTGTAGCCGGTGCCGTCCTGGCAGGTCGCCAGCGTCTTGCCATCGAGGCAGATCGAGCTGCCGACCGCGCAGACGCCGACGCACACGCCCGCGCCGACGCAGGCCGTGCCCGCCGGGCAAGCCGTCGCGGTGTAGCCCTGCCCGTCAGCCTTGCAGATGAGGCTCTGATCGGGGTTGCCCGGCATGCACTTGCCGTCGCCCGGGTAGCAGAGGATCACCGGCGGCGTGACGACCTCGTCCGGCGTGCAGTCGCCCTTGTCACAGGTCTCGTTGGTGTCGCAGGTCACGACGTACCACTCGGCGCCCTCTTTCGAGCAGACGCGCGCGTGCTTGCCGTCGAGGCACTCCTTGGTGCCGGCGGTGCAGATGACGCCGGCGTCGCCGGGGCCACCGTTGTTGTTGTTCGAGCTGTCGTTCTTGCAGGCCGCGATCGCGAGCAGCGACGCGAGCAGCAGCCCGGTCTTCTTCGCTTGCAGCTGAATCATGGTGCGTTCCATTGGGCTCTCCTTTCTCTCGTCGCTAGAGGTTGATCTCGCAGAGCGCAGTCGCGGGCATCGGATCGGCCGCGCAAGCGCCCGAGCAGCAGTCCGCGATCGGCTGGCCGCTGAAGTCCGGGCACGACATCGGCGCGCCCAGGCCGAAGTCGGCGCAGGTGTAGCCGAACGCGTTCCAGCCGCTCTCGGTGTTCGGGAAGATTCCCAGGTCCTGGCAGTACGGCGTCGGGCTCGGGAAGGACGTGACCTCCTCGGGCGGGACGCAGGTCTTGCTCGCGCCGCAGGCGACCGGCGCTCCCCACGTGTTGTTCGCCGTGCAGGTGCGCAGCTCGTTGTTGTTGGTGCACATCGTGTCGACCTGGCCGACGTCGTTCTGGTACGCGCACTCGACACAGCCGAGCGGCTTGCCCCCCGTCGAGTAGCGGCAGGTCAGGTTGGTCGCGCACTGCACCGGATCGCCCCAGCGCCCAGCCGCCGAGCAGGTGATCGTCGCGGTCGACACCATCGGCCAGTAGACGGAGATGAGGTCGTCCATGCTGCAGTCGATCTCGCCAGGGACGCACTCGGCCACGCAGCCCGCTTGCGGGTTGGAGTTCGAGCAGTAGCCCATCGCGCAGGCCACTGGATCGCCCCAGGTGCCGTCGACGCCACAGGTCACGGTCGCGAGCCGGCCATCGCAGTCCACCGCGCCCGGCACGCACTCTGGGTAGCAGCCGATCTTGGTCTTGCCGCCGATCGTCGCCTCCTGGCAGGTCGCGTTGCTGTCGGGGCAGAGGAGCTGATCTTCCCAGCGGCCGTTCTTGCACCGCTGGCCGGACGAATCGTCGGTGCAGCGCTCCGTGCCCTCGGTGCACAGCGGCGCGCAGCGGCCAATCTGGTTGCCCGAAGGCAGGGTGCCGTTGATCGGGTAGTCGAGGACGCAGGCGCCCACCGCGCAGGCCACCGCCTCGCGCGCCAGCGTACCGGCGGCGTCACAGGCGAGGAACTTGCCATCGGCGGTGCAGACGCCGACGCCGTACAGGCACTGCCAGTCCCCGCACGCCGCCTTCGTCCCGTCGCTGGCGTTGGTAACGCAGGCCTTCGAGGCCGAGCCATCGAGCGGATTGTTGCACTCCACAGCGGCGCCCCACTGGCCGTCCTTGCACGTCTCGACCGAGGTGTCGCTGCCGCAGCGCTGCATCCCATCGATGCAGTCGACCGCGCAAGCCGCCTGGGTCTTGGGGTTGCTCGCCGAGCCGCAGGCATCGATCCCCGGGCTGCACGTCGACGGCGCGCTGCACGGCAGGACCTCCCACTTGTAGCCCGCGGGCGTCTCGA
>CAZPEY010000033.1:0-7232 GCA_964585665.1 uncultured Polyangiaceae bacterium | reverse complement strand
CCGATGACGCAGGTCCCGGCGCACAGGCCCGGACCGGTGCAGGTCGTCCCCATCGGGCAGGACTTGGCGGTGTAGCCAGTGCCGTCGGCGTTGCAGGTCAGCGCCATGCTGCCCTGGCACGCGCCCTCTCCCGGGAAGCAGATCTGCTCGGCCGGCGGCGTGACGACGTCGTCGACGCACTCGCCGCTCGCACAGTGGCCGGCGACGCACTTGTACGCCACCCAGCGGCCGTCGCTCTGGCACTGCCGGACGATCGCGTCGGAGACGCACTCCTTGGTGCCGGCGGTGCAGGCCGCACGGTCGATCGTGTTGTTGTTGTTATTGTTGTTGTTGCTCCCGTCGGACTTACACCCGACGAGGAGGGCGACGCTCAGCATCGCAACGCGCCCGCTCCACATAGTCCACGACTGCCAATTCATTGCAGATCCTCCCTAAGAAAAAGCCGGACGGACCCTTACACCAGACCTGGCGACGGGGAAGAGAAAAGCGCCTCGTCCGTTATCACGGATCCGGGCCGCCGCGCGCGCGGCGCTTCTCGCGGTGCGCGGCGATCCCGCTAGAACGATCAGGTCTGCTCGATGCAGTAGGCGGGCGTGGCGACGGCGTTGACGTCAGCGGTGCACGCCGTGGCGCAGCAATCAGGCACCGGCGTCGTGTCCTGCGCGCTCGTCGGACAGGACACGACCGCCGCGCAGCCATCGCCGATGAGCGAGCGGCGCGCGGCGTCGGTGCACGGCACCGACCCGGGCCAGCCATCGTCGCTGCACGGCTTGCAGTAGAGCAGCCCCTGAGCCAGCGATCCGTTGCTCGGCTCGACACAGACCTTGGTCCCTCCGCACGCTGCGACGGCGTCCCAGGTGTTGTCGCTCTTGCAGGTCTGCATCGAGGTCGCCGAGGCACAGCGGGTGTCGATGAGGCCGAGCTCGTTGGCGACGCTGCCGACGCAGGCGACGCAGCCGAGGGAGAAGCCGGCCGCGCCCGTGCGGCAGGCAGTCCCGCCCGTGCACTGCTCCCAGGTCGTGTCGGCGGGCAGGCGCCCATTCGCCTGGCAGATCGCGCTGTGCGAGCGCGCCTTGATCGGGGAGTCGGGCAAGGTCACCGGATCGCCGACGCAGGTCCGGGCGCCCGGGATGCACTCGGCGACACAGCGCGCCAGCGACGGGATCGAGGCATCGCAGTAGCCGAGGCACTCGACGGCGAGCCCATACTTTCCGTCGTCACCGCAGTAGTGGATCTGCGTCGCTGGGTCCGGGCCGGCGCCGACGCAGGCGGCCGATCCCGGCGCACAGTCGGCGTCGCCACACAGACCGCGTGGGCGCTTCGAGATCGGCGTCTCGAGCTGCGTGCACGTCGAGAGGGCGTTGCCAGTGAGCGGATCGGTGCATTGCGTGGGGGCGCTCCATAGACCATTGACGCAGGTGCGCCGCAGGCCGCCGTCGAGGCAGAGTGAATCTCCTGCCAGGCACTCGACGGTGCACACGCCGATCGCCGCGGTGCCGACGACCGGGCTGTTGGTCACGGCCTGGCACCGACCGGTCGGGCAGGTCGACTCGATCGCGAGCTTGCCCTCTTCGTTGCAGAGCAGGATCTTGTCGTCGGCGGCGCACGAACCGAGCTGGAGGCCCGTCGACCATGACAGCGCGCACAGCGGATCGGCGCAGACCGCGTGCTGCGGACCGCGCGGCGCCACGGCGCAGAACGCCCCGGCGTCGCACTTGGTCAAGGTCGTTGACCAATTACCATCGACTCCACAGGTCTCGATGGCGCTTCGATCGGCGGTGCAACGAGTCTCGCCCGTCGTGCAAGCGCCCAGGCAGAGCGCCTCGCGACGCGCATCGCCGACACCGCAAGAGCGGCCCCCCGGCGAGCAGCTCCGACCCGAGGCGCACTTGAGCGCGGTCCACTTGTAGCCGAGCGGCGTCTCGACGCAGAAGCTCAACCAGGCCGGGTCTTGATCCGTCGCAGACGCGGTGCGGTTGCCGCAGACCTGATCGCAGCCCTCCGCATCCGGCACGCACTCGGCGGGCTTGCAGGCCGCTTGCTCGAGCGCACCGCTGCTCGTCACCACGCAGCGCTCGGTCGCACCGCAGGTGGTGGCCGTGAACGTCCGGCCATCGGTGCAGCTCGCGACGGTCTGGAGATCGGCGCAGAACGAGCTTCCGACGACGCACGCCCCCTGACACAGCCCAGGGCCGGTACAGGTCGTGCCCGACGGACAGGTCACCGATTCGTAGCCGCGCCCGTCGGACTTGCAGACGAGCCCCGCCGTCTCGCTCATGCACACGCCCTCGCCCGGATCGCAGACGGGCGCGGTGACGACGCACTCGCCGTCGAGACAGGTCGAGCCGAGGCTGCACGGCTTGCTGATCCAGCCCGAGCCATCGGCCGGACAGACGCGCGCCAGCTGCGCGTCGACGCACTCCTTCATCTGCGCCGGACAGCCGAAGCCACCGTCGGAGGTCTGCTGGTTCGAATCGGTTGGACAGCCGGCGAGGAGCGGCACCAGGAGGGCACTGAGCGCGAGCGCGGTGCGAGCGCCGCGCCGCGGCGAGCAAGCATAAGGGTAAGACATAAGGATGCTAGTGTAGCGCGAGCGCGACAGGGACGCGAGGGGTCCGCGCGACGGCGGCGTCAGAAGATCTCATCGGCGAACGTCGCGCGGTCGGCGGCGTAGGCGCCAGTCTGGGGCACCGTGCCGCGGCGGAACGGGATCAACATCGAGCCGGGCGAGCCGGGCTTGGCGAGGTTGCCCTTGTCCGGGTTGATGCGGACGAAGTACACGTCCGACGGGACGGGGAAGTCGGCGACCGGCGTTGGCGGGTGCGCTTGCCGCAGGAAGTCGGTCCAGATCGGCGCCGCCGTGTTGCCGCCCGTCGCCTCGTGCCCGATCGGCTTGAAGTCGTCGCGACCGACCCACACGCCGCAGACGACATCGCGCGTGAAGGCCATGAACCAGTTGTCGCGAAACTCGTTCGACGTGCCGGTCTTCCCGGCCGCCGGCCGCTGTAGATCGCGGGCGCGCTGGCCGGTGCCCTTCTCGACGACGTTCTTCATCATGTCGACCATGACGTAGGCGAGGTCGGCGGGCAGGCGGCGGCGCGGCGTCTCGAGCTTGGCGCTCTCGAGGACGTTGCCGTCCGCGTCGACGATCTTCTCGATGAGGATCGGCTTGCGCTCGAGGCCGAGCGACGGAAACAAGAGGTACGCGTAGGTGTGCTCGAGGAGCGTCACCTCGGGCGTGCCGAGCGCGATCGACGGGTGCCGCACGATCTGGGTCTGCAAGCCGAAGCGCCGGATACCCTCGATCATCTTGTCGATGCCGATCTGCATGATGAGGCGCACCGCGACGGTGTTGATCGACTTGGTGAGCGCCGTGCGCAGCGTGATCGGCCCCAGGAACTCGGGCTTGTAGTTGCCCGGCGACCACCAGCCCGCCGCGGTCTTCACCTTGACTGGCGCGTCGTAGACGATCGTCGCCTCGGTGAAGCCGTGATCGAGCGCGGTCGTGTAGAGGTACGGCTTGATCGACGAGCCTGCCTGCCGCTTGGCCTGCGTGGCGCGGTTGAACTGGGAGGTCGTGTAGTCGTAGCCGCCGACCATCGCGGTCAGCTTGCCGGTCGCGACCTCGACGGCGACGAGCGCCGCCTGGACATCGGGGCGCTGGGCGAGCTGCGCGACCTCGACCTGCTCGACGATCTGCTTCTTGCCCGAGCCGCGCGTCTTGTCGAGGCGCACGACCCGCACCGGGAAGATCGATCCGTCGCCGAGCTTGTTGCCGCGCTTCTGGAGCCAGCGCTCGATGCGTTCGGCGTCGCCGTCGTCGATCAGCACCTTGAGAGCCCCGAGCTTGGCGTAGCTCTTCTTGCCCGCGCGCTCGTACGCCGCGAAGTAGACGCGCCCCGTCTGGATCGGCTGCTGGACGAGCGGCGCCTTCGGATCGTGGACGAAGATCGACGGCAAGCCGTTCGCGAAGCGCTCGAGCTCGGCGCCCGCGAGCTCGCGCACCGGGCCGCGAAAGCCGAAGCGACGATCGAGATCCTCGAGGCCCCGCCGCACCGCCAGCTCGGCGGCACGCTGCTGGGTCATGTTGAGCGTCGTGTAGATGCGGAGGCCGCGGTCATAGAGGTCGCGCCCACCATACTTGGCCTGCACGAGGCGTCGGATGTGCTCGACGAAGTAGGGCGCGGCGATGTGGTTGAGCGGCGTGTCGCGCGAGATGATCGCGATCGGCTCGCTCAGCGCCGCGGTGTAGGTCGGGTGGTCGATGAAGCGGTTCTCGAGCATCTGCCCGAGCACGTAGCGCTGCCGATCGCGGGCGCGGCTGTAGCTGACGAACGGCGAGTCCTCCGACGGGGCCTTGGGCAGTCCGGCCAGCATCGCCGCCTCGGCGACGGACAGATCCTTGGCGTCCTTGCCGAAGTAGACCTCGCTGGCAGCCTGCACCCCGTAGGCGCCGTGTCCGAGGTACGCGTGGTTGAGATAGATCGCGATGATCTGTTCCTTCTTGAGGCGGCGCTCGATCTTGTTGGCGAGGATCGCCTCGCGGATCTTGCGGAACAGGTTTCGCTCGGAGCCGAGGAGCATCAGCTTGGCGACCTGCTGCGTGATCGTCGAGCCGCCCTGCACGACGCGCCCGGCCTTCAGGTTTGCGAACGCGGCGCGCAGGATGCCGAGCGGATCGACGCCCTGGTGCTCGAAGAAGCGGTTGTCCTCGGCGGCGACGAAGGCGAGCGGGACGTGGCGCGGGAACTTGTCGTAGGGCAGGACGATGCGCTTTTGCAGGAAGAACTCGCCGATCAGCTCGCCCTCGGCGGAGAAGACGCGGCTGGCGCGGGACGGGCGATAGTCCGTGAGCTCGCCCCAGCGATCGGGCAGATCGCGCTCGAACTCGCGATAGCCCCAGTAGCCGAGCCCTCCCGCGGCCGCGCCACCGAGGAGGAAGAGCAGCACGAGGAAGCGCCAGATCGAGAAGCGCTTGCGCCGACGCGGCGACTGGCTCCCGGGCGGGTCTGCCTTTCTTGCCTTCGGAGGCGGTGCGGGCACAATCGAAGGTATGGGCGGCTGGCCGGTGACTGTCAATTTTCGGGGTGCGCGCGCGTGAGACGCGCTTCGCTCCGATCGGGCCGCTCGCTCGTCGCGATCGCGCTCGCGCTCGCCGCCACCACCCTCCCCTCCGCGGTGCGGGCCGATGGTGGTGAGCTCTCCCGCCCGGACGGCTTCTTCGTCGCGCCGTTCGTCAACTATACGAAGGTCAAGCAGCTTGACTGGATGGCAGCGGCGCTACCGGTCTTGATCGCCGAGAAGCTCGAGGAGCATCCGGGCCTGCGTCCGGTCTATGGCGCGCGCGTCCTCGACACGACGGAGACGCCCGGCACGGCGGACAGCGACGACAAGCTGGCGCGGCGCGGCCGCGATCTCGGCGCGCGTTACCTGGTCGGCGGGACGTTCGCGCGACCCAACTGGAAGAGCGAGGTGACGCTGCAGCTCTTCGAGATCATCGAGACCGACGGCAAGCCTGGGCTCAAGAAGCTCGCCCAGGCCAGCTCGGTCAAGGAGCGCAACCAGCTCCTCGAGCAGATCGACGACTGCCTCGCGACGCTGATGGCCGAGGCCCACTTCTCGCTCGACTCCGAGACGCTGGCCCGGCTGCGGCGACGGCCGACCAAGGACCTCTACGCCTTCACGCTCTACGGCCGCGGCATCGGTCAGCTACTCGGCATCGGTGGACCGCGGGAGCTCGACAAGGCGGAGAAGAGCCTCAAGAAGGTCAACCTCATCGATCCGAAGTTCGCCGCGGCCCACCGCTACCTCGGCGTCGTCTACATGGACCGCAACCAACCCAAGGCGGCGCTCTCGCAATACGCGTACGCGCTCGACCTCGATCCGAGCTACTTCGCGGCGCTGCGCGGCCTGGTGCGCATGTATCGCCAGGACGGCAACCCGAAGCGCTCGCAGGAGCTCGCCGAGCGCGCGCTCGCGGCGCGGCCGCACGATCTCGAGGTGCGGACGATCCTCGGGGAGCTGCAGTGGGAGGCGGGACAGCTCGAAGAGGCGCAGTCCAACCTCGAGAAGGTGGTCGAGGTGCAGCAGCGCAACGTCGCGGCTCGCCGCACGCTGGCGCTGATCTACGCCGCCAAGGGCGAGACGGCGAACCTGGCGGCCGAGCTCGAGCGCGTGCAAGAGCTGGCGCCCGACGACGTCGACGTCCGCCTCGATCTGGGCTCGGCCTACCAGCGCATGGGCGTCTTCGATCGCGCGATCGTCGCGTACGAAGAGGTGATCAAGAAGCAGCCGAAGAACGCGCAGGCCTACAAGCTGCTCGGCGACTGCTACCGGGGGCGCAAGGATTACGAGAAGGCGATCGCCGCGTACCAGAAGATGCTGCGCCTCCAGCCCGAGGATCCACGCCCCTACTTCCTCCTCGGCGCGGCCTACGTCGACGGCGGCTACGACACCAAGGCGGAGAACGTCTTCGGCGAGGCGCTGCAGTTCCGTCGCTACACGGGCGAGGCCTGGACCAACCTCGGCGCGATCGCCTACCGCAAGGGCGATCTGGCGCGCGCCACCTGGTACCTGACGCGCGCCGTGACGCGCGTGCCGAATCGGCCCAAGGCGCACTACAACTACGCGCTCGTCCTCGCGGCCAAGAAGGAGCGCGATCGGGCGCTCGACGAGCTGCGGATCGCCGGCGAGCTCGACGACGCCGACGCAGAGCCACGCTACCTGGCGGGCGTCATCCTGCTGCGCCTTGGTCGGCTCGAGGAGGCGCGGACGCGGTTCGAAGAGGCGCTCAAGCGCAACCCGAACCACGCCGACGCCAAGCACAACCTGGCCCTCCTCCTCGATCTCGAGAAGCGCTACAGCTCCGAGCGCAGCGGCACCGGCAGCAAGTAGCTCTCGTCGTCGGTTCCGACCGACGGGCAAGTAGCTCTCGTCGTCGGTTCCGACCGACGGGCAGAGTGCTTGTAGTGGGGTGGGGAGAGACGAAGCGAGATGCGGGGGAAGCAGGCTCGGGCGACTACGCGGCCTCTTTGGCCGACGCCTTCTCGGCGTTCTCGGCGCGGAGCGGCTGCGACGAGCCGATCCGCATCCCGTAGAAGGACTTGTAGACGAAGACGGCCGAGATGGCGAAGAAGGCGAACGCCAGCATGCGGCTGGTCGCCACCGGCAGCGTCACGGCGAGCTCGACGGCGAGGAGGCCGAACAGCGTGGTGAACTTGATGACCGGGTTC
>CAZPEY010000032.1:562-26652 GCA_964585665.1 uncultured Polyangiaceae bacterium | reverse complement strand
CGCGCCCTCGGCGGTGCGGCTGTACTCCTCGAGGCCCTTCTTGAGGAGGCGGGCGATGGTGGATTTCGAGGAGCCGACGGGGCCGTGCAGCAGGATGACGCGCCGCTCGGTGCCGTAGCGCTGCGCCGCCGACTTGAACACGTTGACGAGGCGCATGAGCGGGATGTCGAGGCCGTAGACCGCGTCCCGTCCGCCGTGCTGCTCGTCCTTGAAGAAGTTGTACCGAACGATCTTCTTCTTGTTGTCGATGTACTCTTCCCAGCCGAACGACAGGACCATGTCGTAGACGCGCTGGAAGGCGGTGCGTGTCACCTTCGGGTTCTTGCGGACGATCTCGAGGTAGTCCTCGAAGGAGCCCTTCCAGTTGAGCTCCTCGTACTCCTTGAAGTCCTGCAGCGCCGCGATCTTGCCGGTCAGGTTCGCCATGTCAGCTCTCCCTCAGGGAGCCTCGATCATAGCACGACGTGCAACCCTAGGGGGCCGAGAGAGTGCCGCGCTGACGAGCCCGCCTGTAGGCCCACGAAAAGCCGAGGATTCCGACGAGAACCAGGACGATCCCCTGGATCGCGAGCCAGACTAATGCTGCGGTGCAACATTCGCCGCGCAGCGCGCCGCGCAGCGTCTCGAGCGCCGGGCCGAGCGGCAAGACCTGGCCGAAGCCGCGCAGTGCGCTCGGCAGGACCTTCGATGGATAGAGCACGTCACAGGCGATGATCGACAGCGCTCCGAGCAGCAGCGAGAGCGGATCACTGCGTCGCAGCTCGAGCGTCAGCGCAGCGGACACGAGCGCCAGGCCACCGAACGCGATCCAGCCGAGCGTCACTGCGGCGAGGAGCGCCGGCCAGTGCACGCCGACCACCGGCACCGAGAAGAGCAGCACGCCGACGAGGAAGTAGCCGATCAAGCGGAGCAGCGCGAAGCCGGCGTCGTACAGGACGAGCCCGAGCAGCAGGGTCGGCAGCGCGATGGGCGTGGCGAGGTACACCTCGAGGGCGCCGGAGCGCTGCGCTTCGCGAACGCGCAGGGCGAGCGCGCCGACGATCGAGCTCTGCAGCTCGAGCAGCGCCAGGCCGATCAACAGAAACGCCGAGTAGCTCGCCGCGTAGCCGCCGAGCTGGGGGTGCGGCACCGCGTCGACGAAGCGCCCGAGGTAGAGCTGCGACAGCAGGCCGAGCAGGAGACCGGCGAGCGACAGCAGCATCGGTCGCCAATCGACGCTCGCCTCGCTCCACTGGATGGCCAGGAACTGCCGCAAGGCCCTCACGCCGGACCTCCCGCGCCCGGCACCAGCTTGCCCGCGACGAGACGCAGCGCGGTGGCCGACAGGGCCTGGCGCTCCTCGTCCGAGTGGGTGGCGAGCAGGATCGCCGCCCCGGCGCGGCGCGCCGCGACGAGGTGCTCCCAGAAGCGCGCCTGCGACTCGCGATCGAGTCCCCGGGTCGGCTCATCGAGCAAGAGGAGCGAGACGCTGCCGAGGAGCGCCGCCCCCAGCTGCAGCCGTCGCCGCTGCCCCGTCGACAGCTCCGCGACCCTTCGGTCGGCCAGCGCCGCGAGCTCGAACGTGGACAGGTTCCTGGTGACCTGCCCATCGGCGGCGTGCGCCTCGAGCCCGCGCAGGGCCGCGAACAGCGCCAGCGTCTGGCGCACGGTCGCGCGATGCGGCAGGCCCCGATCGTCGCCTGGGACGTAGTTGAAGCGCGCGGCGGCTGCCTGGCGCTCCCGCTGTGGACAGAGGCCCGCGACGGTGATCTGACCTCCATCGGGGAGCAAGAGGCCGGCGGCGAGACGCAAGAGTGTCGACTTGCCCGTGCCGTTCGCGCCCTCGATGGCGATGATCTCGCCCGCCCCGAGCGTCAGGTCGATCCCGTCAAGCACCTTGACGATTGGCGCAGGCTCGCGTCGCAGCAGCGCGCCCACCGAGCGCGGCTGCACGAACGTCTTGCGCAGCCCCACCGCCTCGATCATCGGGGGCGTATCCTCCTAGTGGTTCCGCTGGTACTTCGTCACCGCCGCCTCGTGCTCGGCGACGGTCTTCGAGAAGTAGTGCGTGCCGTCGTTCTTCGACACGAAGTAGAGGTACGGCGTGGTGTCGGGCTTGATTGCGGCGAGCAGCGCGTCGCGCCCCGGATTCGAGATCGGACCGGGGGGCAGGCCTTCGTGCGCGTATGTCGAGTAGGGGTTGTCCTTGTCGTCGAGGTGGATGCGCCGGATGCGCCCCTCGAACTTCTGGCACGCGGCCGACTTCTCGATCGGGACCGTGCAGCCGTAGACGATCGTCGGGTCGGTCTGCAGGAGGTGCGGCACGAAGGTCGGTAGGCGCAGCCGGTTGTAGAACACGCCAGCGATGCGCGGCCGCTCCTCGGGCCGCGCCGTCTCCTTCTCGACCAGCGACGCCATCAGCACGATCTCTCGGTCGCCGAACTTGAACTGCTTGGCGAGCTTCTCGACGTCGCTCGGGTACTTGCTGCGCAGCTCGGCGACGACCGCCTGTGTCCGACGGACGAGCATGGTCAGCACCTTGAGCGCTGGTGTGCCTGGCCGCAACTTGTAGGTGTCGGGGAAGAGGTACCCTTCGAGGGTCTTGCCCGGCACGCCGAGCTTCTCGGCCGTCGCCGGATCACGCATGAGGCGCACCAGATCGTCGCGGTTGGACACGCCCGCCTCGTCGAGGATCGCCGCCACCTCGAGGAGGTTCTTGCCCTCGGGGATGGTCACCGAGACCTGCTCCTCGGGGGCGCCGCTGACCAGCGCCTCCAGGATCTGGCGCGGCGTCTGCGTCGAGGACAGCGTGTACTGGCCGGCGCGGATCTTGGTCGCGAGGCCCTGCTCGTTGGCCCACAGGCGGAACCAGGTCGGGTGCTCGAGGATGTGCTTGTCGGCGAGTCGCCGGCCGATCTCGCCGAGCGACATCCCCCGCTCGACGAGGAGCTTCATCTCGGCGGGGGGACCCTTGGGCTTGCGGTCCGGGTAGCCGAGGACGTGGAACACCGCGCCCCCGCCGACGATGAGCATCGCTCCGACGGTGCTGCCGACGAGGAGGCCGGCCTTCTTCATCGCCACCGTGCTCACTCCGCCTTGGCCTGTCGCGGCTGGGCGTCGAGCCAGCGCTGCAAGATCACCTGCGCGGCGACGCTGTCGATCACCTGGCGTCGCCGAGCTCGCGACAGGTCGGCGTCGAGCAGGGCGCTCGTCGCCTCCACCGTCGAGAAGCGCTCGTCGTGCAGCTCGACCTGCAGGCCCGCTTGGCGCAGCGCCTCGACGAACACCATGACGCGCTCGCCGCGCTTGCCGAGGCTGCCATCGAGCTCGTAGGGGACCCCGACCACGAGTCGGCGGGTCTCGTACTGGCGGGCCAGCTTCTGCACCGACAGGACATCGTTGGCGGTGCCCTTGCGGTCGATCGTCTTGAGGACGTGGGCGCACATCCCCAGCTCATCGGTCACGGCGGTGCCGATGGTGCGGCTGCCGACGTCGAGACCCAGCACGCGCATGCAACGGGGGACTCTGCCACCCTGGCTCGCCCCGGTCAAACCGCTCGGCGAGCCTCTGGTGTGGGCTTGGCCACGGTGCGGCCTGCTTGGGCTCGCAAAACGGCCACCGATTGTGCTGTGATTTCAGTATGCAACACCGGACTTACATAACACGCTGTGTCGAAACACTTGCGTTCATAACGCAGGTGGCTATCATGGGCGACTAGCGTGAATCCGCTTGGTCCACGGACCGCGCTAACAAACTGAAGAGGAGGTGACTTAGATCCATGAAGCGCATTTTGAATCGGCTTATGTTGGTGGCTTTCGCCGCATCGCTTTCGTTGGCTGCCACGGGCTGCCCGAAGGACGAGGGTAACAACGATGTTGACATGACGACGCCCGGTAACGACGGCTCGGCGACCGTTGACATGACCAAGAAGGACTAAGTCCGACCTTTTCGGACCAATCTCGAGTTGATCAACCGAAGATGGCGGAGAGCCTCTACAGCTCTCCGCCATTCTCATTTGTGGTAGTGGTGTCGTCATGAGCGACAAGCCCCCGGCCCCTCCTCCACAGCTCCAGCTCCAGCTCGACGAGAGCGTCGCGCAGGGGACCTACTCGAACCTGGTCATCATCAACCACAGCGAGAACGAGTTCGTCCTCGACTTCGCCTACGTCCAGCCGCAGAACCCGCAGGCCAAGGTGCGGGCACGCATCATCTCGTCGCCGCGACACACCAAGCGCCTGCTGCTCGCGCTGCAGGCCAACGTCGCGCGCTACGAGGAGCGGTTCGGGCCGATCCAGATCTCGGGCGATCCGCCGCCCGATCCGTCGCTGGTCCACTGAGGCAGCACGGTCAGCCCGCCCAGGGGACGCGGACGCGCAGGGTGCCTCGATCGGCGTCGAGCTCGGCGGGCACCCCCAGCGGCAGGGCGCGATTGCGCGTGCCGTGTCCGACGGGAGCGCCGGTCACGACCGGGATCGGGAGGTGGCCGAATCGCTCGGTCAAGACCTCGCTCACCGAGGGCCGAGTCGTCGGATCGCCGCACTGGTGGAAGTCGCCGAGGACGACGCCGACGAGCGCGCTCCACCAGCCCGCCAGCTCGAGCTGGGTCAGCTGCCGATCGACCCGGTAGGGTCGCTCGCCGATCTCTTCGAGGAGCAGCACCGCCCCCTTGGGATCGAACGAGTAGGGCGTCCCGAGGAGTCGCGTCACCAGCTCGAGGTTGCCGCCGATGAGGCGGCCCGTCGCCCAGCCCGAGACGAGCGGCGCCATGCCGTCGAGCTCTGCGGTGGCAGCCCGGCCCTCGAGGAGCGCGCACAGCGCCTCGACGTCCGCGGCCGGCAGGTCGGTCAGGTGGGTGATCACCGGCCCGTGCACCGTCGGCAGGGCGCGCAGCGCCGCCCAGGCGTGCAGCGCTGTCACGTCGGAGAAGCCGATGAGCAGCTTGGGCGCCCGCGCGAAGGCGGTCAGATCGAGGGCCGGCAGCAGTCGCATCAGGCCGTAGCCGCCACGTGCGCACCAGACCGCCTCCACCGACGGATCGGCGAGCGCCTGTTGGAGCTCCGCCAGCCGGGCTGCGTCCGATCCCGCAAGAAAGCCGGTTTGCTCGAAGAGCCGTTCGGAGTAGATCAGTTGGTAGCGATTCCCGAGGCGCGCCGCGCCGGTCATGAAGCGCTCGCGTGGCACAGGCCCCGAGGGCGCGACGACGGCGATGCGTGAGCCTGGACGAAGCGCTCTCACTTCATGACCTTCGTCGACGGTGTCATCGCCTGGATCGCCAGCCTGCCCTTTAGTCTGGCGGTCGCGCTGGTGTTCGTCGTCGTGGCGGCCAAGTATGTGTTCCCGCCGGTGCCCACTGATCTGGTCTCGGTGATCACCGCGTTCCTGGCTGGCAAGCTCGGCTGGCTGCTCTGGCCGCTGGTGCTCGCGTACCTGGCTGGCTCAGCGACGGGGATCCTGCTCGCGCACCGGCTCGGGATCTGGCTGGCCGGAGTGGAGACCTGGCCCCGGCTCATCGAGCGGTTTCGCCCGCAATTGGACAAGGTGGTTGACCAGTTTCGCGCGCGTGGGCTGCGACTCGTCGCGACCAACCGGTTCCTGCCCGTCGTCCGTGACTTCGCCATCGTCGCTGCGGGCCTGGCGGATCTGCCGCGCCGCGACGTCTTGCTGTGGGGCGTCGCGTCGTCGACGGCGTGGGTCGCGGTGGTGTTCGGGATCGGCGCCACCGCAGGCCAGAACTGGAGCGTCGTCGTCGACCGCTTCTCACGGCTCGGCACGGCGACCTGGGTCTTGGCGGCGGCGGGAGCCGTGGCGTTGCTCGTCGGGAGGTGGCTGCGGCTGCGCAAGGGCTGAGGCGCTCGCGGTCTAGTGGCCGATGACCGTCTTGCTGCGCTTGCGCTTCTTGCCGCCGCGGCGGGAATCCTCGCTCTTGCCTTCCCCCTTGGCCGTCGCCTCCGCGGGCTCGTCCTCGGGCTCGGCCTCCATCGAGACCACCGAGACGACGGGCGTCTCGAGGGTGTCGCGGGGAGCGGGTGCGTCCTCGGGCGGGGGGACGGCGCGCATCGTCGGAGCCGTGTCGCGGGCCTCGACCTCGGGGTTGTAGATCGGCACCTGCTCGGTCGCCCGGGCGCGGCGCTCGTCGAGCTCGGGCGCGGGCGCGGGCTTGGGTGTGGGCGCCGGGCTGGGCTTGCTAGGTCCGTCGCTGGCGGGTGTAGGCGCGGCGGCATCGGGCGTCGCGGTCAGCGCGGCCTGAGGACGTGTCGGCAGATCGCTCGGGGCAGCGGCGCCGTCGGTAAACTGGATGAAGACGCCAGGCGAGAGGCCCTCGTGCACGCGCCGCACGCGCACGGTGCGCGCCTCGACCTGACCGTCGCGAACCAGCTCGACGGCCAGCGCAGTCCCGACGGGAAATGGCGGATCGAGCTCGATGAAGGGCCCGATCGGATCGTCGCCCTCGGCACGACTGATCCGCACACCCTCAGCGACCGCCAGGCCGCGGTAGCGCACGTTGGCCAACATGACGAGCACCGTACCACCGCGCAGCCGAGACATGCAACGATGGCCGTGCGCTTGCCCTTGCGATGTGCCCAGCTGGCGACTATCGTCGTCGACGATGGGCGCGCGCCAGTGGTTCAAGGAGAAGGCCGAAGCGTGGATCGACGCGCAGCTCGAGCCCGAGTTCCAAGCCCGCCTGCGGGCGCTGCCGACGCGGCAAAACGAGTACGGCTACGACCCGTTCGGCTTCTCGCGGCAGGACGCCAAGCTGGCGATGTTGCTGACGCGCTTCATCTACCGTCGCTACTTTCGGGTCGAGGCGCATGGCGTCGAGCGCGTCCCCTCCGGACGGGTCCTCATCATCGCCAACCACTCAGGGCAGCTCCCGTTCGACGCGGTCGCCATCGGTGGCGCGATGCTGTTCGATCACGAGCCGCCGCGCCTCGTGCGCGCCATGGTCGAGCGCTTCGTCCAAGAGGTGCCGTTCGCGTCGTACCTCTTCGCGCGCTGGGGGCAGATCACCGGCACACCGGAGAACTGCCGTCGCCTGCTCAACGACGAGGAGGCGATCCTGGTGTTTCCCGAGGGGTCGCGCGGCATCTCGAAGCCGTTCACGCAGCGCTACCAGCTCGAAGAGTTCGGGCTCGGCTTCATGCGGCTGGCGCTCGAGACAGGGACGCCGATCGTGCCGGTCGCGGTCGTCGGCGCCGAGGAGCAGGCCCCGGCGTTCAACGTCAAGCCCCTCGCCAAGCTGTTCGGTGCGCCGGCGTTCCCGGTGATGCCGATCCCGCCGTTCTTCCCCATCCTGCCGCTGCCCACCAAGTACCGGATCTACTTCGGCGAGCCGCTGCGCTTCACCGGGGATCCGGACGACGAGGACGAGGTGCTGGAGGAGAAGGTCCGGCAGGTCAAGAACCAGATCCAGAGCATGATCCGGGTCGGGCTGTCCGAGCGGCAGCATATCTTCTGGTGAGCCCGTGGTGCCGATGACGCAAGCGCGACGCAAAGGCGAGGTCGAGACCAAGCGCAACCGAGTGATCATCACCGGTCTGGCGGGGCGCCTCGGGCGGCTGCTCGTCCGGCGGCTGCACCGCGAGCCGGGCCTGCGCATCGTCGGAATCGATCGGCGCGCCTTCCCGGGTTGCCCCAAGGACGTCGAGCACGTCCGTGTCGACCTGCGCTCGAAGAAGGCGCGCGACGTGTTCCGCGGGGACGACGTGCTGGCGCTCATCCACCTCGGTGTGATGCACGATCCGCGCGCCGACCATCGCGAGCACCACTCGTGGAACGTCCAGGGGACGCAGCGGCTCCTCGACGCATGTACTGCGTACGGGGTGCGCAAGGTCGTCGTGCTGTCGTCGGCAAACGTCTACGGGCCCCGCCCCGACAACGCACAGTTCCTCACCGAGGACGCGCCGCTCATGGCCGGCCAGGAGTTTCCCCAGATCCGCGACCTCATCGAGGTCGACATGCTGGCCTCCTCCTACTTCTGGAAGGTGCGCGACTGCGAGACGGTCATCCTGCGGCCGGTCCACATCCTCGGCGGGGTCGGCAACGCACCGTCCAACTACCTGCGCCTCGACCCGATCCCGACGCTGCTCGGCTTCGACCCGATGGTGCAGGTGATCCACGAAGAGGACGTGGTCGAGGCGATCGTCGCCGCCCTGCGGCCGGGCGTCTCGGGGGTGTTCAACGTGGTCGGGCCCGGCGAGGTGCCGCTCTCGACGATCCTCGGGGAGCTCGACAAGACGACGGTGCCCGTGCCGCACTTCGTCGCCAAGTCGTTCTTCAACTTCCTCTGGCGAAGTAAGCTAACTTCGTTCCCGGTTCCCGAGCTCGACCACATCCGCTTCGTCTGTATGGTGGACGGCAGCCGGGCGCGGACCGAGATGGCGTTTCGACCGCTGCACTCGCTCAAAGAGACCATCCGGGCCATCTACGGGGCGACCTGATCGCCAACAGCGGTTCCGGGGGGTCCGTGAAGCAGTGTTCACGATCCAGGAAGATCCCGATTGACCGCCTCGTAATCCGCGGTAGAACCTCTGGCACGCTGCCTGCCTTGCTCACCAAGGGGCCGCACTCTGTGGAAGGCCCGCCGAACTGGAGGAGCTCATGCGTCGCGTTGCTTTCACCTTGTTGGGTCTTGTCGCCATCGGCCTGACTGGCTGTACGGGCTTTTCGTGGAAAGACCCAAACAAGTTCTACACCTACTGCGACGATACGGGGTGCTACTGCTGCGATCGCGACGGGTGCAACGCCTGCGATCCAAACAATCCTCCCGGTGGCGGCGGTCCGGACGGCGGCATCGTTCCGCCCGATCACCCCGAGTGCACCACGAACAGTGACTGCAACCCGGGCTGCTACTGCTCGCCGACCTGGTCCGCGACGACCGGTCAGCAGAGCGGCGGCACCTGCGTCGAGGCGGGCTTCTGCGACACGACGGCGGACTGCCCCGTCGGCTACGTGTGCGACAACCGGTCGAGCTGCATCCCAGGCGCGGGCGGCTCGTCCTGCAACATCAACAGCGATTGCGCGACCGGCCAGGTGTGCACGAACCACGAGTGCGTGCAGGGCGGCGGCAATCCCGACGGCGGCGTGCCCGACAGCGGCGGGCCGGACAACGGTGGCAACCCTGACGGCGGCGTCGCCGATGGCGGCGGCTCGGGCGGGCCTGACGCCTGCTTGACCGGCTGCGGCCAGGTGACCGTCGATCCGGCGCGCGCCTGCCAGTTCAACTCCGAGTGCAACGGCGGCCTCTGCATCAACGGCGAGTGCCACTTCAACTGCACCGACAGCTCGCAGTGCGGCACCGGTCGCGCCTGCACCAACGGCCACTGCGAAGTTGCGCCTGCGCCGACGCCGGCCGAGTGCGTGTTCAACAGCGACTGCACCAACGGCACCTGCATCAACGGCCGCTGCTTCTCGAACTGCTCGAGCGACGCCGACTGCCCGAACCCCGCGGACGCCTGCGTCGTCGGAATCTGCCGCGCCGATGTCGGTCGCGTGCCCCAGTGCACGGCCAACGCCGAGTGCCTCGCGGGTCAGGAGTGCATCAACGGTCAGTGCAAGTACCCGTGCTTCACGGCGGCGGACTGCGCCAACTGCGTCGGCTCGCCGGTCTGCCACGCGGGCTTCTGCATGAGCGAGACGGAGGCGTCTCCGCAGTGCAAGCTGGCCATCGACTGCGGCGCCACTCAGAGCTGCGTCAACGCGACCTGCACCACGAACTAACTAGTAAAGCAACTTGACGAGAGGCAGCTCCGGGCGACCGGGGCTGCCTCTTGTGTTTTGGGGGCGGTTGCCGGACGCTTACCCCCCACCGTGCGCGCGCTACTCATCGGACGCTTCCACGCCGTCACGGCCGAGCAGGCCGCCTGGATCGCCGCGATCGGGCAGGACCCGGAGGTCAGCGAGATCGTCGTCGCGATCACCTCGGCCGACCACGTCGGCACCCGACGCAACCCGCTTGACTGCAAGACCCGCGAGGCGCTCTTGCGATCCGAGCTCGAGCGCGCGGCGTGCCCATGCTTCTTCGTCGAGATCAAGGATATCCCTGACGACGCGGCCTGGGTGGCGCACGTCGAGCGGCAGATCGACGCGCAGCTGGCGATCCGGTTGTCGCCGAGCGACACCCTGGTCCACTCGGCGAACCACAACGTGCAGGCGCTGTTCGCAGCGGCCGGCTATGCCGTCGCGAGCCGCGCGATCACCGGGCCGACGCCACACGAGCTGCTGCAGCGCATCGTCGAGGGCAAGCCGTGGCGGGAGCTGGCGTCGAACGCCACCCGCGCGCACTTCGACCAGCCGGCCGAGGTCGACAAGCTGCGCGCGATCTTTCGCGACACGCTGCGCACCGAGGACGGCGAGCTTGGGCACCAGCGTGACTTTGATTCGTACGGCGCGCAGATGGACGCGTCGCTGCGCCAGAAGCTCGACGATCTGCTGCCCTGGGTGAGGCCGGGTCTCATCGTCGACAAAGGCTGCGGGACCGGCAAGCTGCTGGTCGAGCTGTCGCGGCGCTTCCCGGCGTCGGCGCTGGTCGGCGTCGATCTGTCACGCGAGTTTCTCCGTCGCTGCGACGAGAACAGCTACTTCTCGTCGGAGGTCGACTTCGTGCAGGGCGACGCGGCGGAGCGGCAGATCGAGGCGGGGCACGCGACCACCGTGATCTTCTCGTCGATCATGCACGAGATCTACAGCTACTCGGGCTATTCGCGGGCCCGCGTCGAGCACGCGGTGCGCTCGGCCTTCGACGAGCTCGGGCCGGGCGGTCGGATCTTGATCCGCGACGGCATCTCGCCGCCGCCAGCGACCTGGCGGATGCGGTTTCTCGACGGCGCGACGGCGGCGCAGTTCGCGCGGTTCGCGGCCGAGTTCAAGCACGGCCAGGGGGCCCGCTTCGAGCGGATCGGCGACGACACGGTGCGGTTGTCCGCCCACGACGCGAACGAGTTTCTCTGCAAGAAGGACTACCTCAAGAACTGGCACATCGAGGTGCACGAGGAGTTCGGTGCGCACACCCTCGCCGAGTGGCGGGCGCTGCTCGGGCGGGTCGGGTTCGTCGTGCGCGAGGCCAGCGAGTACGTCAACGACTGGATCCGCGACCACCGCTACGTCGGTACGGTCGCGCTGTTCGACGACGCGGGACGACCGATCGGGTGGCCCGCGACCAACGCGGTGGTGGTCGGCGAGAAGCCGGACGTTACATAGGAGACAGGATGAACATCGACGTCGAGCGCGACGCGCTCATTGTCGTGGATCTGCAGCCCGACTTCATGCCGGGCGGGGCGCTGGCGGTGGGGGAGGGCGACGTAATCGCGGCGCCGATCGGGGCGCTGGCGCGGCGCTTTGCCACCGTCGTGGCGACGCAGGACTTTCACCCGCGCGGCCACATCTCGTTTGCGTCGTCCCACGCCGGGCGAAAGCCCTTCGAGGTGATCGCGCTGTACGGCCAGGAGCAGACGCTCTGGCCCGATCACTGCGTCCAGGGCACGGCGGGCGCCTCGCTCCATCCGGCGCTTCCCGACGAGACGGTGAGCCTGATCCTGCGCAAGGGGACCAACCCGAAGGTCGACTCCTACTCGGCGCTGCGCGAGAACTTCGGTCCCGACGGCGCGCGTGGCTCGACGGGGCTCGGCGGCTGGTTGAAGGCGCGCGGCATCGCGCGGGTGTTCGTCTGCGGCCTGGCGCGCGACTTCTGCGTCAAGTGGACGGCGATCGACGCGGCAGCCGAGGGGCTAGAAGTCAAGTTGCTTGACGATCTGACCCGCGCGGTGGTGCCGACCAATCGCGCTGCGACGGACGCGGAGTACGATCGCGCGGGCGTGATGCGCATGGCCTCGACGGAGCTGCGATGAGCCTCGATACGCTGCAGGTCGACGTCTACCAGCTCACGACGCTGCTCGCGCACGCTGACGCGGGGCGCTTGCACCACGCCGAAGAGATGGCGGTGTTCTTTCGCAAGCTGCCGACGCAGCGCAACTACGTCGTGTTCTGCGGCCTGCGCTCGATCCTCGAGCACGCGGCCGGGATGCGCTTTTCGCACGACGAGCTCGAGACGCTGCGCCACCACCCGACGGTGGGGCCGGCGCTCAAGGCGCGGCCGGCGGTGGAGCGCGCGCTGCAGGAGCTCGACGGCTTCGTCGGGGAGATCGACAGCCTCCCCGAGGGGACGCTCGCGTTCGCGGGCGCGGGGCGGCGCACGGACGGCACCGCGCTCGAGGTCGCGGGCGCGCCGCTGCAGCTCTACACGCCGCTCATGCAGGTCCGGACCGATCTGGTGCGGGCCAAGCTCCTCGAGACGCCGTGGCTGAGCCGCATCAATCACCAAGCGATGGTGGCGAGCAAGGCGGCGCGTGTCGTCACGGCGGCGCGCGACAAGACGGTGCTCGAGTTCGGCTCGCGGCGGACGCACCCCCTCGCGTCCATCGACGCGAGCTACGCCGCGTACATCGGCGGCTGTGTCTCGACCTCGAATTTTGCTGCGCTGCACAAATGGGGGATCCCGGCGACCGGTACGATGGATCACTTCTACGTCCAGGCCGCCGAGCAGGACGGGCGCTCGCCGTCAGAGACCGAGCGGGAGGCGTTCGCGACGTTCGCGCAGGCGTTCCCCGACGCGGCGATCCTGCTCATCGACACCTACGACACCGAGCGCGGCATCGCCAACGCGGTCGCTGCGACGAACGGCAAGCTCGCCGGCATTCGCATCGACTCCAACGTCAACCCGACGTCGGTGGCGCGGGCGCGGCAACAGCTCGCCGAGCTCGGCGCGCCGCACGCCAAGATCTTCGTCTCCGATGGGCTCGACGAGACCAAGGTCACCGAGCTGCGTGACCTGGTCGATGGCTTCGGGGTTGGCGAGCGCATCACCACGTCGCCCGATGCGGCGACCGGCGTCGGCGCGGTGGCCAAGCTGATCGTCAACGGCTACGGCAAGATCACGATGAAGGTCGCCAAGGGCAGCGGTAAGGCGACGCTGCCGGGGCGGCTGCAGGTCTGGCGCTACCGCGATCACGACCTCATCGCGCTCGCCGACGAGGGCACGCCGGCGGGTGGGCACGAGCTGCTGCGGCCGGTGTGGCGCCAGCGCGCCGCGTCGCCGCTGCCGACGGCGAGCGAGTCGCGGCAGTTCGTCCGTGAGCAGATCGCGGGCCTGCCGCCGTCGCTGCGCGAGCTCGACGTCAGCAAGACGCCGTGGCCGCTGGTCGCGTCCGATGGACTCGTCGAACGCATTGAATCCCTCGTCGAAGCAGCTGGGGTGTCGTCATGAGACTGGTCCGAATCGCCATCGCCAACGTCAACACCACCGTCGGGGCGCTGCGCGCCAACGTCGATCGCGCCATCGCACGGGCGCGACAGGCTGCGGAAGACCGCGCTTCGCTGGTCGCCATGCCCGAGCAGCTCGTCTCCGGCTACCCGCCCGAGGATCTGGTGCAGTGGCGCAGCTTCGTCGACGCCCAGTGGACCGAGCTCGAGCGGTTGGCGCGCGAGACGGCGGGCCTCGGCGTCGCGATCGTCTGCGGCGTGACGGTGGCGCGGGACGGGGGCCTGTACAACTGTGCGGCGCTGGTGCTCGGCGGCAGGATCTGGGGCCTCGTGCCCAAGGAGAAGCTGCCGACCTACAACGTCTTCTACGAGGGAAGGACGTTCTCGCGCGGCTTGCCCGGCGTCGTCGACGAGGTGCACGGCGTGCCGTTCGGCGATCTGGTGTTCGAGCTCGACTTCGGCACGATCGCGCTCGAGGTGTGCGAGGACATCTGGTCGCCCGACGGACCGATGCGTCGTCGCTGCTACGCGGGCGCCGAGCTGGTGGTCAACCTCTCGAGCTCGCCCTTCCGGCTCGGCGTGCAGGAGACGCGGCGCGAGATGATCGCGACGCGCGCCGGCGACAACCAGTGCACGATCGTCTACAGCAACCAGGTGGGGGCCAACGATGGCCTGGTCTTCGACGGTGGTGGCTTCGTCGCGCAGAACGGCCGCATGGTGCACACGGCGCCGCGCTTCCGTGAGCAGACGACATCCGTGACGGTCGACCTCGATCGCACGCGCCGCTTGCGCACCGAGAACTCGACCTGGCGCAGCGATCAAGAAGCCTTCTTGGGCGATCTGCCGCAGATCTTCCGCGTCAAGGTCGACGCGCCGACGCTGGGCCGCGAAGGCCTCGCCTATCCGGCGCCGAGCCACCGCAGCTTCTTCCTGCCCAACCCGGACCTCGAGAAGCGGCCGTCGCCGCGCGCCGTGTTCTGCGAAGAGATCCTCGACACGCTCGAGCTCGGCATCGGCGACTACTTCGAGAAGACCGGGGCGTTCAAGACGATCGGGGTGGCGCTCTCGGGGGGCCGCGACTCGCTCCTCTGCATGCTGCTCGCGCGTCGCTACATCAACCGCCGCTACGCCGAGCTCGGTCCTGCGGGGCAGGAGCAGAAGGCGCGGGAGATCTTGCGCGGCTTCTTCATGCCGACGCGTTTCTCGTCGGAGACGACGCGTCGCGCCGCCGAGCTGACGGCCAAGGAGGTCGGCGCGCCGTTCGTCTCGCTGTCGGTTGACGAGGCCTTCGAGCGCGAGTGCGAGGCGGCGCAGAAGCTCCTGCAACCAGGCGAGGAGCTGACCGCGCTGACCAAGCAGAACATCCAGGCGCGCCTGCGCGCGCAGCGCATGTGGAACTGGTCGAACTCGTCGGCCGGACTGTTCTTGCAGACCAGCAACATGAGTGAGAAGGCGGTCGGCTATTGCACCATCGGCGGCGACATGGAGGGCGCGCTGTCGGTGATCGCGAACCTGCCCAAGACCGTCGTCAACTACCTGCTCGACTACCTGCTCGAGACGACGGGCTCGGCGGCGATCAAGGCGACGCTCGAGAAGCCTGCCTCGGCGGAGCTCGCCGACAACCAGGAGGACGAGAAGGACCTCATGCCGTTCCCGATCCTCGACGCGTGCTTCGCCCTGTTCGCGGGCGAGAAGATGGCGCCGACCGAGGTGCTGACGGCGCTGCGCGCGCTGTTCCCCGAGGTCGATCCGCTCAAGCTCGAGGCCAACGTCACCCGCTTCGCGCGGCTGTTCACCGTCTCGATCTACAAGTGGGTGCAGACGCCGCTGTCGCTGCACGTCGGCAACCTCGACCTCGATCGAGAGCGCGCGCTGCAGCTCCCGGTCGTACAGTCGATGCAGTGGCAGAAGAACAGCTAGGCGAGGTCACTCTCCCCCGGTCAGAGGACTAGTTTGCAGCGCGGCGCGAGACGTGTATGTTGCGCCGCATGAAGAGACTGTCCCTGGTTGCCCTGCTCGCCGTCGGCTGCGGTCCGTCGGGAAGCGAGCCCGCCAAGCCGGCGGAGAACAAGCCCGCCGCGAACAAGCCCGCCGAGAACAACAACAAGCCTGCTGAGGCGAAGCCTGCCGAGAAGAAGCCCGAGATGACACGTCCTGACGCGCTCCCCGCTCCTGCTGACGTCGCTGCGCCGCCCGCCGACGCCGAGAAGACCGCCTCTGGCCTGGCGAGCAAGGTGCTCACCAAGGGTACGGGCGACAAGAAACCGGGCGCGGCCGACGTCGTCACGGTCAAGTACGTCGGCTGGACCACCGACGGCAAGATGTTCGATCGCTCGCGCGAAGGGGACACCGCGACCTTCCCGCTCAACCGCGTCATCCCCGGCTGGACCGAGGGCGTTGGCCTGATGGTCAAGGGCGAGAAGCGTCGCCTCTGGATCCCGCAGGATCTCGCGTACAAGGGGCAGCCGGGCGCGCCGGCGGGCATGCTCGTCTTCGACGTCGAGCTGATGGACTACAAGGAGGCGCCCAAGCCGCTGCCGGCGCCCTCCGACGTCGCTGCTCCGCCCAAGGATGCGCAGAAGACCAAGAGCAACCTTGCGTACAAGGTGCTCAAGAAGGGCACGGGCAAGACGCACCCGCAGGCGACGAGCAACGTCGAGGTCCACTACACGGGGTGGACCACCGACGGCAAGATGTTCGATAGCTCGGTGGTGCGCGGTCAGCCAGCGCAGTTCCCGCTCAACCGCGTCATCCCCGGCTGGACCGAGGGCGTGCAGCTCATGGTCGAGGGCGAGAAGACGCGCTTCTGGATCCCGGTCGAGCTGGCCTACAACAACCGCCCGGGTCGCCCGGCCGGCATGCTCGTCTTCGACGTCGAGCTGCTCAAGATCCTCCCGTAACGCCCGCTCGCCCCCGCACCCGCAAGATTCCCTCGACAGCCGAACCGCCGTACAGGTAGCCTAGAGACGGACTCGTCTCTCACACGCTTGCGCGCCCGGAGGGGGGAAATGCTCCGTCGAATTGCGGTAGTCGCACTTGGCCTCGGCCTCGGTGTCGGATGCGCCGAGCCGCTTGTTCGCATCAAGATGAACGTGCCGAGCTTGTCGCTCAGTTCTGTCCAGCCGACGATCAACCGAGATGGGATCGGAGTTGGTGCTCAGCTCCTCGGCTTTACCGAGTTTCAGCAAGGCCGGGCGCCCTCGATCGAGGTGCGCTGGAAGGAGATCGATGTTGCTGCGGCGCGTGCGATGAACCGCAGCCTGGATGACGCCCCGACCAAGCAGATGCGGGCGCGCATCCCGCTCGTTCCGGTGCCCTCGGTGTTCTTCGCGATCGACAACAAGAGCGACAGCCCCGTGACGTTCAAGGGCGCCAAGGCGTGGCTCGAGTCGAGCAAGGGGCGCAAGGTTCCGGTGCTGCTCAACGTCTCAGACGTCGCGTCGCGCATCGACCTCTACATGCGCGAGAAGTATCCCAAGGCGGCCGAATCGGAAGAGGTGCTCGAGGGCCTGCGGGATCGAGTCGGCAAGCTCCCGCTCTTCTCGGACGAGCTGGTCATCAAGGCGAACTCTCGGTTTGATGGCCTGCTGGTCCTCGATCTCGGCTCCTTCAGTCTCAAGGAGTCCGTCGAAGCCCTGGGCTCCGACCAGAAGTTCACTCTGCGGTTGAGCGGCCTCGGTGGCGCCAACGAGCCGCTCGAGATCAGCGTCCCCTTCGAGGGAACGCAGTCGGCGATCGTCGCGGAGTGTATCCAGGGAAAGCCCATCAACACGACCAACTGCAAGCTGCCGCCACTCCAGTAGTCGCTGACGAGGACTCCACGCATGAAGAGACTCTTGCTGCTCGCGGCGGCGTTGCTGCCTGGCGTCGCCTTGGCCGAGAACTACGATCCGTATCCCATCGGTCCCCGCGCAAGTGGCATGGGCGGCGCGTTCACGGCGATCGCAGACGACGCTGCTGGCGTCTACTACAACCCGGCAGCGCCGGCGGACACCACCTCGGAGACCATCTCTCTGTCGACCAGCCTCTATGGCTTCGTCGGCGGCCGCGAGAGAAACGCGCTTGGTCAGGACGAGCACTACCAGTACAACAACTACCAGGTCATCCCATCGTCGGTGAGCACGGCGATTCGCCTCAAGTCCTGGAAGGGGCGCGGCCACACCAAGTGGGTCTTCAGCTTCAACATCTTCACACCCGCCTCGTACGAGCTCAACGCGCGCGTGTCGATCAACAACGGCTACACGACGCTGTACCGCAGTCGCAGCGATCAGCTGCTGATGCTCGGGCCGGGCTTTGCCTATCGCTTCAACGACAAGCTCTCGGTCGGGCTGGTGCTGTACGGGATGTATCACCAGTTCAACACCAACTACGATCTGACCGACATCTTCCCCACCAACGATCCGGGCGTCAGCGACGTGGTGCAGTTGACGAACTCGACCGAGACGACGAACTACGGGCTGAGCGGCGCGATTGGGATCAAGTATCAGCCCATCAAGCACTTGCTGCTGGGCTTGTCGCTGCGATTTCCGTCGTTCGTCTTTGCCAACGAAGGCGAGGCGTTCAGCCGGTTCATCTACTCGTTTCCGTCGGCGGGAGAGGCGACGTATGCGGAGTCCAAGAGCGACAACGTCCGTACGAACCGCGTCCTCCCGTGGCGGCTCAACCTTGGCATCGGCTACCAGAAGCCTGGCAAGATCGCGGTCTCGGCGCAGGTCCAGATGTACATGCCGGTGAAGTACTTCGAGACCTTCTCGACGAAGTTTCCGGAGCTCATCACCGAGCGGGACAACAAGTTCGTCATCAACGCCGCGGTTGGCTTCGAGGCCTATATCAAGGAGACCTGGATCCTGCGCATGGGCGCGTTCACCGACTTCTCGGCGGCGCGCGATCCGATCCCGGGCGTGCGTGACACCGAGCAGATCAACCTCTTCGGGGGCACCTTTGCGATCGGCAAGATCGCCGAGGACACCGAGACGGTGTTTGGCATCAGCGCCGCCGGCGGCCCGATGAAGACGGTCGGCTACGATCTCAAGACGAGCAGCTACGAGCCGTTCCTCTCGGAAGGCTACCAGTACCGCGTCTTCCTCGTGTACTGCGGTTCGTTCTCCATCTAGTCGTACGTTGCGCGCCACCGCCCTTCTCATCGGGATCGTGTGGCTGATGGTGGGCGTGTTCGTCGCGACGCACGCCTACTCGCTCTACGACGACGCCTATATCTACTTTCGGTTCGTCGAGAACACCGCGCAGGGCTGCGTGCTGCGCTGGAACTGCGGGGATGCGCCCGTCGAGGGCTTCACCAGCCCGCTCTACTTTCTGCTGCTGCTGGCGACGCGCGCCCTGACCGCCGATCTCGAAGCCGCCTCGCAGCTCCTCGGAGCAGTGCTGGTCGCAGGGGCGCTCTCTGGTGCGATCTGGGTGGTTCGTCGAGGAGGCGAGCCGTCGTCGTGGGCCTCCGGCGCCCTGTTCTTGCTTCTCGGGCTCGATGGGTACGTGCTGCTCAACGCGACGATCGGCCTCGAGACGGGGCTGGCGTGCGGCGCGGTCGTGGCTGTGTTCTGTGCGGCGCTGCGGGAGCGCTGGCTCGCACCGACCGTGGTGCTGGCGGTGCTCGTGCGGCCCGAGCTCGGCGTGCTGGCGCTGGCCCTACCGGTCGTCGCGGGACGAGACAAGCTCGTGCGTCTCGGAGGGCTCGTCGCGGGCGGCCTGCTCGCGATCGTCGGCGCGCGGTGGCTGGTCTTTCATGACTGGCTGCCGAACACGTTCTGGGCCAAGACCGGAGGTACGAGCGCGCACTTTCGACTCGGGCTGGCGTACGTGGTCGAGGCGCTGGGCGACTTCCCGCTCGTCCTCGCCGCCCCGCTCGCTGCGCAGATCGATGGCTGGAAGAGGCCGGTGCGCTACGTGCTCACCGCGACGGGGATCCAGCTCGCGTTCTTCCTCTACTCGGGCGGCGACACGTTTCTCTACAGCCGTCTGTTCATGCCGTTCGTGCCGCTGCTGACGGCGCTCGCGATCGCCGGGCTGTGGCACCGCTTCGCGACGCGGCGCACCCTCGTTGGCGCTGCCATCGCCATCGTCCTCGCCGCTGGAGCTGTGCGCCACTACCTCCCGCCGCAACACGGCTTCGCCAACGTGAAGCGGTGGGCGGTCGTCGGTCAATGGCTGCGAAAGACGCGCCCACCGACGACGAAGATCGCGGTCGTGCCGATCGGCGCGATCGGCTACTTCTCACGGCTACCGACGCTCGATCTCGTCGGGTTGGCGACCCGTGAGGTGGCGCGAGGCGAGCGCGTGCCGCCCGAGCGCCTCGTGCGTTCGTGGATCGGGCACGAGAAGCACAACACCCGCTTCATCCTCGAGCAGCGCCCCGACCTGCTGGTCTTCACCAAGTGGCGGGGCGAGCCCTGGACGCTCGACGAGGCGCGCGCTGGCTTCTGGGCCGAGAAGCAGCTCCTCGACGCGATTCGCGCCAGCGGCGACTATCGCATCGCCGCCGCGGAGATCGAGGCGGGCGTTCACTGGCTGATGTTCGAGCGCGTTGCTCGCTGAGGAGGAGCCGCGATCAGGGAGAGAGCGAGAGGTGGCCGCTCCAGGTGTTGCACTCGATCGTGCCGAGCCCTTCGTTGTAGCGGCCGGTCACGGAGATCTCACCGACGGTGTTGCCGCTGCTGGTCGCGATGCCGAGGCGATCGTCGAGATCGCCCGAGTGCGACAGGTAGCGGATCGTGAAGGAGCTCTCCTTGCGTAGCCGCAGTCGCACCGCGCCGGACATCGATCGTGCCTCGATCCGGCAGCGCGAGCCGCAGCCGCCGCTCCAGTCGAGCGAGCCCGAGGTCGAGGCGAAGCGCAGCGTCGGGGTCACGCCACGCGCTGCCGAGACCTGCGCGGTGCCCGAGACGGTGTCAATCCGTGTCTCGCCGTCGGCGTCGATGATGTTGACGTGGCCGCTGATCGAGCGGGCCTCGACGTTGCCGCCGCGCACGACGCTGATGTCGCCGACGGTGGAGCGCAGCCGCGCGGTGCCGGTTACGGCCGACAGCGAGATCGTTCCGGTCGTCGTTTGCACCTCGACCTCGCTCCTCGGCGGGACGGTGGCCACGACGTGCCCGGCCCGCAGGCTGGTCACTCCATCGAAGACGACCTCATAGGAGTCGGCCGCGTCCTTGCGCAGCTCGACTCGCGAGGCGTCCGCCGCGGTGGCGCGCACGGTGAGGAGCTGGGGCGGCCCGGCGACGACCGAGATGTTCGCTCCGACCGCCCGGACGCGCAGGCGGATCGGGCCGGGCACGGCCTGGGCTGCCTCGTTGAACTTGTGATCCGAGCCGCGTGCGCCCCAGCCGAGCGGCTTCGAGATCTCGTCCGGTGGTGTCATCAGGGCGTGCGCCGACGAGGCGATGCACAGGCTCAGGCAGATCAGCCAGGCTCTCATTGGGCGGCCGTGTCCATCTCGGCGACGATGCGGTGCAGCTCCTGCACGTACGCCGAATAGCCCTCGAGCGCGACCTGCCGCGCCTCCAGATCGTCGCCGGCCTGGGCGCGCGCCGCGAGCACCTGCGTGCGCGTCTCGGCCAGCCCGTCGAGCTTGGCGATGGCCTTGTCGTTCCCGAGCACGGCGATCTTGCGCTTGTACTTGGCTTCGAGCACCCGCGCCGCCTCCGAGACCTCGCGCTCGGCGCGCTGCAGCTCGACGCGGGCATCGCGCGCCTCGGGCACGCGCCCCCCACGCTGCGGGTGCGGCAGCAAGAGCGCCGCCGAGAGCGCCGCCGCCGCGGGCAGCGCGCTGTAGAAAGTCAACCACCTTGACCGTCGCCGCCGCGCTGCCTCCGCCTGCGCCTTGGCGATGCCGGCCGCGACCGCATCGAACGAGGGAGCTGCATGGCTGGCCGCCCGCCGCTCTGCGAACAGCCGCTGCTCCGCGCGCAGCCAGGCGACCTCCTCGCGACACGTCGCGCAGAGGGTCAGGTGGGGCGGCGCCTCCTCGTCGGGCGCCGCGGCGATCGCCTCGAGCTCATCGAGTCCAAGGTGTTCTTCGTCGAGTTGATCGTGCATTAGCGTGACTCGTCGAGATAGTGTTTGAGCCGTTCGCGCAGTTTCAGGCGACCGCGGTGGATCTCGTTCTTCACCTTGGCGAGGGACCAGCCCATCACCTCGGCGATCTCTTCGTACTCGAGCCCGTGGTCGAGCCGCAGCAGCAGAGCTGCGCGCCGCTCCTCGGAGAGCTCCTGCATCGCGTCGGCGAGCATCGCGTCGGCCTCGCGACCGATCAGCGAGGCTTCGGGCGTCGGCGCCTGGTCGGTCTCCTCGTAGCCGCGCTCCTCGGTGCTCTCGTGCTTGCGCACACGGATGGTCTCGCGAAAGACGTGACGAGCGATGCCGAAGAGCCACGCGCCGACCTTCTCGTTGTCGCGCAGCGACGAGAGGCGAACGTGGGCACGCACGAAGGTCTCTTGGGTCGCCTCGTCGGCGGTCTCGCGGTTGCGCAATAGATCGAGCAGGAACCGCCGCACGGCGGGGGCGTGCCGATCGAACAGGGCGCGGAAGGCCCGGGCGTCGCCGCACCTGGCGCGCTCCGCCAGCCCCGCCTCCGTGGACCGATCGTCTTCCTCGCGCTCGCGCGCCGTCGTCAAAGCCGACCAGCCAACAGACAGACCCCTCATCGAGAGCAAGTGCGACCAGCGGCTCACGAGTTTCAGAATATCAGATCGGAGGGGCGCGCGAGAGACTCAAATACCTGGGATCGCTTGGGAAAAAATATCGAAGCGATCTCCTTGCCTTGGCCCCCCGGATCCTGTCCCCTTTCGATCCGATGTGGCTGGATGACTTCGACCGCAAGGTGGATGGCCGACAGCGAGCCGTCGTGGAGCGCGCGCTGGCGCGTCGTGGAGCGCCGTTCGATCCGGCGCGCGCGGACTTCGGCGAGCGGGTCGATGGGCTGTGGCGCTCCTACCGCGACGACTGGGAGCAGGAGTCGCTGGGCGATCGGCTGCTCTATTCGCGCCTGCGCGAGGAGTACATCGATCGCCAGGACCTGCCGGATGCTCGTCGGCAGGAGCTGATCGGCTCGCTCGATCGGCTCAACCGCGGGTTGATGTTCTACACCTGGCTCGAGCGGGCGCTCCGCCTCCATATCGAGGATGCGCCGAAAGACGAGCTGACGCTGCTCGACCTCGGCTCGGGCCACGGCATGGTGCCGATCCGACTCGCCGAGCGCAGCCAGAGCGGCGGCAGGCTGGGCGGCAAGCGTCTCCGCGTCACCGGGAGCGACATCGCGCCGGCGTACGTTGCTGCGGCGCAGCAAAATGCCCGCGCGCGTGGCGTCGACGTCGAGTTCCGCTGCATCGACGCGCTGCACCTGGCCGAGCTGGGCGAGCGCTTCGACGTCATCACCTGCACCCAGACGGTCCATCACTTCCCGCCGGCGCTGGTGGCGCGCTTCCTCGATCAGGCGCGGCGCACGGCGCGCCACGGCGTGCTGTTCTTCGACGCGCGCCGAACCTGGCTCAACACGGTCGGAGTGAGCGTGGCCGCCGCGGCGATCTCGCTCGGCGATCCGCTGTTCGTCCACGACGCGGTCGTCTCGGTTCGCCGCATGTACAGCCCCGCGGAGCTGGAGCTGCTGGCGCGCGCCGCACCGGGCGGCGAGCTCTCCCAGGCGCACAACTTCGGCCCGTTCTACGTCGTCCTCGAATCGTCCGGACAGGCGTGATAGCGTCGGGCGATGGCGCATCTTTCGCTCGAGCGTAAGAAGAACGTCTCCAGCTTCCGCAAGATCGCAATTGGCACCTGGCGCACCGCCTACGATCCGTCGGTCTACGGCACGATCGACATCCGCATGGACGAGGCGCTGCGCTACATGGCGCAGTTTCGCGAGCGCACCGGCCAGCGCCTGACGGTGACCCACCTCATCGCGCGCGCCGTCGGTGAGTTGCTCAAAGAGACGCCCGACGCCAACGCGCTCCTGCGCGGCAACAAGATCTACCTGCGCAAGCAGGTTGGCGTGTTCTTCCAGGTCGTGATGACGGACGAGGGCACCGGCAAGGTCGATCTGTCGGGTCTGACGCTCTACGACGTCGAGAAGAAGACGCTCGTCGAGATCGTCAAGGAGTTCGAGGAGAAGGTCGAGAAGGTCCGGACCCGCAAGGATCCAGCGCTCGAGAAGACGCGCAAGAACATGCTCGGGATGCCGCAGTTCCTCATCCACTGGGTGCTGCGCCTGATCGCGTACCTCACCTACGATCTCAACCTCGACCTCTCGTGGGCCGGGCTGCCGCGCGATCCGTTCGGCAGCATCATGGTGACCAACATCGGCTCGCTCGGCCTCGACGTCGCGTACGTGCCGCTCGTGCCGTACTCGCGGGTGCCGATCCTGCTCGCGCTCGGCGCGGTCAAGGAAGTCCCTGTCGTCGACGACGGCAAGATCGTGCCCGGCAAGATCATGAAGGTCAACGCGACCTTCGACCACCGCTTCATCGACGGCTTTCACGCCAGCGTGATGTCGCGCCTGCTGCGCCAGTGGCTTGAGAACCCGTTCGAGCACTTCGACAAGCTGCCCGACAAGCCCATCCCCGAGCTGCCCGCGCCGTCGAGCCTGTAGAGCTATCCAGAGGATCACCGATGGTTCGTTCTTGTTTCGCAGTCGCTCTCGTCGGCACGTTCGCGGCGAGCGCTGTCGCTGCGCCGGCCAAGCTGCCGCCCAAGCCTCGGCCCTTCGCTCCCGAGCAGGTCGCCATGGTCGTTGGGGCGGCGATGGGCCAGGCGAAGGCCTACGACGTCGTCGCTTCGCTGACGACGACGGTGGGCGGGCGACTCGGTGGCACGCCTCAAGCGGAGCGCGCCGTCGAGTGGGCGCTCGCGGCGATGAAGAGCGCTGGCTTGTCCAACGTGCGCCGCGAGCTGGTCAGGGTGCCGCGCTGGGTGCGGGGTGACGTCGAGGTGCGGCTCGTCGCCCCGGTGGCGCTGCCCCTCATCGGGATCGCGCTCGGCAACAGCCCTGCGACGCCCGAGGCTGGCGTCGAGGCAGAGATCTTGATCGTGCAGTCCGTCGACGAGCTCAAGCGACGCGGCCCCGAGGCCAAGGGCAAGATCGTGCTGCTCAACGGCGTGATGAAGCGGACGCGTGACTTCGAGGGCTACGGCGAGGCCGTGTCGCAGCGCTCACGCGGCGCTGGCGAGGCCTACAAGCATGGCGCGCTGGCGGTGCTGGTGCGCAGCGTCGGGACAGGCAACCACGGCCTCGCGCACACCGGCACGATGTGGGCGGGTCCGTTCGTCCCGGCGACGGCGATCCGCGCCGAGGACGCCGATCTGATCGCGCGCCACGCGCAGGCCCAGGCCAAGACCAAGGACGGCAAGCCGGTGCGCGTCTTCCTCCGCCAGACCTCGCACCTCGACGGCTCGGTCGAGTCGGCCAACGTCGTCGGCGAGCTGCCTGGCCGCGAGAAGCCCGACGAGATCGTCCTCATCGGCGCGCACCTCGACGCCTGGGACAACGGCACAGGCGCGATTGACGACGGCGCAGGCTGCGCGATCGCCCTCGAGACGGTGCGGATCATCAAGCTGCTCGGGCTTCAGCCGCGCCGCACCGTCCGCGTCGTGCTGTTCATGAACGAGGAGAACGGCCTCTCGGGCGGGCAGGCCTACGCCGAGACGCACAAGCTCGAGATCGACAAGCACGTCGCCGCGATGGAGGCCGACTCGGGCGCCGGTCGCCCCTACGGCATCTCGACCACCGTCGAAGGCGGACGCAAGCTGCTCGACGATCTCGTCCAGCCGCTGGTCGGGCTCGGCGTCACGGAGCGACGGATCACCGAGGACGGCGGTGCGGATCTGCTGCCGATCACCGAGCGGGTGCCGGTCGTGATCATCGATCAAGACGTGAGCGAGTACTTCGACTGGCACCACACGTCGTCGGACACGATCGACAAGATCAACCCGTTCGATCTGAACCTGGCCACTGCGGCGTTCGCGGCGACGACGTTCGCGCTGGCCGATCGGCTCGACACCCTGCCGCGACCGCCGCCACCGAAAGAGAACCACAAAAAATAGCGGCGCCCGACGAGGTGCCGGGCGCCGCGGTTGGCAACGATTCTCGTGGGGCTTAGACCCTGGGGCCGGCGCTCTTGATCGCGTCGGAGGCCTGCGCCTCGTACTTCTTGAAGTTGTCGATGAAGAGCTGCGCGAGCTTCTTGGCCATCGCGTCGTAGGCGAGCGGATCGCTCCACGTGTTGCGCGGCTGCAGCACCTCGGACGGCGTCGCAGGGCACTCGGTCGGTACCTGGAAGCCGAACGTCGGATCGGTCACCATTGGCGCCTTGGCGAGCGCGCCGGTGTGGATCGCGTCGATGATCGCGCGCGTGTGCTTGAGCGACATGCGCTTGCCTGCGCCATACGCGCCGCCCGTCCACCCGGTGTTGACGAGCCACACGTTGGTGCCGTGCTGCTTCATCTTGGCGGCGAGCATCTCGGCGTACTTGGTCGGGTGCCAGACGAGGAACGGCGCGCCGAAGCAGGCCGAGAACGTCGCCTCCGGATCCTTGACGCCGACCTCGGTGCCCGCGACCTTGGCGGTGTAGCCCGAGATGAAGTGGTACATCGCCTGCTCGGGCGACAGCTTGGACACCGGCGGCAGGACGCCGAACGCGTCGGCGGCCAGCATGATGATGTTCTTCGGGTGCGTCGCCACGCACGGCAGCTTGGCGTTGGGGATGTACTCGATCGGGTAGGCGCAGCGCGTGTTCTGGGTGATCGAGACGTCGTCGTAGTCGACGACCCGCGTCTCCGGATCGTAGACGACGTTCTCGAGCACCGAGCCGAAGCGGATCGCGTCGAAGATCTCCGGCTCCTGCTCGCGCTTG
>CAZPEY010000032.1:0-552 GCA_964585665.1 uncultured Polyangiaceae bacterium | reverse complement strand
AGCGTGGATCCGCCGACAGCGTCGTCTTGCCGGTGCCCGACAGGCCGAAGAACAGCGAGACGTGCCCGTCATCGCCCTCGTTGGCCGAGGCGTGCAGCGACAGCACGCCCTGCAGCGGCATGAGGTAGTGCATGATCGTGAAGACGCCCTTTTTCATCTCGCCGGCGTACTCGGTGCCGAGGATGACGAACTCCTTGCGACCGAAGTGCAGGTCGATCGAGGTCTTCGACGTCATGCCGGGGGTGTGGCGGTTGGCGGGGAAGGCGCCGGCGTTGAGGATCGTGTAGTCGGGCTCGCCGAACTTGGCGAGCTGCTCCTCGGTGGGCCGGATCAGCATGTTGCGCATGAACAGCGCGTGATAGGCGCGCGTCGTGACGACGCGGATCTTGAGCTGGTAGCGCGGATCCCAGCCGGCGAAGCCGTCGACCACGTAGATCTGGTCGCGCGTGTTGAGGTAGTCGAGGGCGCGCTCGCGGTTGGCGTTGAACGCGTGCTCGTCGAGCTTGATGTTGACGTTGCCCCACCAGACGTGGTCGCGCGACGACGGCTCGT
>CAZPEY010000031.1:0-27522 GCA_964585665.1 uncultured Polyangiaceae bacterium | reverse complement strand
CGCGCGTCGCTCGCCATCTCGAGGCCCAGCCGGCTGCGCACGAACTCGAAGTCGCCCCCCGTCGCCAGCGTCGCCGACGTGAAGACCGCGGCTTCGGTCGCTTCGAGGACGTGGTCGCGCACGATGTCCGCGACGTCGATGGGCGAGGCGTGGAGCAGCACGGTGCGACCGCGCTGCTCGGCCCAGTAGACGAAGCGCGGATCACGGCGACCGACACCGTCGCCGATCAGCGCCAGATCGTCGCGCAGCCGGCGAGCCCTGCCGAGCATCGAGTCGGCCAGGCTCCCACCGTCGGGAAGCACCAGGGTCCGCGCGCCCTCGAGCGCCGCCTCGAGCTCCTCGAGCGCCGTGTCGAGATCGAGCGCCGCCGCGTCGATGTCGCCCTGCCAGAGCTCGCCATCGAGCGTCGTTCGGTCGCCGCGCGCCATCTTCTTTTGCACTGCAGCAAAGAAGACCAGCGCCTTGTTCTGCACGCGCCCGAGGGTCGCTGTCAGGCGCTCCGGCAGGGTCCCGGTGTTGACCCCGCGCTCGCAGTCCCGCTCGAGCGCCAGCAGTCGCAGCGTCGAGACCGTGTGGCCAAAGTAGTCGGTCGCGATGTCCTCGAGCTGATGGGCCTCGTCGAAGATCACCGCCTCGTAGCTGGGTAAGAGCTGCGCCTGCGGCCACACCCGCCGCAGCGCCAGATCGGCGAAGAACAGGTGGTGGTTGACGATGATGACGTCCGCCTGCTGGCCGCGGCGGCGCGCACGGGCCACGAAGCACTGATCGAAGTGCGAGCAGCGGGGTCCAAGCCGCGTCTCGTTGGTCGGTGAGATCTCGCGCCAGATGGGCGCGTCGTCGGGCAGATCCCACAGCTCGGCTCGGTCGCCGGTGGTCGTCGTCTGCACCCACGCATCGATCCGCTCGATGAGCGACTCGTGCTCGCGCTCGGACTCACTGCGTGGATCGTGCGTCAAGCGCAGCGCGTGGTGCCGACGCGTCACCTCTTCGTGGCGACGCAGGCAGACGTAGTTCGACAGCCCTTTGACGACGGCTGCGGTGAACGGGTGGCCCAGCTCGCGCTGCAAGAGGGGGATGTCCTTGGAATAGATCTGCTCCTGCAGGTTCTTGGTTCCGGTCGAAACGACGATCTTCTGACCGGAGAGGATCGCGGGCACGAGGTACGCGAGCGTCTTGCCGGTGCCCGTCCCCGCCTCGACGAGCAAGGGGCGCCGCTGGATGAGCGCCTCGCCAACGGCGAGCGCCATGTCGAGCTGCCCCGATCGCCACTCGTAGGACGGCAGGGCCGCAGCGAGCAAGCCTCCGCGCCCGAGGACGCGCTCGATCGCCGCGGCGAGGTTCATCGCGCCAACAGGAGGTCTAGCTCGCGATCGATCTCGGCGAGGCCGTAGCCGCGCTCGACCAGCGCCGACAGCACCCGAATGCCGTGCAGCACCGCCGCGCGCGCGACGGCCGCACGCTCGCCGTGTTTCTCGTCCGACAGCGCCATCGCCACCGAGAGCTCCCCGGCCGATTCCACGATGCGCTCCGCGGTCGGGAACGCGCCGCCCGTCGGTGCAGCGAGCCCATCGAGCACTGGTAACAAGCCGGGCGGGACGAGCTCGCGGTGGCCGCCTGCGTAGTGTTTGATGGCCGCGCCAAGCTGGGTGAGTCGATCGGGGTTCATGCTCGCCTCAGGATAGAGAGCGCCGGCGACGACAGCAAGCGCGCTCGCCCTTTGGCCGCGACCCCTGCCCAGCGCGGATGGCGGCCTTCAGGCTTGCAAGCCCCGACCGGGTCGAGTAAGCCATCGGCGATGGCAAGAATCGTCAAGTGCATCAAGCTCGGACGCGAAGCGCCGGGCATGAAGTGGAAGCCGTTCGACAACGAGCTCGGCGCGCGCCTGTTCGCCAACGTCTCCCAGGACGGCTGGCAGCAGTGGCTCGAGCACAGCAAGATGCTGATCAACGAGTACCGGCTGGACCTTCAGTCGACCAAGGCGCACACTTTCCTGCAGGAGCAGTGCGAGCTGTTCTTCTTTGGGGAAGGCAGCAAGCCGCCGCCCGACTTCGTCGCCGGCCAGAAGTAGCCGCGCGCAAGAAGTAGTTGATCCCCGCCGCTCTTCTCGCTAAGAGCGCGCCGTGCTCACTGTATTTCTCAGCCTGTTCGTCGGCGTCCTCGTCGGCGGCGTCGTTCGTCTGACCGGCCTCGTCCACTCCTGGGCGGGGACGATCATGCCGGGCCTGCTCGCCGCCATGGGCGTGTCCTTCTTCTTCCTCCGTCGCACCGGCCAGTTCATCTCCGGCCTCGTCGACGAAGCGACCAACCACATGAAGGCAGGGCGCAAGGAGCTGGCGCTCAAGAGCCTGCGTGAGGGTCTCAAGTACTCGCGCTGGAACCCGCTGCTGGCGCCGCAGCTCCGCGCCCAGATCGGCATCCTGCTGTACGCGCAGAACGATCTCGACGGCGCGATCCGCGAGCTCGAACAGGCGACCAAGCGCCTCTGGGAGGCGCGCGCCTACCTGGCCTGCGCGTACTACAAGAAGAAGAACGACGAGGGCATGAAGCGCGCCTTCGAGCAGGCGATCTCCGTCGGAGAGAAGGAAGGCCTCGCCTACACCCTGTATGCCTGGTGCCTGCTGTCGCGCGATCTGCGCAACGAAGCGGTCGAGGTCCTCAAGAAGGGGCGCACCAAGCTGCCGAACGACGAGCGGCTCGAAGGGCACCTCGAGGCGATCAAGGAAGGCAAGAAGCTCAAGGTGGCGCCGTACGGCGACCGCTGGGCCGCCTTCCTCCTCGACGGTGCGATGCCCGGAACCGCGCAGCTCCCGAAGGCGATGCGCGGCTACGCCCAGCGTCCGGGCTTTCGGCAAAAGCCGCTCCGCCCGAAGCGCAGGTAGCCGACGTGGCCAAGCCAAAGCGATCCGGCCGTCGCTGGCTGCGGTGGAGCGCCGTCGCTGCGGCGCTGCTGCTGGTCCTCGGGTTCGGCTTCGTGATCGGCGCGCGCTTGACGCTGCGCCTGCGTCGCCACGGCACACGCTCGCCGATGGCCGACCTGTCGCACGATCTCCAAGTCGAGATTCAGCGCGCCACCGACGGCAAGACGCCGGGCGACATCCGCAGCGTCATCGAGCTGTCCGCCCAGGTGACCGGCAAGTTCCTCCACTTCGGGCTGTCGCATCCGACGCGCCTGCGCTTCGACAAGCAGCCGCGAGAGGCGAACTGCATCGAGTACTCGACCCTGTTTGCCTCGGTCTTCAATCAGCTCGCGCGCTGGGCCAAGCTCAAGGCGACCGCCTCGCTGGTGCACAGCGACGAGGCGCGGATCTTCGGTTGGCAGCCGAAGGCGCTGGCGTTCTCGAACCACGACTGGGTGGTGATCGAGGACCGGGACGGTCCGCGCTGGTACGTCGATCCGGCGTTCGCTGACTACTGGCTGGGCTGGAACCTCGACGGCAACGTCGAGGGCGACGTCCCGAAGGCGTGGTAGAGTAGCGCTCTCCGTGCGCGCGCTCATCGTCACCTATCAGTTCCCGCCCGTCGGCGGCGCCGGCGTGCAGCGGGTCGCCAAGCTGGTCAAGTACCTTGTCCATCACGGCGTCGAGCCGACCGTGTTGACCTGCGGCAACCCGTCCGTGCCGCTGCGCGACGAGTCGCTGCTCGCCGATCTGCCGCCCCAGGTCTCGATCGTCCGCACCCGCACCTTCGAGCCCGGCTATGCGCTCAAGCAATCCGCCTGGCAGGCACAGGCCGGCGACCAAGCGGCCCCCCCGTCGCTGCGCAAGCGCGCGGTGCGCTCGCTGACCAGCCTCGCCAAGCAGCTGCTGGTGCCCGATCCTCAGGTGCTGTGGCAACCGACCGCCCTCCCCGCGCTGCTCCGTGAGACTCGAACCAACGACGTCGTCTTGATCAGCGGGCCGCCGTTCTCCCAGTTCGCGCTCGGTCCCGCGGCGCGCCTGGCGGGCAAGCCGTTCGTGCTCGACTACCGAGACGAGTGGAGCACGTACCGCACGACGTACGAGATGATGGGCGGCTCGATCGGTCGAGCCGTCGGCGAGACGCTGGAGCCCGCGGTGCTGCGCCAGGCCGCCTTCGTGACCATGGCCACCGAGGAGTTCCGCGCCAACCTGCTAGAGCACTATCCGTTCCTCGACCCCGCGCGGGTGGTCACGATCGAGAACGGGTATGACCCTGACGACTTTCCGGCGACGCTGCCCAGCCCGCCCGCCGATCGCTACGTCGTCGCCTACGCCGGTACGGTGTTCAAGCTGACCTCGCTGCGCGGCTTCCTCGAGGCCGTGCGGCTCTTGCACCGCGACTCGCCGGAGCTCGCGCGCCACCTCCGCGTCGAGATCATGGGCCGCGTCGTCGACACCGAGCTCGACGCGTTCGAGGGCACCGAGGCGCTCGGCGTTCACCGTCGAGGCTACGTCGCCCACGCCGAGGTGCTGCCGCGTCTCGCCTCGGCGCACGAGGTCCTGTGCGTCCTCGATGAGGTGGCGGGCAACGAGCGCATCTACCCGGCCAAGATCTTCGAGCTGATGATCCTCGGGCGCCCGCTGTTGACCCTCGCGCCGCCGGGCGCGCTGCAGCGCCTCGTCGACAAGCTCCAGCTCGGCCCCGTGCTGCCACCGCGTGACGCGACCGCGATTGCCAGACACCTCGCGGAGCGCATCCAGCGGTTCCTCGACGGCAAGCTCGACGTCTCGCCGCCGCGCAGCCCGGGCGTCGCCCAGTACCACCGCTCGGCCCAAGCAGGTCGCTTCGCCGAGGTCCTACGCGCCGCCGCGCAGCTGCGCTGAGCCGACTAGACCGCGGCGCGTCGGCGGGCGTGGCTGCGCTCGAGCGCACCGTTCCACGACACCACCGCCATCGACTCGGCCAGGATCCGATAGAGCTCGTTCTGCGGAATACGCAGCACCTCGCTCGGGTCGAACGGATCGCGTGCCTGGCGCAGCATGGTCAACGTCCCGAGCCCGATCCAGATGGGCCACAGCGCCGCCAGGCGCAGGCGCGGCTCCGAGCGCGGGATCGCCAGGACGTACGGCATCGCCGCATCGACGTGCGCGACGGCGCGATCGATCAGGGCATCGAAGATCGGGCGCGCCTGCCGACGCTTGTCGGGATCGCGCAGATCGATCGGTTGGAGGCCGAGCGGTGCCAGCATCTCGACGGGGATGTAGGAGCGGCCCTGCTGCAGATCGCGCGGCGCATCGCGCAGCACGTTGACGTACTGCAGCGCCTTGCCGAGCCGAACGCCGCGCGCGACGTAGTCCGGACGTGACAGACGATCGAGCCCGGCCACGTGGGCCGCCGTCATCAGCGTCCAGTACTCGCCGACGCAGCCGGCCGCGTAGTAGCAGTGCTCGTCAAGGTCCTTGACCGTTTCGAGGGCCTTCACTTCCTCGGACAACGAGTCACTCGCGCCCGGGAAGCGGCGGAGATCGCGCTCCATTCCCTCGATCAACGTCGCCAGCACCCGGCTGGTGCGATCGCGATCCGCGCGCTCGAAGCGCGCGAGCTCGACGAGGCACTGATCGAGTCGCAGCAGCAAGCTCCGCTCTCCGCTCGTCTCGCGCGCCCCACCGACGGCGATGTCGAGTCGTTCGAGCAGCTCGCCGCGCAGCGTCGTGCACAGCGCCACGCCCTTGCCCGGATCGTCGATCGCCGCACGCAGCAGCCCGAGCAGCTCGATGCGACGCGCGGCAGGCACCGCGGAGGTGTCGGCAACCGTGTCGGCGGCGCGCGCCACGAGATAGGCGACGGAGAGCTGGCGGCGCAGCGACTTGGGCAGCACCGCGAGGCTGAAATAGAACGAGCGCGACACTTGCGACAGCAGCTCGTCGAGCGTCGGATCGGGGAGCGCGAACAACCACTTCATCTGGGGAACCTGACGGACGCGTATCAGGCGGTGAGAACTTTGTCGAGTCGCAGCAGCTTGAAGATGGTCAGCGGCTGATCGCGCAGACCGGCGACCGTGACCTGGCCACCGTTGGCCTTGCAGCGCTTGTAGAGCGAGACGATGAGACCGACGCCGGAGCTGTCGATGAGGCGCAACGCCGAGACGTCGACGACGATCTTCGCCCGTTTCTCGGCGACCAGCGCGTCAACCACCGGGCGCATCTCGGATGTCGTTACTGCGTCGAGCGAACCGACCAGCGAGAAGGTCGTCGATTCGCCGTCGTCAGTCCGGCTCCAGTTCATACCAGTCTCCATACCCTCGTCGGGGTGGTTTCGTAAAGCCGGCTCATGCTTCGAGCTCCGAGGTTCGCGAGTAGCGCTTGCGCAGCGTCAGCACGTTGGGCTCCTCTCCATCGCCGAGGCGGTAGTGCACCTCGTCCATCATCGACCGCATGATGAAGATGCCCAGTCCGCTCTCGGGCAACGAGTCGAGATCGGGCTCCGGGACGTTGTCGAGGTCGAACCCCGCTCCGCGGTCGCGTAGCTCGATGGTGATGGCATCGGGGCTGACGTCGATGTCGATCTCGAGGGTGCCCGCCTGCGTCTTGTAGCAGTGCAGCGCGGCGTTGTTGAACGCCTCGCCGAACGCCGAGATGACCTCGTCGTCGAAGACGCTGCGGTCACGCCCGCCCCCGTCGGATCCGACCAACTTGCACGCAGCCGCCACGGCGCGAATCGCGAGGTCGCGATACCGCAGAGCTGCGGGCAAGTGCAGTCGAATCACGTCTCTACATTACCAAGTGCCGCGCCACTTTGCTACGATGGCCGGGTGAATCCGACGGTCCGCGTGCTCAAGCGAGTGGTCGACGTCGCCGGTTCGCTGGTCGGTCTTGCGGTGACAGTGCCGCTCTATCCGCTGATCGGCGCCGCGATCTTCGTCGACTCGCCTGGCCCAATCTTCTATCGACAGCGACGAGCCGGTGAGCTGATCGGGCAGGACGACCCGAATCACTTTCGCTTCGTCGAGTTCGACATGCTCAAGTTTCGCACCATGCGCCCGGACGCCGAGAAGGTGACCGGCGCCGTGCTCGCGACCGAGGGCGATCCACGCGTCACCCGCGTCGGACGCTTCCTCCGCAAGACGCGCCTCGACGAGCTGCCGCAGTTCTGGAACGTGCTGCGGGGCGAGATGAGCCTCGTCGGACCGCGCCCCGAGCGCCCGGAGCTGATCTCGAACCTGGCGCTGGCGATCCCGTTCTTCGAGGAGCGCATGCGATCGGTCAAGCCGGGGATCACTGGCCTGGCGCAGGTCAACCTCGGCTACAGCGGCGGCGCCCGCCCTGGCAGCGAGATCGATCAGATGAAGTCGTCGCTGGTCAACCCGTTCCAGGTCGAGGAGGCGGACGGCGCCGAGGCGGACGACATGCGCCTCAAGATGCTCTACGACCTCGCCTACTCGGCGGCGCTCGAGGACCTGAAGTCCTACCTGCGCACCGAGGTCGACGTCCTGCTTCGCACGCCGCTCGTCATGGTGCTGGGCCTCGGGCGTTGACGATCTCGGTCGTTCACCTGCTCTCGTCGTTCGGCGTCGGCGGGCAGGAACGCGTCGCGCTCGATCTGGCGACTCGCCAGAAGGGCGCCGGTTGCCGCGTCGCCGCGGTGGCGCTCGCCGACGGTCCGCTGCGACGGCTCTTCGAGGACGCGCTCATCCCGACCGAGGTCGTCGAGAAGCGCCACGGCGTCGATCTGACGCTGCCGCTCCGCCTGGCGCGCGTGCTGCGCGGCTTCGAGACCGACGTGGTGCACACGCACAACCCGCAGCCGCTCATCTGGGGCGCGCCAGCGGCCAGGCTCATCGACGCAGCGCTCGTGCATACGAAGCACGGCGCCAACCCGAGCAGCGAGCGACAGCTCCAGCTCCGACGGGCGGCCGCACGGCTCGCTGACGCGTATGTGGCAGTCTCCGCGGTAACCGCTGAAGTGGCGCGGCAGAAGCGCGAGGTGGCCGAGAGCAAGCTGTGGACGATCCCGAACGGGATCGATCTCGATCGCTTCACCCGTCCGCCCGACGAGCGCAGCGTCGTGCGCGCAGCCCTCGGGATCGCCCCGGACGCCGTCGTCGCGATCACCGTCGCGCGCCTCGCACCAGAGAAGAATCAGACGCTGATGATCGCCGCGATGGCACCGCTGCTCGCGCCCAAGGCGCAGCTCGTGCTCGTCGGCGACGGCAGCGAACGCGCCAAGCTCGAGCAGCAGCGACAGGCCCTTGGCGAGCGCGCGCGCTTCGTTCACCTGCTCGGCGTCCGGAACGACACCCCCAGCCTGCTGGCCGCCAGCGACCTGTTCCTGCTCAGCTCGACCACCGAGGGGCTACCGTTGGTGATTCCGGAGGCGATGGCGGCGCGGCTCCCCGTCGTGTCCACCAACGTCGGCGGCATCTCGACCGTCATCGTCGAAGGCGAGAGCGGCTACCTCGTCCCGCCGGGCGACGAAGCCGCCCTGCGCCAGCGAATCGTCAAGCTCCTTGACGATCGAGCGCTCCGCGAGCGCCTCGGCGAGCGCGGCCACGACCTGGCGATGCAACGGTACGGCCTGGAGCGCGTCGTCCGAGAGTACCTCGCGGTCTATCGGTATGTGCTGCGCGGTCGACGGCGCGGCCGAATCGCGATAAGCTAGAGCCGTCAATGAAACTGCGCATGGCCCGCTGGGCAGGGCTGAGTGGCATCTCGAGCGCGGCCTTGGAGCTGCGCCGCATCGTGCCGACTCGCTGGCTCACCATCCTCAACTACCACCGTGTCGCCGACGAGCACGAGGGACTCGACGCGGGCGTCGTCGACGCCACGCCCGCCGGCTTCGACGCACAGATGGCGATGCTCCGTCGCTACTTCTCGCCCGTCACAATCGACGACGCGATTCGCTACGCACAGGGAGAGCCGCTGCCGCCCAACCCGGTGCTGGTCACGTTCGACGATGGCTACCGCGACAACCTCACCGTCGCCGCGCCGATTCTCCGGGCGCACGACATTCGCGCCACCTTCTTCGTCGCGACGAACTTCGTGCGAGAGCGGCGACTCTTTTGGTGGGACACGCTCGCTTACCTGGCAACCAAGTCCAAGCGATCCGAGCTCGTGCTGAACTTCCCCGCTCCAGCGCGCTTTCCCCTCGGGGCACAGCGCACCGCGACGATTCGCAAGTTGTTGCGAGTCGTCAAGGACACGTACGACCTCGATCTCGAGGCTTTCATCGCCGAGGTGGCGCGCGCGGCGTCGGTCGAGTGGACGCCCGCCGTCGAGCGCCAGCTCGCGGACGACAACCTGATGACGCGCGACGAGGTCGAGGCGCTGTCGAAGCTCGGCATGGACATCGGCTCGCACACCCGCTCCCATCGCGTGCTCGACACCCTGCCGCCCGATCGACTCACCGATGAGCTCCGCGGCTCCCGGCTCGAGCTCGAGGAGTGGATCGGCGCGCCGGTCCGCTCGGTGTCCTACCCGGTCGGCAAGTCGATCCGCGACAAGCCGCAGATCCTCGATGCGGTCCGCGAGGCTGGCTACGAGATCGGGTTCGCAGCGTGCGGCGGCAGCAACCACCTCGATCGACGCTCGCACCGCTTCGACCTGCAGCGCATCAGCATCGACCGCGACATCGGCTCGCACGAGTTCGCTGGCCTCTTGCTACGCCCCAATACTAATCTGCGCGCGTGAAGCACCTCTCCGTCCGCACCCTCCGGTCCACCGACGAGCTGCGTGCCCTGGCTCCCACGTGGAGCGAGCTCTGCACGCGCGGCGCCAACGAGCTCGCCCAGCACCCGCTCTGGCAGCTCAACTGGTGGGACACCTTTGGCGGGTCGGACCGACGGCGTCCGCATGTGCTCGCTGCCTACGACGGGGCGCGCCTGGTCGGGCTGGCGCCACTCCTCCGACGACCAACCCGCTATCGACGGCTGCTGCCAATCCGTCGCGTCGAGCTGATCGGCTCGGGCGAGGACGAGTCGGACGAGATCTGCTCGGACTACAATGGGCTGCTGTGCGAGCCCGGCTACGAGGATCGCGTCATCGACGCGTTGATCAACGAGCTCGCCGGCCGCTCCCGCTGGGAGCACCTCCTCCTGCATGGGCTCGACGGATCCTCGCCGCTCGTCGCTCAGATCGAGCGCAGCCTGGTCGCCAACGGCATGCTGCCGGAGCGGCGCGAGATGACGATCTGTCCGTACATCACGCTGCCCAAGACCTACGACGAGTACATCGAACACCTGCCATCCAAGCGTCGAAAGTTCGCGCGCAAGTGCGTGCGAGACTACGAGAAGTGGGCGCCGGATCACCACCTCGTCGTGGCCCGCAACGAGGCGGACCTCGTCGAGGGTCAGCGGGTCTTGCAGTCTCTGCACGGCACCCGCTGGGCCGAAGCGGGCGAGTCCGGGGTCTTCGTGTCCGGCAAGTTCGGATCGTTTCACCAGCGGTTGATGCGCGAGCTGCTCGCGCGCGATGCTCTCCAGCTCGCCTGGCTCGTCGGCCAGGGGCGGCCGCTCGCGGTCGTCTACAACTTCATCTGGAAGGGGCGCGTCCACAGCTACCAGAGCGGACGCGCCGTCGATCTGCCGAACTCGATCCGGGTCGGGATCGTCTCCCACCTCAAGGCCATCGAGCTCTCGATCGCCAGCGGCTACACCGAGTACGACTTCCTCGCGGGGCGGCAACGCTACAAGCTGGAGCTCAGCACGGTGTCCCGACCGCTCGTCGCGATCCAGGCCTGGCGTCGCCCATGGATGCGCCTCGCGCAGCTCGCCGTCGACCGGGGCATCGAACAGGCGCGCGAGCTGCGACAGCGCTGGCGCCCCGAGCGGGTCGTCGACACCCCTGACGAAGAGGACGAGGACTAAGGTCCGCCTATCTGGACTTGTACTTCGTGTAGAAGTAGAGCGCGGCGACGACGAACAGGGTGATCGCCGTGATCGCGTACAGATCGAGTCGCTTGAGGCGCACCTCGAAGTCTGGCCGGTGTGCCTTGACCGCGCCGTAGTAGGCGCCGCAGATCCCGAGGAATGTCCACAAGACGAAGTGGTACGCGAACGACAAGAAGAAGATTCCGACGACGTTGCCGATGAAGGCGGCGAGCAGCGCCGAGCCCCAGGTCCGGCGCGGGTAGTCCGTCGCGCTGCCGTCGTCGGCCAGCTGCAGCCCCATCACCAGCGACTTGCCGGACGCGTAGAGCATGCCGATGAAGAGCCAGACGCCGACGAAGCCCGTCTCGGCGACGGCGAGCACGTACGAGTTGTGGGCCGTCAGGAAGTGGTGGTCGGTGAAGCGATAGGCACCGATGCCATAGATCGGCGAGGCGCGAAACAGCTCCATCCCGGTGAGCCAGCACTCGAGGCGCTCCTGCGAAGACTCTTCTGCCTCATCGCCTGAGCGACCACCGAACAGCATCAACGGCATCGCCATCAGAGCGGCAACAATCAGCCCCTTGATACCGCTCTTTCGATAGAGATAGGTCGCGAACACGGCGGCGAAGACGAGCTGTCCACCTCGCGACTGCGAGAAGTACACCGCGAGCGCGACCCCGAGGATCGTGCCCATCATCAGCAGCCAGCGACGCAACGTGCGACGCAGCTCGTAGAGCGCCATCGCGATCGGCGCGATCAGCGCGACCGCCAACGACGTCTCGTTGGGATCGTTGAGGCGCCCGACGTAGCGCACGCGCACGCCGACCGCCGAGGTCTGGAACGGGCCGAGCTTGTTGCACAGGTAGCTCTTGCCGGGTTCGGCGTCCTCGCCGCGGCACTGCAGCGCCGTCTCGCATGGACGCCCGTCGGGACGGAGCTCCTCGAAAGAGCCGACGCTGCGCGGGTCGGACTCGAAGCACTGCATCGGACCGAAGCCCTGCCCGAGCACGACAAAGGTGATGAACAGCCCACCGACGAGATACGCCACGGCGACGACACCGAGCTTGCGGAAGGACTGACAGCCGAACGCGATCACGAAGTAGACGAGGAAGATCACGAACAAGCTGAGCAGCGCGCCCGTCAGCGTGTCCGGGCGATTCGGCAGCAGGCTGATCAGACACCACGTCATGTACAGCCCGACGATCGACAGCGACGGGGGCGGATTCGAGCGGCTGTTGAGGCGCCGGACGTCGAGGACCCAGCCAGCGACGGCGAGCAGCGCCAGCGTGTTGAGCGTAGGCAGCTGCGGCGCCAGCGCAGGATTGAGATCCTGCGGACGCACCAGCATGAACATCAGCATGGCCAGCAGCCCAACGAAGACGAACAAGACGGAAGCAGGCTATCACAGCCAAGATCGGTTAGTCTGTGGGTCCTGGGGTTCCGAACGATGCGCCGAAACTTGATTACGAGCTCGCTTCCTCTGCTCCGCTGCGCTGCGCTGCCGCTGTTCCTGCTCGCGGCGGCCTGCGTCACCGTTCCGAAGTACGACTACGCCAACGAGCCCGATCCGAGAAAGCTCGAGTTCGTGCTCGGTCCGGCCGACGGCGTCAAGGTCGGCGTCTGGAAGAACCCGGATCTCAACACCGACACACGGCTGCGTCCCGACGGCACGATCACCATGCCCCTCATCGGTGACATCCCCGCCGCTGGTCGCACGCCGAGTCAGCTCAAGGCCGAGATCACGCAGCGCCTCTCGATCTACGTGAAGGATGAGACGGCGACGGTGAGTGTCACGGTCACCGAGGTGAACAGCTACCGCTACACCGTCAGCGGCAATGTCGAGCGCGGCGGGATCTTCTCCTCGAAGTACTACGTCACCGTCGGTGAAGCGATCGCGATGGCGGGCGGGGTCAACAAGTTTGGCGATCCGTCGCGCCTGCAGGTGATCCGCAACCAGGGCGGCAAGCTGCGCCGCATCCCGATCGACTATCGCCGCATCGCCGATGGGTCGCACCCCGAGGAGAACCTGGCGCTCTTCGCCGGCGACATCCTCTACGTCCCTTGAACCGCCCTCGGGCTCAGCGCGCCACCGACGGGAAGAGCCGATCGCGCAGCTTGAGCGCCGGCAGCTCGATGAGGCGCGCGGTCACGACTGCCACGCCAATCGTCCCTGCGACGTAGACGACGAGCTCGCCGAGGAGCCCGAGGGGCTGGCCAAGGATCTTGCTCGCGACCTTGCCTGCGATCGGAACGCCGACGACGAGCACCGGTACGTGCCAGAGGTAGATGGCGTACGAGTAGAAGCCCATCTTGGCGAGGCCGTCGGCGAGGTAGCAAGCAGACGCGAAGCCACCGGCGGCCCGCTCATCGCCCATAGCACCAGCATCGCGCCGCCGAGCGAAAGTCCACTCAGGCCGATGGTGCGCATCCACGGATTGTCCTGCTTCCAGAAGCACGCTGGCGCAAACAGCAGCAACCCGCCGAGGAGGAGCAGCGGGCGAGCGGCGCCCTGCTCGGCGAACGCGAGTCGTGGGCGCTCGAAGTACCAGAGGTATGAGAGCGCGACGCCATAGAAGAGCGCATCGAGACGCAGATGCGTGGCGAAGACATGCGTCTTGAAGTCGAACTCGGGCACGAGCAGCGTCGTCGCGACACGAGCCGCGAGGAACCCGAGCGCCACGAGCGGAAACAGCCTCGGGACGAGGCCCACGCGCTGACGACGCGACAGCACGAAGAGCAGCAGACCGAGCAGCAGATAGAAGTGTTCCTCGACGGCGAGCGACCAGGTGTGTCCCCACATGTTGGGTCCATAGTTCTGGATGAACAGCACCTCACAGACGATCGCCGGCAGCGACAGCTTGCGCGTCGTGAACAGCCCGATGGCGAGCAGCGTCGAGAGCAGGAACAGGTAGAACATCGGATAGATCTTGAAGCCGCGCCGGATCAAGAAGCGGCCGACGCGCACGGCGCTGCGCTGCTGGTGCTCGCGAAACAGCAGCCCGGAGACCAGGAAGCCGCTGAGCACGAAGAACAGATCGACGCCCGCCCACCCCATGCGATACAGCAGGCGCACGACGAGCTCTGGCAGGTGGGCGAGCTCCGTCGGTGCTCGGTTGACCTGCGCGACGAGCGCCAGCATCGCCGGGTTGTCCTTGCCCTCGTTGAGATGGCGGATCATCACGAGGAGCACGGCGAAGGCACGGAGTACGTCGAGCTGGCGAAGGCGCACGGCTATGACTCGACGATCACGACGCGGCGCTTGCCGTTCTTGCCGGCCGGAATCTCCGCGACGCGCTCGATCGTCAGCTCGATCCCTGGGAAGTACTTGCGAAGGTGCCCTTCGATGTCGAGGCGCTCGGGCGCGGTCAGATCGCGCGTCTGCACGAGGCGCAGCGTGATCCGCTTGTCCTTGTGTTGCACGGCTTGGAAGCGGTGGACGACGTGCGAGTAGTTCGTGAAGACGACGTTGAATACGAGGCCGTTGACCCGCGCGCCGTTCCCGTCGACCAGAGTGTCCGCGACACGGCCTTCGACCGGGCCGAAGCGCAGGAGGCCCCGGCCGCACCGGCAGCGCTCGCGACCTCCCGCGACGGCGAGATCGCCGTTCGCGTAGCGGAGGAACGGCATCGACCAGTTGTGCAGATCGGTGATCACGACCTCGCCAAGCTCACCGGGCTTGGCGTGACGCTGCCGCTCGCCGTCGCGCACGACGATCTCGACGACCACGTTCTCCATCGACATGTGCAGGCCGTCGTGCGCCTCACACTCGCTGCCCATCAGCATGACCTCGCGCGAGCCGTAGGTCTCGAAGACGGCGTCGCCGAACGCTTGCTCCATGACCGGCCGGTCCTGAGGCAGCAGCCGCTCCGCCCCGCAAAGCACCGGCAGGCGATCCCAGCGCCGCAGGCCGCGCTCGTTGATGAAGCGCGCCAGATCGACGCCGGCTTGCGTGTAGCAGAGCAGGACGCGCGGCCGCCGCGCGACGATCGCCTCGACGACGGCGGTGAGCTCAGCCTCACCGCGATGATGACAGTCGTAGTAGTACTCGCGACGCAGGAGATGATCGGCGGCGATCTTCCAGCGCCGCTGCCGGGTGAAGTTCGCCGTCGACGCGCCCCAGAAGTGCAGCGACACGTCACCCGGGCGATAGCCGGCCCAGCCGTAGCCACGCCACTTCATCGCCTGCCGCCAGTACTCGCTCTTGCGCTCGTAGCCGAACTTGAGCGGCTCGCCGGTCGTACCGCCCGTGGCCTTCTCGAAGTCGACCGGTGGACCGGCCGTGCTCCGGCGCTCGGCTGCGAAGCTGCGCGCGTCGTCGCGTGACAAGATCGGCAGCTTGAGCAGATCTTCGACGGTGCGCACGCTGCTCGCGTCGACCCCGTGCGCCGCCATGCGCTCCCGATAGTAGGGGACGTTCTGCGCCGCGTGGGCCACCAGCTTCCTGAGCTCCCCGTGCTGATACGCGATCAGCTCGTCCGTAGAGCGCCACTGCGAGACCTCGAGAAAGCGCAACAGCGACGCGGTGTCGCGGCCGCGCAGCCGGCCTTCGAGGAGTGGAAACATCGCGCCGCGAAACAGCGTTCCATAGGCCTGGTCAATCATCTTGACTATGTCCCCAACGGAGGAGGCGGGAGGTGGTAGTCGAAAAAGTCGCGTGGATTTCCCGTGCGACCGTCCATCGCAGCGACGGCGACGTTGTACATCTCGCGCGCTGTGACGTAGTGGAGCGCCACCGACTCTTCGCTGCAGAGCCGCGCCAGGCCGGCGTGCAGCGCGTTCCCTCCATCGCCGAGGAGCGAGGCCGCCTCGCCATCGGGCGCGCCATGCGTGTGCACCTTGATGAACACCCAGTCTGGCTGCCCATCGACGGTGATCCGCTGACGGAACCAGCTCCGCACCCGCGCGTACGAGCCCGGATCGTTCGCGGTGATCGCGCTCGACTCGATGCGCACGCCGCGCAGCCCGGGTCGCGGGACGAGCGCGATCGGTCCTTCGATGAGCAAGATGCGATCGCGGTAGCGGTGACCGACGCGCGCCGCCTCGCCCTGCTCGTAGGCTCGCCGCGACGCCAGCTCGCCCGTCGGCCAGTAGATCCGGTTGACGATGTTGGGCTGGCACTCGTCGGGGGCCGATGGAAACGTGAAGTCGGCGTAGCAGCCGGTGTCGAAGAGCAGCGGGATCTCGTCGTCGACCCCACACCAGCGGCCATCACCGCGCGCGTTGGCGAGGCACCAGTTGCCGTGGATGAAGCCGTAGCGTAGGCGACCGTCCTCGCGCGACAGGTGGCCGTGCCGGGCGAACAGGTCGAGGTAGCCAAGCAGATCGGCGCGCAGCTTGGCGTGCGTGTCCCCGTCGTGGTGCAGGTGCACTTCGACCTCGCCGTACCCGCGACGACAGAGATCGGCGAGGCGGTCGAGGTAGCTCGGCGCGTACTGCTCGCCCGGGAAGAAGAAGCTGTGGCGCGGATGCCGCCCGTCGCTATCGACGAAGCGATCGGCGAGCTTGGGATAGCGCTCCTGCCACGCCACCACGCGCCGATCGCCGTGCTCGGCGGACACGCCACCGTGCAACGGCTCGTAGTGATCGCAGAAAGCGAACAACAGGTGGCGCGGCGTGCTGCGACGCCGCACGAGCCGCTCCGGCCAGGAGCCGATGTAGCCTGGCAGCCAGGTGTGCAGGTTCTTCTTGCGGAGGCGCGCGATCATCCGTCGACCAAGAGTACACCGAGGAAGCGCGACTCCCGTAGCTCTTCACGCAGGTCGAGCAGCTCGTCGTTGGTGTTGACGTGCGCCCGCGCCACGACCACCAGGGCGTCGACGAGCCGCGCCGCAGCGAGGTGATCGCCGAAGCGACGAAAGCCGGTCAGGTCGACGAGCAGATGGGCGAACAGCTCGCTGCCGTCGTCGAGGAGCCGCCGCAGCTCGGGGACGCCCGCCCCCGCCGGGCCTTCGTGCTGCGGCAGCAGGAGCGCAAACGACTCGTCGAGCCAGCGGGTCACGAAGGCCGAAGAGCCTTCGCTCTCATCGGCCCCGATCCGCGCCGCGATCGCCGGCCAGCGAAGGTTCGCGTCGACGAAGCCGACGGTCGCGCCGCTGACGCGCTTGAGCGCCAACCCGAGCCGGGTGACGACGGGCGGCACACCAACCTGGTTCGACGCGGGCAGGAAGCCGATCGTGCGAGCGCGCGCCGCCTCGATCCGCCGGGCCACGAGCAGGTACTCCTCGGGCAGCAGATCCTTCGCTTGCGGCGTCGGGAATCCCAGCGTCTGGAGCAGCTCTTGATCGACCATGACAGCCCGGCCAGCATAGCGCGAACCGCGGTGTGGAGGTAGGATGCGAGCTTCGATGCGCGTGGCTCGCTGGCTTGCTTTTTGTTGCGTTGCAGCAATCGCGGCCCCTGCCTCGGCTCGGGTCACGCTGCAGTTCACCGGAGCGCTCAGCCTTGGGTGGACGGACAATGTGCTCAACGCGCCCATCCCGCGAAGCGGCAGCCCCTTTCCAGCGCAGACCCCCTTCGCGGACTTCTTCGGCGACCTGCGCCCTCAGCTCGTGCTCACCACCGGCTCGCCACGCGCCGTGCAGGCGCTCACCTACGCGTTCTCGTACACGTACTTCTTTCGCAACGCCTCGTCGAACGCGTACAGCAATACGCTGACCTGGTCGGGGGCCTTCCTGCCTTCGAAGCGCACCCAGCTGCTGCTGACCCTCGCGGCGGCGCAGAGCGAGCTGACGACGCAATCGTTCGCGGCGCAGACCACCGACCCAGCGACGCCGACCGGTTCGACGTTGTTCCGGCCCGGGCGCGTCAACACGGCGTCGATCAGCCTCCGCGAACAGCTCAGCATCGACGCCACGCCTCGCCTGCGCGTCGGTCAGAGCCTCTCGGTGTCGGGCACGATCCCGATCTCGCCGCGTACCCTGGCGACCAACATCTCCACGGACTTTGGCCTCACCGCCGACTACCTCTGGCGCAAGACCTCGCTCGGCGCCGTGCTGCGCGTCAACCACTTCTACTCGTTCGAGGTCGACGGCACCGACGCGATGGGCATGCCGACGGTGCTGGTCGCGAGTCAGGGCTTCTTCACCAACAGTGCCCTCGCGCGCTGGCGCCAGGACTTCGGCCACTTCTGGTCGTCCGAGCTCGGCCTCGGTGTGCAGCACACCGTCGCCCAAAACGGCACTGGGAACAACGTCGGGCCGGCGGCCAACGCGGCGCTGCGCTTCGCGCGCCCCGAGGCCGCAGCGAGCCTGACCTACGCGCACGCGACGCAGCCGAGCCCCCTGCTCGCGCAGCTCTTCTTGAGCGACTCGGTGTCCGCGTCGGTGGCCGCGCCGCTCGGCCTCGAGACCAAGGTGTCGCTCGTGCTCTCGGCGGTCTACTCGTACTCCCGCCAGGTCCTCGCCGACGGCAAGGAGGGCGCGCGCGGCCACCTGGTGACGGCCGACGTGGCGCTCAACTACGCGCCGATTCAAGGCCTCGCGATCTACCTGCGCGGGCAGACGAGCTTTCAGCGTGGCTTCGACGAGGATCCGAATCCTCTCCCGAGCGTGCGCCGCAGCGCGATCATGCTCGGGATCTCGGGTTTCTATCCGACGAGCGCCGCAGCGATCGTGCCGCGCGCGCTCGGGACGCGCGTCGATGGCAGCGATCGTCAGCTGATCGCCGAGCCACATATGGCGCCACGCAGCGACGGAAAATAGCGATCGGTGGGCAGGCTGAGGTAGGCTCCTGCCATGAAGAAGATCTGGCTCGCCATCCCGGCGCTCTCCCTGTCGATGATCGGCTGCGCGTCCAACAAGCCGCCCCCGTCTCTCGACGAGATCAAGCAGTACACCAAGATGGAGGATCTGATGGGCGTGCAGGCGCGCGCCGCCGATCCGCTGTTCAAGAAGATCAACGGCGACTGGTCGCAGGCGGACTGGGCCAAGGTCGCCGAGTCGGCGCAGCGCCTCGAGGTGGTGAGCGCGCGCGTCAAGGCGCTGTCCCGCGGCATGAAGTGGGACGAGTGGTCCGGCGCGGTCAATGCGCAGGCGCTGGCCCTCGGACAGGCAGCGCAGAACAAGGACGGCAACGCCGCCAAGGCGGCGCTCACCGAGATGAAGGCCAACTGCAAGGCCTGCCACTCGAAGTACAAGTAGAGCGCCATCGCTTCGCCACGCAAAACACACGGCGTACGCCCCCCCGCCGCGCTAAGGTTTCGTTGACATGCGTCTAGATCCACGCGCCCTGTTGCTGTTCGCTGTCGTCGCTGGACCCGCGCACGCCAAGATCAAGCCTGGCATCAAGGTGATCCCCGGTGTGCCGATGCGTCCCCAGGACATCCCGGCCTACGTGCCGCCCAAGCTTGGGGACGATCCGCCGGTCGAGCCGACCGACGTCAAGGTCGTCAAGGTCACGGTGCCCGAGGTCAACATCCTCATCCGGCCGTGGATGTCGCCTCTCATCGGTAACGCGATCGAGGGTGCGAGGCTGCCGGTGCGTGGCGCGCTGCCAGCGAAGCGCGGCTGTTCGGGGAAATATTGGTACGCGCTCGAGCCGTTTGGCTACGTCTGCTCCCGCGACGTCGCACCCACGACGGAGCCCGCCTCGACCGAGCCGGTCCTCAAGGTCGGGCAGGGAGAGCGACTGCCGTTCCAGTACGTGATGGTGCTGGTCAAGGAGGGCGACAAGATCCCGATGTGGGCATCGCTCGACGACCTCAAGCAGGGACGCGATCCGGAGCGTCAGCTCGAGCGCGGCGACACGGTGGCCATCGAGAAGCCCTACAAGTGGGACGATCAGCCGTACTGGATCTCCGTCGAGGGCAAGGTGCTGCCCCAGAAGGGCACCTCGCAGATGGGCCAGGGAAGCGCCTGGCAAGGGCTCAAGCTCGACGAGAGCACGCCACTTCCATTCGGCTGGATCACCGCCACGAAGCTCAAGGCCTACGCGCAGGTGCCCGCTGCGCCCAAGGACGCGGCGACCGCCGAGCTGCCCCGCCGGACGCGGGTCAAGATCCTCGACGAGCAGACGGTGGGGAAGCGCCGGTGGCTCAAGGTCACGGTCGCCGCGCCGCCGCCGACCGAGAAGAGTCAGGTCTTCCTCAAGACCGAGGGCAAGCCGGCCGCCGAGGAGGCTCCGCCAACGCTCCCGACCGAGGAGCTGTGGGTCGCCGCGGATCAGGTCAACGAGGCGCGTGTGCTGCCGCGTCCGAGCACCGTGCCCGCGAGCATCGAGCGCTGGATCGACGTCGATCTCGGGGAGCAGGTCCTGGTCGCTTACGAGCACGACAAGCCCGTCTTTGCGACCTTGATCTCGTCGGGCCGCGCCATCCCCACGCCGATGGGAACGTACCCGGTGTGGGCCAAGGCCGCAGCGATCTCGATGAAGAGCCAGGCCTATGAAGACAAGGGCTACTTCGTCAACAAGGTGCCCTGGTCGACCTTCTTCCAGTGGCACAACGCGATCCACGGCGCGTACTGGCACGATCAGTTTGGCGTCGTGAAGAGCCACGGCTGCGTCAACGTCTCGCCGCTCGATGCACGCCATGTCTTCGAGTGGGTGACGCCAGCCATGCCACCGGGCTGGTCGGGGCTGCGGCCCGCCGAGCTCCTCACCTCTCCGCACGTCGTCGTACGCAACTCGAAGAACAAGAAGATGTTCCGTCAGGATCGCCCGATCGGTCCGCCGGATCGGGATCTCGAAGCCCAGCGCGTCGTCGACGCCGAGAAGCGACGTGCCGACGAAGCCGCAGCTGCAGCCACCGCCCCCCCCGCCACGCCAGGCACGACGCCAGCTCCTGCGCCTCCGCCAGCGCCTGCGCCCAAACCGTAAAGTAGGCTGACGATCCGGGCGGGAGCCTCCCCGCCCGATCCCACGCTGCGACTACTTCTCGCCGAACGCGTCGAGCGCGCCGTCCAGATCGAGATCGTCGAGGTTCGGCTTTTGGGGTGCGTTGGCGGTGCCGAGCTGGATCTGCGCCAGCTTCTTGTCGACCTCGCGGAAGGTCGCCTCGCGCTTGCTGACCTTCTCGAAGTAGTAGAGCGCCTCCCGCATGTCGCGCATCTGTTCGTACGCCTGGCCGAGCTCGAAGTAGAGCGTCAGCGACTCACGATCGGTGATGGTCTCGACGTAGAGGCCCTTCTTGAACTGCGACACCGCCTCGGCTGGTTGCCCCTTCTCGAGGAAACACAGGCCCAGCATGAGCAGGCACTGCACCTCCTTCTTCGGCGACTGCATCGCGGTCTTGAACTCGCTGATCGCGTCGTCGACGAGGCCCATCTCCTTGTACGCGATGCCGAGGTCGTAGTGCGTCTCGTAGTCCTCCGCCTCGACGCCCTTCTCGATGACACCGCGCTTCTTTGGCTGACTCGCGGTCGCCCCGGAGTCGGCATGATCGTGGACCTGCTGCGGCACGGCCTCGGGCACCGGTAGCGGCTCGGGCGTCCGCGCCACCGCCTCCGCCGTCGTCGCCGCCATCAGGTCCTCGGGAGCGCCGCCTCGTCGCGCTTGCGCGACCTCGCGCAGCTTGCTGAGCACGAGCGGATGATTGGGGTGCTTCTCGAGCAGGCTCTCCAGCGTCGAGGTCGCGTCCGTGTAGAGGCTCTGCTGCAGGAAGAAGTCGGCCTCTTCGAGCTCGTCGTCGATCGCCGCCGGCGCGACCGCGAGCGGCGCCGGCAGCGGATCGCTTGGCAGCAGGACCTCCTGCGTGATCGGCACGGTCCCAGGGAAGGGCACCTGACGAGTCGGATCGGCGCGCTCTTGCGGCGCGCCGCTCGAACCGACGACGAGGGGGCTCGGCGGCAGATCCTCGGGCTCGTCGAGGAGCTCGTTGTCCGTGGCGGCGAAGCGATCGAGCGGATTCTCGAAGCGGGTGTGCAGCTCGTGGTCGTCGTGCGCCGGCTTGGGGGCGGCCACCGTCGGCTTGGGGGCGGGGGGAAGGCTCTTCTGCAGATCGGTCGCTGAATCCTCAGGGAGCGCAAACCGATCCTCGATGATGGGCACCTGGGCGGTGTTCGTCGACTCGGCACCGGTCTCGACGACGAGCGGAATCAGCTCGTCCTCGCCTTCCCCGGTCTGCTCGCCACCGACGAGCGCGCTGGGATCCACGACGCCGGTCGGCACGTCGTCGATCACGTCGTGCGTCGGCTCGCTCGGTTCGATCTCGTAGCCCTCGTGCTCTTCGTACGAGGACGTCTCGACGAACTCGTCGTCGCTGAGCTCCTCGACCTCGGCGTCGTCGAGCTCCTCGTGCTCCTCGTCCCCGCCGTCTGCTTGGGCCGCGGCCGCCGGCCGCGTTGGCACCGGGGTCGTCTGCGACTGCTGCTCAAGCGCCCGAAGAGCGCGCGCATCGTCCGGGCTGACCTCGAGGATCTCGCGCAGGTAGCGACGGCTCTTGCCCGGCCCCACGAGCTCGACCAGGCGCCACAGCTCACCGAGCGCCTCTTCGGTGCGCCCCATCGACAGATAGAGCGCCTTGAGCTTCTCGCGTCCGAGCAGGTGATTCGGATCTCGCTCGAAGATCTTCTGCACGTGCTCGATCGCCTTCGGGTAGAGCTTGTACTTGATGTAGACGTCGGTCTCGTTGAGGATCTTGGTGATCGCGTCCTCGGGAGGCACCTCGGGCTGGGGCTGCGCCGAGGTGTTGAGGCTGACGTTGGCAGGATGAACGTGCGTCGGCTCCTCGGGGATCGGCGTCAAGCCGCGTCCCGGTGCCGGTGTCTTGATCACCACCGCCGGCTGCGCCAGCGGCTGTGACAACGTGCGGGACTTTCCGGACAGCGACGACTCGGCCTCGGAATCGCCCGGCGAGAGCTGGAGCAGCTTGCGGAACGCCTCGTCGCGGTTGCGCCCGTCCTTGGCCTCGCCGTAGATGCGCGCCAGCTCGCGGAGCACGGTGACCGCCTTGGGGATCTGCTCGAGCGCCTCGAAGGCGCGCGCCAGCAGCCACAAGACCTCGGTGTCCCGCGGATCGGCTTTGAAGCAGACCTGGAGCCGCGGGAGCGCCCGCCGGGCATCGCCTCGCTCGATGTAGAGCCGCGCCACTTCCTTGTTCACCGGCCGATTGTCGGTCGAGAAGAACAGCAGCCGCTCGGCGACGCGCAGGTACTCGTCCCAGCGCTTGCGCTCGTGCAGCTGCTCGGCGGCGCGCGCGAACTCGTCGATCGCCTCGCGGTTCATGTTCTCGCGCGAATACAGCTCGGCGAGCTTGGTGCGGTTGTCGACGTTGTCGGGATCGAGCTCGACGATCTGCTTGATCGCGGCGAGCGCCTCCTTGGACTTGCCTTCGCGCCCAAGCTGCGCCGCCACCGCCTCGTACTGCACCATCGCGTCGGAGAGCAGCCCGAGCTGCTTGTAGAGCTCGGCGAGCTTGATGTTGACCTGGATGAGACGCGGATCGAGCTTGAGGATCTGCTTGAAGACCGCGACGGCCTTCAGATAGAAGCCCTGGTCCGAGTAGAAGCGCGCGACCTTCTGATAGACCTCGACCGCCTCGTCGCGCTTGTTGATCTTGGCGTACAGATCCCCGATCTTGAGCCAGATTCGAACGTCCTTGTCGTCGTCCGCAACGGCCTTCAGATAGTCTTTGATCGCCTTCTCGTACTGCCCCTTCTCAACGTACTTCTGGGCAGACGCGACGAGCTTTTCGCGGTTCGTCGACAAGTTCCTCTCGGGGAGTGCGAGCCTTTTCCGGACATTTATTTTTACGTCGTCGACGGAAAACAGTCAAGCTGTGTAGGGGGCGTCGAGGCGTTTGACGCACAAAGAGCACGGGGCTCAGGCGAGCGGGCGGCTCACCAGCGACTCGACGAGCCGCGTCGACAGGCGGCCGGCGAGGAAATCTGGATCGTCGAGGATCCGCCGGTGCAGGGCGACGTTGGTCCGGATCCCTTCGACGACCACCTCGGCCAGCGCCGAGCGCATCTTGACGATCGCCTCCTGACGGGTCGGCGCATGCGCGATGATCTTGCACAGCAGCGAGTCGTAGTGGGGCGGCACGACGTAGTCCTGGTGGACGTGCGTGTCGACCCGGATCCCGGGGCCCCCCGGCCAGTACAGCGCGGTGATCTTGCCCGGCGACGGAGCGAAGGTCACCGGGTCCTCGGCGTTGATCCGGCACTCGATGGCGTGCCCCTGGGTCGGCGCGTTGGTCTGCAGCGCGCTGCTGAGCCGCTCGCCGAGCGCGATCCGGAGCTGCTCCTTGACCAGGTCGCACCCGACGATCGCCTCGGTGATCGGGTGCTCGACCTGGACGCGCGTGTTCATCTCGAGGAAGTAGAATTGACCGCTCTCGTCGAGGAGGAACTCGAGAGTGCCAAGGCCCTCGTAGCCGATCACCTCCATGGCGCGCTGGCAGCGGAGGAGCAGCTCGGCGCGCTGCGCATCGATGCCGATGGCCGGCGCTTCCTCGATGACCTTCTGGTGGCGACGCTGCATCGAGCAGTCGCGCTCGAACAGCGCCACCGCGCGGCCATGTCCGTCGGCCACGACTTGCACCTCGACGTGGCGCGGTCGCTCGACGAGCTTCTCGAGGAAGACATCGCCGTTGCCGAACGCCGCCTGCGCCTCGCTCTGCGCGGTCTCGAGCAGCGCCGGCAGCTGGTCAAGGCGATTGACTATCTTCATGCCGCGGCCGCCGCCGCCCGCCGACGCCTTGATCAGCACCGGCAGCCCGATCTCCTCGGCGGCTCGCGTCGCCTCCGCGATCGTCTGCAGCACCGGGGTGCCTGGCAGGATCGGCACGCCGGCCTCTTTCATCATCGCCCGCCCCGAAACCTTCTGTCCCATGCGCTGCATGGTCACCGACTTGGGCCCGATGAAGCGGATGCCACAGCGCTCGCAGATCTCGGCGAAGTGCGGATTCTCCGAGAGGAAGCCGTAGCCGGGATGGATCGCGTCGGCGCCCGTGATCTCGGCGGCCGAGATGATGGCGGGAATGTTGAGATAGGACCGCGGCGCGGGGCCGGGTCCGACGCACACGCTCTCGTCTGCGAAGCGAACGTGGAGCGCGTGCGCGTCGACCTCCGAGTGGATCGCAACGGTCGACAGCCCGAGCTCGCGACAGGCGCGCAGCACGCGAAGCGCAATCTCGCCTCGGTTGGCGACGAGGACCTTCTTCATGATGACGACTCCCGCTACGGCCGAACGCGAAACAGCGGCTGGCCGTACTCGACCGGCTGCGCATCCCGCGCCAAGATCTCGACGACGATGCCATCGAGCTCGGCCTCGAGCTCGGTCATCAGCTTCATCGCCTCGACGATGCTCAGCGTCTGGCCGCGCCGTACCGACTGTCCCACTTCGACAAAGGCCGGCGCCCCAGGCTTGGGCGCGCGATAGAACGTCCCCACGAAGGGCGACGTCACCGTGACCAGCGACGTGTCCTCGGGCGAGGGGGTGCTCGCCACGGGGCGCGGCGCCTGCGGCGGTGCGTGGTGCGCATGCGCGTGGCCGGTGTTCGCGCCGCCACGATGCATGCGGACGCGCAGGACCTTGTCTTCAACCTCGAGCTCGTCGAGCGCGTGGCGCTCCATCAGCTCAGCGAGCTGCTCGAGACGCAGGAGGGTCGAATCGGCGGAACTCTTCTTCGGGGCAACAGGGGCAGGTGGCTTCTTGGCCATGGCGTTCTCGCTATGCAGTGCGCTCGACGAGCTCCATCGCAGCATCGAGGCCGAGCAAGTAGGACAGCGGACCGAACCCGCTGATCGAGCCGACGCAGACCGGCGCGACGTACGAGCGACGACGAAATTCTTCTCGCTTGTGCAGGTTCGACAGGTGGACCTCGATGGCCGGCGATGGCACCGACGACAGAGCGTCGGCAATCGCCACCGAGGTGTGGGTGTAGGCACCCGGGTTGATGACGAGCGCGCGAACGCGGAAACCGAGGTCCTGGATCAACGTCACCAGCTCGCCCTCCCCGTTGCGCTGATGACACTCGACGGAGAACCCGCGCGACGCAGCCCGCTCGGCGAGCTGCCGATTGATCTCGTCGAGCGTCGTCGTGCCATAGATCTCGGGCTGCCGCCGCCCCAGCAGGTTGAGGTTCGGACCGTGGACAACGGCGATCAGCGGCGCCGTGGACATGACGGAGAGCGGCTAGAGCTCGGCCTGGAAGCGGGGACCGAGGACGCGCAGCAGATAGCGTCCCTTGCCGAGGTTGCCCTCGGGGCGAATCGCCAGCGCCAGAAAGTACTCGGCCGACAGGACACGGATCATCACCGTGAGCTTCTCGGCGCGAATCGTGAATTCCGAGATGGCGCCGAGCTCGAGGATCTCGGCCGCCTTGCGAACCTGCGTCAGGATGAACGAGAACTCCATGCCGATGGTCTGGATGTCGGTCGTCATCGAGTTACCGACGTAGGTGTCGACGGCGATGCCATCGAAGCCCATCAGCAACCCCGCTAGCCCACCCTCGGTCTCGCTAACCAGCCGCTTCAGACTCTCTTGGAACATGGTCCCTCTTTTAATCCGACGGAAGCGTGCACGTCAACCCGCGCGACGGACGTCGGTGTGCGTCAATTTCGAAAAGGACTCGGCGAGCGCAAGGTGGGTCGTCGACGCTCAGGGGGCCGTGGAGACGGGCACGTCGGCGCCGCAGAGGGTCGAATCCTGCCGGCAGCAGGTGACCTTCTGGTCCTGCGCCGGGTAGCAGCTGCCGAGGAGGAGGTTCTTCTCGAGCACGCCATCGGCCGGACAGGGCGACGGGGGCGGCGTCAGGCAGAACTTGCAGATGTCGATCGGCAGGCTCGAGTAGCCGCCATCGATGTTCTGGCCCGCGTGCTTGCCGACGGGGCGAATCTTGGCGATCAAGCGCTCTGGCGCGGCGCCCTGCTGGATGACCGTGGACAGCGCGAGCGCGAGCTGCTTCGGGACCACCTCGACCACGATGGCCGCCGTGCCGCCCGCTGGCGCGAGGAAGCCGCCCGCCGCGGGGACGAAGAACTTGCGCTGGCTCTTCGGAATCGCGGCAGCGAGCCCGGGGCTAGGCTGCAGCTCGACGTCCACCCCGGTGAGCTGGATGTTGTTCGTCTCGACCGTGATCGTGCTGGCCTGGTTGAGCAGCCGGTTCTCGACGATCGGCGCCGCCATGTACCCGGCGTATCCCTCAGCGGTGATGCCAACGTCGAGCGTCCCGACGTTGAGGTTCGTCTGCGTGCCTGGATCGGCGACGCAGTTCGAGTCTGGATCGAGCGCCGCGAAGCGCGCGATCACGAACGACAGCTGGTTGTCCACGCAGCCGACGGACAGGGTCGTCAACGCGACCAGGAACATCGAGCGAATCGAATCAGGTGCTACGCGCATCGTCGATCCTTTCTAGCAAGCTAGTGCGCTCCGCGATCGTGTACCGCGCGATCGAGCAGCGCTTCGCGAACCTTGTCGATCGGCAGGTCCACGACGAGTGGCTTGCCGATCTCTTCGAGCAGCACGAAGCGCACGTGCGCACGCTCTCGATCATGCCGGTTTTTCTTGTCCCGCAGCAAGTATCCGAACGTCTCAACGCTCAGACGCGGCGCGTAGTCGACGGGGAGCTGCAACCGCTCGAGAAGCTGCCGTGTACGATCCAGCAGCAGTTGCGATGTGTGGCCAAGGCGCACACCGAGCTCGAGCTCCGCGACCAGTCCGAGCGCGACGGCCTCGCCGTGCCGCAGCGGGTCGTCGGTGCGTAGCGACCATGCCTCGAGCGCGTGCCCGACGGTGTGCCCGAGGTTGAGCTGGGCACGGCCACCGTCCGAAGCCGTCGAAGCCTCGCGCTCGTCGGCTGCGACGACACGGGCCTTGATCTC
>CAZPEY010000030.1:9174-27558 GCA_964585665.1 uncultured Polyangiaceae bacterium | reverse complement strand
CGTACATCATGCAGCCGAGCGCGTAGATGTCGACGCGATGATCGGCTGGCTGCCCCGTCGCCTGCTCGGGCGACATGTACTCGGGCGTGCCGAGCACCATGCCCGCCATGGTGAGGCGCTTGGACGTGCTGACGTCGCGCGCGATGCCAAAGTCAACGATCTTGACCGTCTCGCCACCCTCGGTGCTGTCGATGACGAAGATGTTGTCGGGCTTGAGATCGCGATGGACGATGCCCTTCTGGTGCGCGGCGAGCAGGCCGCGGGCGATCTGCGCGGTGATGCCGACCATCCGGCGGGGCTCGAGCTGGCCCTCCGTGGCGATGATCTTGCCGAGGGTGGGACCGTCGAGGAACTCCATCACGAAGTATGGCTGCCCATCCTTGAGCACGCCGAAGTCGGTGATGTCGACGATGTTCGGGTGGCCGATCTTCGACGCGGCCTTGGCCTCGACGATGAACCGCTCGGCGGCCGATGAGTCCTGCCCCGTGTCGGAGCGCAGCACCTTCATCGCGACGCGCTTGTCGATGATCGCGTGGCGCGCCGCGTAGACGAAGCCCATGCCACCCTTGCCAAGCTGCGACTCGACGATGTAGCGACCGTCGACGGTGGTGTTGAGCAGCGGATCGGCCTGCTCGACCGGTTCAGGGCCGAGGCGGGCTCCGTCTCTTGGGCAAAAGCGTACGGCGTCGGGGTACTCGACTCCGCACTGTTCGCATGCGCGCACGACGCCGACAGCATACCACGCTCTCTGTCAGCATGCATACGTCCTTGCGCATTCGAGTACCTCGGCTCGCCCCCCGGCGAGCGCGGCTCAGGGATCGCAGCGCGGTCGTTCGAGGCTGCGCGCCGCTTCGGCCTCGGCGTCCTCGACAGGGGGCAGGATCGACTGCAGGTAGACGAGCTCGGCGGTGCAGAAGCGGGCGGGCGGATCCCCGGCGAGCTCGGCGCGCTCGGACAGCGGCCGCGCGTCGCCGGCGTCCATCAGGCGCGCCGGTGCGTCCCCGAGGTTGTGGATGTTCTTTCCCCCCGGGTCGGCGAGCCCGAGGCTGTGACCGAGCTCGTGCGTGACAGTCGAGCCGATCAGGTTGCCGAGGGCCAGGATCGCGCAGCGTGTTTGCGCCGCCCGTCCGCTGGCCGGGCAGTCGGTGCTGCCGAGCGACAGATCGACGAAGCCGAGCTCGCTGCCGTCGACGGGGCGACCGCTGTCGGGTCGCACTGGGTCGAAGACGAGATCGAACAGCGGCTCGTTGGTGCCGAGCGGCACGGCGGGCCCAGGGCGGCGCGAGAAGCCGAGGAACTGCTCGGTGAACACCCCGCCGAAGCCAGGCGTACCGTCGGACTGCGTGGTCGCGTCGAGGCCACCGATGCGGTCGTAGAGGCGCTGGTTGCCCACGTCCTTGCCGGGCGTGTTGTCGAACCCGAAGTAGCCGACGCCGTTGGGATCCGGGCCCGCGATGTCGACCTCGCTGTAGAGCAGGAAGTCGCGCGGGCGCTCGGTGCGAAACTCGACGTTGACGCCCGCGTAGTCGCGCTGCGCCACCGCGAGCACCCGGGCGCGGATCGCAGCATCGGCGTCCTCGAGCCCAAACAGCTTGAGGCTCTGCCGGTACGAGTCGAGGTAGCGCAGATAGACCACCTGCTTGACCGGCAGCAGGTCGAGGGTGACCGCGAGCTCGTCACCGACGAGCTGGGTCGAGCCCGCGCGGGTGATCACGGCGAGCGTGCCCGACAGCGTCCCGGTGGTCGTCCGCAAATCGAAGCGGCGCCCGAGCGCGTCGGCCTCGTCGAGCACGTAGCGCAGGTGCTCCCCGTCGACGAACTGCGGCACCAGCTCGAGCTCGACGGGCTGGGCCTCGCCGCCGTGGCGCGGCAGGAGCTGCCCCGAGAAGCGCAGCAGCGTCACCTCGCCGGCCTCGCCGCCGACGAAGCCGTCGCCCTCGACATCGAGGAACTGGCCGAGGCTGACGCCGTCCTGCGAGAGCTTGCGCAGGCGCGGATTGCGCAGCGACATCTCGACGGTGTAGCGCGGGCTCTTGCGCGACAGGCCGGCGACCAGGTCGTTGCGGAGCTGCAGGGTGCCGCGGAACACCCCGCCCCCGAGGCCGGTCAGCCGGGTCGGCCAGACGAAGGCGAGCTGCGTCCGATCGCCGGTGGCCGGGAGCGCGTCGAGCTCAGCGCCCTCGAGCCGCTGCCCCCCGCTGCAGTCCGAGGTCTCGGCGGTGCCACCCGGAAAGAAGCAGCCATCGAGGAGGACCCGGGTCCGCCCCTCGGTCGGCGCGAGCAGGAAGCCGCTGCCCTCGAGGTTGACCTTGCCGTTGACCCCGATCGGCCCGCGGGCATAGTGGGTCACCTCGGGGGAGAGCTCGTGCTCGAGCGCGCAGCTCGCCGCGACCGTCGGCGAGCTGACCGCGGTCCAGCCAGCGATCTCCTCGACGAGCAGCGTCGCCTGGAGCCGCAGCTCTCCGGCGGGGGCGTCACCTCCCCAGATCGCCGACAGGCGCTTCGACTCGAGGACGATCGCGACGCGCTCGCCCGCCTCACCACGCCGCTCGGCGGGCAGCAGCCAGTCGACCTCTCCCTTGGCTTCACCGTCGCTGACGATCGCGCCGCGCAGCGCCACCGAGAGACGCACCGCCGCCTCGGCGGGCACGCCCTGCAGCGAGAACTCGAGCTCGCTTCCCGGCAGGCAGGTCGACGGCCACTCGGCGACGACGACCGGGTGCCAGGTCGGCGCGGCGCGATGATCCGAGGCGGCGCAGCCCGCCATCGCCGCCGTCAGCAGCGCCAGGCCGCAGAGCCGCGCCGCCGTCGCGCGCGCTCTCACGGGGCGACCTCCGGCACGAGGACGTAGCGCTTCTCGATGCGGTTGCCGAACGGATCGGTCGCGACGATGCGCAGCGGGAAGATCGGCTCCCCGACGAGCTCCTCGGCGGTTGGACAGAAGTGCACGAGGCCCGTCAGCGGCCCGGTCTCCTCGAGGAGCGCGCTCTCGGGCCACTCGCTGCCCCCCGAGAAGGCCACCTCGCTGGCGCTGGCATGGTCGACGGCGAGCGGCACCTCGACGCAGCCGGCGGCCGGATCGAACGTCGAGCCCGCCCCGAGCGGCTGGCGGAACTCCATCGTCGCCAGTGGCGCGGTGACCTCGCAGTCGAAGGGCACCCGACTCACGACGCCGTCGTCGACCGCGGTGAAGGTGAAGCGCAGCGGGCCGACGTCGTCGCCAAGCGGGGTGAAGCGGAAGATGCCCTCGCCGTCGAGCTGGGTCAGGGTCGGGCGGGTGGCTCGATCGGCGAGCCAGGGCTCCGCGACGAAGCCGAGCTCGGCGGCGCGGCTGGCGCGCAGCGAGATCCGCAGCTCCTCACCAACGGTGGCCATGGTCGGGCCGCGCACCTCGAGCAACGCGCCCGTGCTCGGTCCGCAGCCGAGCGCGGTGAGGGCCATGGCCAGTGGAGCTGCCAGACGGAGGCGCACGTCAAAGACGGCAGCAAGCGGCGCGCCAGCCGGGGTTCCCCCCCTGCCAGAGCGCATCAGCGACGGCGCCAGAATCGCCCCGGCTACCCGGGCTACCCCGGGGGCCGAGGCACTACGCCCCTAGCTGACTTGCGTGCCAGCCACCCGGCGCAGCTCGGCCGCCTCGTCGCTCATCAGGAACGCGAGCAGGCCCCGGAGCTGGGCGGCGTCATCGAGGCGGGCGATCGCGCGCAGCGCCGCGCCCGCTTGCCCTGCGGCGAGCAGGCCGGCTCGGTTGCCGGCGTCGAGGAGCGCAGACGGGATCTTGGTGAAGTCGAGCTCGCTCGACGCGCACTCGAAGGCGAACGGCGCCAGCTCCTGGTGGAGCTTCTTGGGCACGATCTTGCCGAGCTTCTGCGCCTCGGCGACGACCGCCTTTTCGTCGACGCCGCGCGGTACGAAGTCGGGCACGAACTGACGCACCAGGCCGCCGACGAACACCGCCGCCTCGTCGGCGCTCATGCGAATGAGCGGCAGGACGCGGCAGTGCGCGAGCTTGAGCGCGCGGCCGAGCACGAAGCGCAGCTCCGCCTCGTTGGTCGTGTCACAGAGCAGCGAGCCGAGCACGAGGTGCATCGGATCGCCGAGCTCGACGACGAGCGCGCGCGGCTGCACCGCGGTGACATAGAGCTCGAAGTCGCGGATGCCGAGATCGAGCGCGATGCGGTTGGCCAGATCGCGAACCGGGTGGCCGGAGCGCGGCAGCCGATCGTTCTTGGCGAGGTTGAAGCGCCGCACGTCGGCGCGGTAGGCCTTGCCGAGCACCTCGTCGAGACGGCGCAGCAGCATGCGGAGGCCCGGCGGCAGGCGCGCATCGAAGAGCAGCTCGTCGATCGCTGGCTCGGCGAAGCTGGGCCCGGGATACCCGGACTGCGCGCCGCGCTCGAGGATCTGCGTCTCGTCCTTGCCGACGGCGCCGAGGTAGTCGAGCACGCCCGCGGCGAGGAAGGCGCGATCGGGGGCGCGGCGCCACTGGAAGATCTTGAGCAGCGCTCGATAGGCGTCGGCGTCGTAGGGCTTGCTGGCCGCCTGCTGCCGATAGCGGAGCGCGGCGCGATCGAGGTGGACGCGCATCGACTGCACGTCGGAGGTGCGGTCGAAGTACTTGGCGAGCTCGCCGATCGCCGGCAGGTACATCACGTCGAGCTCGTGGGCGCGCCGCAGCGTCTCGAGCGCCTTGCGCGCGTCCGAGAAGCCCTCCTCGTGGATCTTCGCGATGCGGAAGAGATGGTCAATCTTCTTGACTTGATCCTGCTCGAGCTCCGCGAGGCGCATCGTCGCCTGCAGCGCCCCCTTCCACTCCCACTCGGCGAGGAAGAGATCCGACAGGTGCCCGAGCGAGGCCAGATCGGTCCCGTCGATCTTGCACGCGCGCAGATAGCTGGCGATGGCGCGCTTCGGATCCGGGACGTGCAGGCGGTAGATCTCGCCGAGGCGGACGAAGACGACGTGCAGGCGCTTGTTGTCGGTCTCGACCCGCGCCTCGCGGATGAAGAGCTCGGCGGCCTCCGGCCAACGCGCGTCCTCCCACGCCAGATCGGCCGCCTGGCGCAGCGCCTCGCGGTTGGCCGGCTCGAGTTGCAGCGCCGCGGCGAACTCCTCCTTGGCGACCGCGCGATCGCCGAGGTGATCGCGCTGGAGCGCGCCGGCCACGAGGTGCAGGTGGAGCTTGCGCCGCGCGTCGGTCTCGACCTCGAGGCGACGTCGGACCACGGCCGCGAGCAGCGCGTGATCGCCCTGGTGCTCGAGCGCCTTGTGGAGGCGCTCGAAGGCCTCGAGGTTGTGCGGCTGCAGATCGAAGGCGAGCTTGAGATCAGCCACCGCGCGCTCGAGCGGCTCGCCCGGCAGGGTGCGCGCCAGCGTCCCGGCCAGCAGCGCCAACTCCGCGCGCAGCGCCGGCGCGACGCTGTGCTGCGCGACGCGCTCGGCGAGCTCGAGCGCCTCGGGCAGGTGCTCGTTGGCGAGCGCCAAGGCCCAGCCCTGGAGGAGCGCCGGCAGATGCTCGGGGCGCTCCTTGTGGGCAGCCGAAAAGAGGCGGGTCGCCTCCTCAGCCCGCCCCGCTTCGAGCTCGATCTCGGCGGCGCGCGTCAGGCACACCGCGACCGATCGCGGATCGGTCGCCGAGGCGGCGCCGAGGCGGGTGTACAGCTCGCTGCGGCGCCGCTCGAGGCGCGGACGACCGCCCTGCCGCGCGACGCGGATCAGCTGACGCAGCGCCGGACGCGAGGACGGATCGCGCTCGACCGCCAACTCCCAGGCCGAGACGGTCTCGTCGCTGTCCTTGCTGGCCTGTGCGTACAAGCGGGCCGCGTCGGCCGCCCACGCGGCGCCGGCGACGACATCGGTCGTCCGCTCGGCAGCGCGTCGATAGAGAGCGGCGAGCGACGCCTGATCGCCCTCGCGGAGGGCGCGTCGCTCGACGGTGCGGAAGGCGATCGGGTGGGTCGGATCGATCTCCACCATCGAGGTGTAGGCGAGCTCCGCGCTCTCCTGGTCACCTCGCAGTCGTTCGTCGAGGAAGGCGAGCTTGTGGTAGGCCGCGAGCCGCGCCTCGTCGGTGGTCGCCTCGCGCAGCCGCGCCAGCGCGCGCTCTCCGAGCGTCGCCGCGCCGCCTGAGCGACGGAGCAAGCGATCGAGCGCGACCTCGACCCACTCGCCCCCTTCGGACTCGAGCTGGCGATAGGTCTCGAGGGCGCGCTCGTGCTGATCGGCGTCCTCGTAGAGCCCGGCCACGGTGAGGCCGAGCGCGACGCGCCGCGAGGTGGTGCTCGCTGCTGCCCGCCAGCTCTCGAGGAGGCGGGCGCGCTCGAGTCGACTCCCAAGGGCGCGCCCGAGCTCCGCTGCCCACTCCGCCGAACCTGGCTGCCCGAGCACCGCGGGATCGGAGCTGAGCAGCGCCAGCGCCGCCGTCGGGTCCTGGGCGTCGCGTTCGCAGAGCAGCGTCTGGCGAAGGCGCAGCGCCAGCTTCTCCACGGAGCCGCTCGCCGCGTCGACGAGCGGCTGCAGCGCCGTCGGGATCTCTGCCGCGCGGCCGCTCTGCTGGAGCAAGAGGCGCTGCAGCATCGCGGCAGGTCGATAGGTCGCGTCGAGCGCCAGCACCTTGCCGAGCTCGCCGATCGCCGACGCGACGTCGCCACCGAGCAGCTGACTGAGCACGATCCGCGCGTAGCCGAGATCGGCGGCGCGCTTCTCGTCCCGCATCTCGAGCTCGCCTTGCAGGCGGTGAAGCGCCCCGGGCAGCAGCGTCGGGACGTAGAGCGCAAACAGCCGCTGCCACTCGCTCGGTTCGAGCCCGAGCTCGCGATCTCCGACTCCGGAGAGCTGCTCTTCGACGAGCCCCGCATCGCCGCTGCGACAGGCCGCGCCGATGGCGCGCAAGAGGAGCGCGCCGCCGATCGCCGCGTCACTGGTGTGCGACGCTGCGGCCGCCAGGCGAAGCGTGAGGTTGCGCCAGACCTCGGGCGTCGCCGCGTCCGTGGCGGCGATCTCGACGTAGCGATCGAGGGCCGGCAGATACGCGGGCTCCTCGTCGAGGATCTGACCGAGATGAACGAGCGCGTCGGCGGTCTTGCCGAGCTCGTGCTCGAGGCGCGCCGCGCGCACCCACGCCGCTCGACGCAGGACCGGATCTCGCTCGGCCAGCGCGAGCTCGCGATCGAGCGCCGCCTGCTTGTCACCACCGGCGCTCAGCGCCTGCTCGAGGCCGCGGGCGGCGCGCACCTCGCCGGGGCGGAGCTCGGTCGCGCGTCGATACGCTGCGACGGCGGCCGCGGTGCCACCGCGGCGCTGCTCGAGATCGCCGACGGTGACCCAGAGATCGGCGGCGCGCGCCGCGTCCGGCTCGCTGTCGGCGAGCCGCGAGTACGAGCCGATCGCGCGCTCATGATCACCGCGTTGCTCGTCGCACATCGCCAGCGACCAGAGCGCGAGGCGATCGCCTGCCGCTCCGCCATCGGTCTGCGCCGCCGCGCGCTCGTAGAGCGCCCGGATCAGCCCGGCCTCCTCGGGGCGGTTGCGCGCCTCTCGATCCTGCGCCAGGCGGCGAAGCAGCGCGATGCGCGCCGGTCCGGCCTGGACGAGCTCCAGCACGCGCTGCCAGGCCTCGACGTCGTCGTCCACCGACGGTGAGCGCAAGGCGACGCGGAGCAGCCCCAGGGCGGCGCGCTCGAGTGTCGAGTCGAGCTCGAGCGCGGTGCGGAAGTGGCGCTCGGCGCCGCTCGCATCGCCCTGCTCCTCCGCGAGACGGCCGAGCAACGTCGACAGCGCCGCGGCGAGGCGCTTCTCTCCGGTCGCGTTGGCCTCGGCGGCCAGCGACGCCAGCGCTTGCTGGAGCGGCCCCTTCTCATGGCGACGCGCCGCGAGCTCGAGCGCCAGCGTGCCGAGCGCCCAGGTCGACGCGTGCTCGGCCTTGCGCGCCTGCTCGATCGCGGCCAGGGCGGCGCCCTCCTCGCCCATCGCGGCCAGCAGCTCGGCGCGCTGCTCGGCGAGCAGCGGCTTCTCGCCTGGAGCGGCGAGCGGCGCGGCGCGCTCGAGCGTCGCGATGGCCGCCTCGGTCTGGCCGAGACGAAGCCGGGCGCGCCGCAGCGCCTCGTAGCCGATGACCCACGACGGCTCGCTCGCGACCACCGTCTCGTAGTGCTCGGCCGCCAGGCTGTAGTCGTTGGTCCGCTCGGCAAGGCGCCCCGAAGCCAGGGCGAGCTGGGCGATGACGTTGCTCTCGCTGGCAAGCAAGCGCTCGGTGTCGAGCAGCGACTGTCGGCGCAGGAGCTCGTTCGGATCGGCGGCCGGGGGCGCTGGCAGATCCTTGACCTCGTCGAGGATCGTCCGAGGGTCGGGCAGCGGTAGGCGCGACTCCTCGAGCTTGCGGCTCTCGGGACGCGCCTTGCGCTCGGCGGCGCCGTCGTCGAACAGCGCCTCGTTGGCGATCGATGGCATGCTGAGCACCGAGGTGCTCTCATCCTTGATGTCGCTGTTCTCGAGCACCGCGAGCGACTGCAGCACGCTCGCGGCATCGCCGCGCTTGGTCGGCGCAGGCACGGTGAAGCGGCCGGAGCCGCGATCGCTCGTGCTGCCCACAGCCGCTTCGCGCCCGGCGCTCGCCGGTGCGGCGCTCTCGGCAGCGACGACGTCCTCTCCGACGGGGAGCGGCGTCGAGTCGGGATCGCTCAAGCGCGCGCGAAGGCGCGCTTCATCGTCGAGGCGGAAGGCCGTCGTCGGCGCATCGACGCTCGCCTTGCGCGCCGGGGCGGCGGGCCTGGTCGGCGCGGGCGCCGCGACGGGCGGCGGCTCGGGCTCCTTCGCGCTCGTCTCGATCGAGATGTCGTCGTAGAAGTCCTCGTCGGCGAGAGCCGGCGGCGGCGCTGACGTGACGGGCGCGGGGGCGGGCGCCTTGGCCTCGTCGCTGGAGAGCAGCCGCGAGACCTCGTACCCGGACACGACCCGGGTCGAGTCCTCGTAGGAGTCGGCCAGATCGGTGCCGAGATCGGCGGGGGCGGCCGGCTTGTCACGCGGCGCCGGTGCGGGCGCTGCGGGCGAGATCGAGATCTCGAGCTCGTCGTCCCCCGCCTCATCCGCGGTGAACTCGACGGTCGCCCCGGCAGCCGCTGCAGCCTCGGCGGGGACGCCGGGGGCATCGCTCGCGCCAGGGGCGATCGGAAGATCGGCGCCGAGGGGCTCGCCGAGCGGCGCGACCTCCTCGGACACCTCCATGTCGCCTGGCTCGAACAGCTTGAAGAAGGGATCTTCCTCGTGCAGCTCGGACGGCGCCCCTGGCACCGCATCGAGGGCCGCCGGCTCGTCGGGCAGCGGCATCGGCAGCGGCGTGCCTTCGAGCGGCAGGATCGCCGACTCCATCTCGAGCGCGACGCCAGGGTTGGTGACCTCGACGGGAGGCTGCAGCCCCGACGGCTCGAACTGCGGCTCGGGCGGCGACTCAGGCTCGGGCGCGGCGCTCCGGTCGGGCGACGGCGTCGCGTCGGCGGGCGGCGGGAAGCCGGGCCGCGTGCTGCCGCCAGGCGCACCGCCCGGTGAGGTCGTCTCCCCGCCCGTCGGCGACGGGGTGAAGTCGAAGTTCTTCTCCCACTCGTCGACGGCGGAGAACCAGTCCTCGCCCTCGATGACCGGCTTGCCGCCGGGCTTGCCGGGCTTGCCGGGAGGGGACGCCGTCGTCGGAGCGGGAGGCTTACCAGCCTTCGGATCCTTGGGGTCCACGTCAGCTCCCCTTCATCCCGAGCTCCCGGCGCAAGGCCAGGAACTCCTGCGACATGCTGAAGCGGAGCAGCCGCTGGGGCATCGTGTTGCGGCGCACGTCGAGTCCGAGCGTCGCCAGGACGAGCTGCAGATCGCCGGTCACGAGCAGCGCGAGGCGCGCCATTCCTTCGAGGACCGCCTGCTGCCATTCGCGAGGATCGGGGAGCAGCGCGAACTCCCGCCCCAGCGCGACGAGCGCCTTCTTGTGCTTTCGATCGAGGGCGCGCCCGAGGAGCTTGGTCCGATCTTCGATGCGCGACTCGGCGGCCATCAGCTCGAGCACCGCCGGCCGCGCCGTCTCCGCCAGGCGCGCGCACGCCGCGAAGAAGATCGCCAGCTCCTCGGCGTCGAGGTGCTCGAGCGGACCCAGGCGGAAGCGCATGAGCCCGAGGCGCCGCACGAGGTGCACCCGCTCTGCGCCGCCCAGCCGCTCGAGGATCGAAGACGAGCAGACCAGGGCGTTGCCGACCACCGACATCATGCCAGCGCGCGTCGACTGATAGAGCTCGTACTCGGTGTTGCCGAGAGAGCGGGCCAGCCGATCGACCGATACCCACGCCGGCGGCAGGCTCTTGGGCGAGATACGCTCGGAGCGACCGGCCCCGAGTGCCTGCAGCTCGCCTCCGTAGAGCTTGTTGGCGCCCTCGCTCGCCGCCTCCCAGATCGCCATCGCGGCCGAGCGCGCCAGCTCGGGCATGATGCGCTCCCAGCTGGCGGGCGTCAGCTCGCGCGAGGGCTCCTCGTAGTGCGTCCGCATTGGCGCGGTCGTACCGGCGACGAGCTGTGCAGCTTGCGCGGCGAGCAGGCGCAGATCGTCCTGGTTGCGCCATGCCCACAGCTTGGCGAGGCGCTCGTAGACCGTCGCGCGCAGCGGCTCTCCCTCGAGGAGCTGGCGAGCAGCCTCGATGGACTCGTCGAGCCTCTCCTCGAGCTCGAGCTGGACGACGTGGCCCTCGTGGCTGAGCGCGACGAGGCGAGCCATCGCCTCGAGCTCGAGCGGATCGTGCTTGAGCGCGCGACACAGCGCATCGATGGCGGCGCGCATGTCGCGCAGGCCGTCGCGGTAGACCGCCGCGAGCCGCAGCTCGATGACGGCGCGCTGGGAGCCCGCCTCGACCTGCCGGCCCAGCTGCTGCAGTACCTCGACGGCGCGCTGCCACTGACGCGTGCGGCACAGCAGCGTCGCCAGCCGATCGAGATCGGGATTCGTCGTCTCGATGTCGATCGCTTCTTCGCACAGCTCGATGGCGCGGCCGAGGTGGCCGCTCTCCTCTTCGAGCGTCGCCATGCGGAGGAGGATCCGGCGCCGACGCACCGGCTCGCGCTCGATCTCGTGCAGGCGGCGCCAGATCTGGCGTCCCTCTTCGGTGCGCGCGCCGTCGAGGCTGACCACCTCGGCGAGGCGCTCGAGCGCGTCGCGATGCTCCGCGTCGATCTCGAGGACCGCGCGCAGATCGCGCTCGGCCCCATCGAGATCTCGCTCCGCGAAGAGGAGCTGCGCCCGATCGATCCGATAGCCGATGAGCGCTGTCCCGTCGGGGGCGTGGCTGATCTGGTGGGCGAGCAGCTCGATGAGCGGCCCGGCGGCGCGGGTCTTCTGATAGTGGAGCAGCAGGAGCTTCTGGCAGCGCAGATAGCTCTCACCGTCGAGGGGCGTGCGGTCGAGCACCTGGCGGTAGCAGGCCGCCGCCGAGAGCGCGTGGTTGAGCTGCGCGAACAGATCGGCTGCCTCGCGCAGATAGCCAGCGGCGTTCTCGTCCTCGGCCAGGGCCACGCCAACGCGCAGCGCCGCGTGCGCGATGGCGAGCGGCGAGCCGACCAGGTGAGCGATCCGGTGCCGCAGCAGGAGCGCCGGGATGTGGATCGGGTCGTTCTGCAGCACTCCCTCGACGAGCTGGGTGGCCTCGACGAGCTGACCGAGCTCGACGAGGACCTCGGCGCGGTGGAGCTGCCACTCGACGCGACTGGTCGGGGCGGCGAGGGAGGCGCGGGCCTCGAGCGCGCCGGCGAGGATCGCGGGCGCCGCGACGGCAAAGTCGGTGAGCAGCACCGCGTCGCGTCGCGCCTCGAGTCCGTCGGTCGCCAGGGTCACCGGGCCCTCTGCCGCGCCGGTCGCGGCCAGCGCGGCTCGCACCGCGGCGCGCCGTGTCCAGGCGTGGTTCCAGCCCGCGCTCGCCGCCGCCTGCGACAGCTCGCGGACCGACAGCTCGACGCTCTGACGATCGTCGGCGCCTGCGGCTGCAACGAGGCGCTCCAGGCGAGCGGCCAGGCTGGGCTCGTTGCCGCTGGCGGCGAGGGCGCCGAGCACCTCGAGCGCGCCCTGCCGCTCGTCGGTCGCCAGCAGCGTCGCCGCTTGCTCCTCCCGGACGGCTCGCGCCGTGCTGCCGGGCGGCAGCACCTCGGCGAGGGCGGCCAGCGCGGTCGCGAGGCGCCCCCCATCGGCGGCGCGCACCGCGGCCCGGAACAAGCCAAGGGCCGCGTGAGACGTCGGGTGCGCCTGCATGGAGCGCGCGAACAGATCGGCCGCGGCGTCAGACTGGCGCAGCCGATCCTCATGGATCTCGGCGGCCCACAGCAGGAGCTCGGCACGCGCGGCTTCGCTCGACACCTCGCCGGCGTGGCGCTCCAGCATCGCGGCCGCCTTGCTCCAGTCCTGCTGCGTGCGGTAGACGCGATAGAGTCCGAGCAGCGCCTCGCTCGCGTCGGGCTTGCGATCGAGCAGATCGAGGTAGTTCTGGGCCGCTTCGGCGGGTCGCTTGCGCTCGACCTCATTGATCACGCCGAGCTCGGTGAGCAGCCGCGCGGCCTCGTCGCTATCGGCGGTAGCGTCGAGCTGCTTGCGCAGCGCCTGCGCGAGCGCGAACAGATCGGCCTCTCCTGGGCCCGCCTCGGCGGAGCCCTGGTGCGACAGCTCCTCGAGCGCCTTCTGCGCCTGGCGGTCGCTCGGGCGCTGCTCGAGAGCCCGTCGATACCACTGCATGGCGACCGGCAGCTTGCCCAGTCGCTCGTTGATCTCGCCCGCCTCGAGGCACAGGTCGGCCCGCTGCTCGGGATCGCTCGCATCGACGAGCTCGGCGAGCTCGGCAGCGACCTCCTCCCAAGCACCCGCGCGCCGCAACAGATCGACGCGCCGGTGCCGATAGAGCAGGCCCGGCGCACGGGCCTTGGCGAGCTGATCGAGCACCGCCGCCGCGCCGCGCAGATCCCCGAGCGCCAGCTCGCGCGCCGCCGCGAGACGCTCGAGCAGCCGCAGCCGCTCGCCGGGACCGACGGCGGGGGCCGTCGACGCGAGGCGCGTCTCGAGCAGCTCGACCAGCGCCACCGGTTGGGCGGCCCGCTCATAGGCCCGCGCCGTGGCCTCGAAGATCGACTCGCTCGGCACACGGCCATACGCCTGGCGGAGCAGCTCGACGCCGCGATCGATCTCTCCCTTGACGTCGCAGAGCAGACAGCCCGCTTCCCACAGCGCGGCGGCCGCCCAGCGCTTGTCGTCCGCGGCGTCGGCCGCCTTGGCCTCGCTGAGCAGGCACTGCACCAGCGCCTCGAGATCGCCAGCCTGCACGGCCTCGTGCTCGCGCTGCCAGTGCAGGCGCCACAGCTGAGGATAGGTCGACTCGAGTTCTGCTTCGACGGCGGCCAGCGAGGCCGGGTCGCCGCTCGCCCGCAGCACGCCGCGCAGCTCGAGCAGCAACCCCGCCGGGACCGCCTTGTCGCTGAGCCTCGCCTCGCTGATCACCTCGCCCAGGATCTGGGTGCGCTGCGCCACGTCGGGCAGCGCGCGCACGACCTCGAGGCGCTCCCAGAGGACGACGAGGTTGTCGGGCTCGAGCTGGCGCGCCTGATCGAGGTACCCGAGCGCCCGCGTCGGGTCATCGCTGCAGGCCCGCGCTTGACGGAGCCGATAGTAAACCTGGAGGGAAGCCGAGGCGCCCTGGGCGCGCTGCTCCCAGACCGCGAGCAGGACGTCGCGATCGGCCGCGCGCTCGGCGACAAGCTCCATCTCGTCGAGCACCCGCTCGGTGAGCGCGCCCTGAGCGAGCGCCCGCCCCAGGGTCTCGAGCGCCGGCCTCGGATCGGCGGCGTGCAGCTCCTCGTCGAGGCGCGCGCGCTCGAGCAGCGCGGCGACCTTGCGCCCCGCGTCGGTCGTCGCGGCGGCCAGTCCGTCGAGCGCCGCCAGCGTGCGCGGCGTATCCTCGGCGCGGCGCGCCATCCGATAGAGCGCCTGCCAGCCCCGCAGGCTGCCGGGCTGCGCCGCGACGGCCTCTTCGAAGCAGCGCTGGGCGGTCGCTGGATCCCCGAGCCGATCCTCGCAGAGCTCGCCCTTCTCGAGCAGCAGCTCGGCGCGCTCCTCGGGACGGTGCGCTGCCAGCAGCTCTGCGTCGAGCAGCCGCGACAGGTTCGGCCACAGCCCGCGCGACTCGAAGATGCGCCGGATCGCCCACACGTTGGGATGCAACGACGGGTCGGCCGACAGCGCCTTGGCGTAGAACTTGACCGCGCTGCCCGCGTCGCCGGCTCCCTCGACGAGCTCGCCGATCTCGTGGTGGAGCTCGGCCAGCGGCTGGGCCACCTCGGCCTCGGGCCGGGTCTGCAGCGTCTCGAGCTCACGCTCGTAGATCCCGGACAGCGTGGCGGTCCGATCGAGCCCGAAGAGCTGTACCGCCAACCGCTTGGCGCGCTCGGTGACGCCCTCGGGATCGACGGGCATCGCTGGGGGCGCGGTGGGAGCGCTCGGGACCTCTTCGACCTCGACCGCCTCGAGCGCCTCGCTCGGGATGGCGATCGTCGACTCCTCGATGAGCTGGGCCGCCTCGGCGGCCGCGGTCGGGCGGGGTGGCGTGGCAGGCGGATGCGCCGCGTGTGGCGGCGGATGAGGGGCGCGGGGCGGTGGCGGAGGCCGGTGCGGTGCAGCCGGCGGCGCGGCGGGTGGCGCCTGCGGCAGCTGCATGGCGACGGAGACCTCCTCGAGCACGATCGTCCCCTCGGCATCGTCAACCACCCCGCCGGCCTCTGGCGCGGTCGGGTCTGGAGAGCCTGGGGGATCGGTCAGGTTGGAGGCAGTCATCGTCGCTTGGCGGTCGGGTCTGATAAGGAGCACCTCATCTTACCCTCTGGTGAAGTGCGATCAAACGTTTTCCGTCGCTTTTGGCGGAACCGGTGCCAGGACGAGGAGCCAGGCGTCGCGCTGCCGGATCGACCACGCCTCCTCGTCCCACGCCTTCTTGAGCTCGGCGGCGATCCCAGCCGGGCTGGTGACGATCGATTCCAGGAGCTCGGTTCGGAGCAGCGAGATCGCGAGCAGCTTGGTGCGCGGCCGCGAGAACGCGGCGGTCGCCGGGATGGCGGTCGGCTTGCCGTCCGGCTGCGCGCCCCCGGGGCTGGCGATCGCCTCGATCAGGCGATCGGCCTCCCAGATCTGCACGCCCGCGGTCACCTCGCCGGTCACCTGCTCTGGCCCGACCGACAGCAGCGCGAGCTCGACGGGCGCACGATTCGCAGCGGCCTCGTAGGCGCGCCGCAGCTCGCTGATCGTGGCGCGCACCGACTTGTCGATCAGCGCGGCGTCCAGGTTGGCGAACGCTGCGGCCAGCGCCACCTGCGCGAAGGCAGCCTCGATGCCAGGCTGGGTCGGCTCGGCGAGGAGGACGAGGGTTCCGCCGTCGCCGCGCGGCCGCGTGATGCACAGAGAGCCGCCGACGTCGTTGGGCATGGAGATGCGGTGGAGCGCGACGCCGCTCTGCGGATCGGGCAGCTTCTCGACGGCGGCGACCGCGCCGCGCGCCTGAGCGAGCGCGCGCTCGAGCGCCTCGAGCCGCAGCTTCGAGCGGCGGGCCGAGATGTTCTGGAAGATGATCAGCCCGACGAAGAAGAGCGTGATCGCGGAGCCCTTCCACAGCTTCATGCGCGTGCCCGAGTTCAGGCGATCGTGGCGGAACGCGATCAAGATCGTGCCGAAGGGATCGCCAAGCTCGTTGGTCACGGCGCCAACCGAGTAGCTGACCGAGCGATCGAGCCCACCCTCCCGATCCGCGAGGCGATCTTGATAGAGGGTGCGCGCGACCTCCTCGGGGCCGGCCTTGGGGGTCGAGAAGCGCCGCACGAGGCTCATCTGCAGATCGTTGAACTTCTGAATGATGTCCTTGTGGCGGCTCGCCTCGTAGCGCTGCTTGAGCGCCACCGGATCGCTGATGATGCCGCGCGCGTCCCGATCCATCACCCGTCGGTACTGGACACGAAACGACGCCCCGCGCTTCTTCTTGAACTCGTTGCCGAAGTCGACCCGCAGTCGATCGTAGATGGTGTTGCCGAGCACGTCCGTGAACCGCACGTAGACGACGTCGTCATCGTCGAACAGGCGGGCCGAGAGGCGATCGAGCGCGTCCCAGTCGTAGGCGAGCATCGCGTCGGTCGCCGCCTGACGCAGGATGTCGGCGTAGTTCTCGCCCTTCTGCTGCAGCGAGGCGCGCAGCACCGTGATCTCGTAGAAGGTGGCGTTCCAGTCGACCGCGATCTCGACGATGATCGCGACGAGCAGGCCGACCAGGAACCAGCCGACGCGACGACTCTGTTTGGTGGTCGCGTCCTTCATCGCTCGGTCCTGAACCAGGCGTTGTAGCGCGCGGCGGCGCGATGGAAGGCGCCCTGCGACTTGCTCTCCCTCAAGAAAAGGTTGATCCACCCGAGCCAGTCCGGCTCGCCGAGCGGGACGGCGATCGCCAGGTGCTCCGTCGAGAAGCGCCGATCCTCGAGCGTCGTGAGCACGGTCTTGGCGCGCTTCCTCACCTCGGCATCGCGCGCCACCAGCGTGTCAGCGACCACCGCAGCGATCGTCGGATCGTCGAACGCGGCGAAGATCGCCTCGCGGCTCTCGATCGGCACGCGCGTCACCTTGTCGAGCCGCCGCTCGACCAGCAACTCGGCCGTCGTCCCACGCCGATAGGCGACGCGGCTGGCGGGCACGTTGAGGGCGGCGACCGTGTCGTGCCGCTTCGCGTCGCGCACCAGCACCTCGATCCCCGAGGAGAAATAGGGATCGGAGAAGGCGACCTTGGTCGCGCGCTGCAGCGTTCGCGTCAGGCCCGAAGCGACGAAGTCATACCGCCCCTCGACGAGGCCAGGCAGCAGCGCCTCGAACGAGTCCACGACGACGATCTCGAGGCGAGCGCCGAGCGCCTTGGCCACCTCGGCCGCGAGCTCGACGTCGAAGCCGGCGAGCTTCCGGCCGTCGACCGAGAGCGCCGGGTGGATCGCCGCGCCGTCGAGCAGTGGCGCCAGCTCCTCGACCGCCTTGCCCTCGACGACGAACGGCGTCAGCCCTGGGCACATCCCGACGCGCACCACGCCGCGCGCGAAGATCTTGGCGAGCATCGAGTTGCCCACCACGGCAGGCGGCCCAGGCGGATTGGCGCGCGCCGCGCCCCGCCCGATCATCCCCAGGAGAAGCAGCACCACCAGCCGCCCCACGTTGCGAAGTGAGATCCAATCCAACACGCGCCGCATCGTATGTTAGCGTCGGGCCATGCAGCAATCCCCTCTTGCCGGAAGCGTCGCGCTCGTCACGGGCGCAGGGCGCGGCATCGGTCGAGCGACGGCGATCCGCCTCGCCGCCGCCGGGGCGCGGGTCGCGCTGATGGCGCGCTCGAGCGATCAGCTCGACGCCACCGCCGCCGCCATCACCGCGAGCGGGCACGCCGCGCTGGCCTGCCCGGGCGACGTCGCCGAGGAGGAGGCGGTCGAGCGCACCTTCGATCGCATCGGCGAGGCCTTCGGCACCGTCGATCTGCTCGTCAACAACGCCGGCGCGGTGCATGTCGCGCCGCTCGTCGATCAGCGGCTCGCGGACTTCCGGCGCGTCCTCGACACCAACCTCGTCGGCGCCTGGCTGTGCAGTCGCGCCCTCTTTCGCCGCCTGATCGCGGCGCGCCGCCCCGGCGCCATCGTCAACCTCTCGTCGCTCGGCGGCCTGGCCAACACGACCAAGTTCGCGGGGACGTCGACCTATGCCGCCGCCAAGTTCGGCGTCGTCGGGCTGACGGAGGTGCTGGCGGTCGAGGGCCGACCGCACGGCATCCGCGTCAACTGCGTCGCGCCGGGTGCCGTCGACACCGAGATGCTCAAGCAGGCCGCGCCCTTCCTCAAGACCTCGACGACGCCCGCCGACGTCGCCGAGAGCATCTACTTCCTGTGCGACGCCACGAGATCCGGAAAGCTCACCGGCGTGGTCCTGCCGATCCCCTCGAACGAGTAACCGCCAGCGCGCCCGTCACAGCGCGCGCTTGACCGATGCGCCTTGGCCGAGCGTCTCCCGCACCGTCACCTCGATCGATCGCACCAGGCCGCGCTGCGCCAGCACCGCCCACACGGTCGCGAGCCGCGCCGCGACATGCTCGGCGAGGGTCTCGGTGACGACGTTGTCGTAGTCGAGCAGCACCACCTCGTCGGAGGGAAACACATAGCGCTTCCCGCACGCGACGATCTCGAGCTCCTCGGCGTCGTGGCGCACGATGCGCAGGCCACGCCCCCGCCGCGGCAGCAGCACGCGCTCGTCGAGCTCCTCGCAGACACCGCGGATCCCCTGCTTGAGCTCGGCGAAGGACAGGAACGCCTCGCCCTCGCTGCCCGCGC
>CAZPEY010000030.1:5770-9164 GCA_964585665.1 uncultured Polyangiaceae bacterium | reverse complement strand
GCCGTCGTCGACCAGCTTCTCGAAGTACGGGTTGAGCTCGGCCAGCAGCACCCGCTCGCGGAACACCTTGCAGATGCCGGCCAGCGCGTCCTTGATGTGCTCGAACGGCAGCATCTGCTGGAAGCCGACGTCGTGCAGCTCCAGCACCGCGCCGACCTGGTAGTTGTGGCCGTGCAGGCGCTCCTTGCTGCCGTCGGGGAAGAGGGTCATGTGGGCGGCCGAGAACTTGTGCGCGTCCTTGGCAAAGTGCAGGCGAAGCTCCGATCTCGGCGAGGTGCTCACCGCAACACTCTAGCGCGAAACTTTGTTACGATGGCGCCCCAACCATGGCCCATCAACGATCGTGGAGAGCGCGGCTCCGGTATCGCACCGACCAGTTCCTATCGAGCGGAGCGGGTCGCCAGCTCCTCTTGCTGTTCGTGCTGTCGATGCTGGTCGTGCTCTTGCACACCGCGGTGGCGCTGATCTTCTCGCTCGATGTCGGCGAGGGCTTCGGCAACACGTTCTGGTTCTACTTCACCCGCATCCTCGACGCCGGCACGATGGGCGACGACAAGGGGATGGGCACCCGCCTGGTCTCGACGATCGACACCGTGCTCGGCGTCATCGTCGCCGGCCTGTTGATCTCGGCGCTCTCCGGCAACTTCCAGGCGCGCCTCGACGCGATCCGCCGCGGCGGCTCGCCGGTGATGGAGTCCGGACACTTCCTCATCCTCGGCTGGTCGCAGAAGATCTTCTCGGTCATCGAGCAGCTCGCCGAGGCCAACATCGAGGAGCGCCGCCTCAACGTCGTCGTGATGGCCGAGCGCGACAAGGTCGAGATGGAGGACGCGCTGCGCAGCAAGCTCGCGCACCGCAAGAAGGTCAAGATCGTCGTCCGCTCCGGCTCGGCGGTGAGCATCGAGGATCTGGCGCGCGTCGGCTTCGACCAGAGCCGCGCCATCGTCGTGCTCGCCGACGAGACCGATCAAGACGATCCGAACCGCTCGGACGGTCGCGTCATCAAGTCGCTGCTCGCGATCTTCAACCACCCGGACGTGCGCAGCACCGCAGGCGCGGTCGATCGCTTGCGCGTCACCGCCGAGGTGATGCTCGCCGAGAACCAGGAGATCGCCGAGATCGCGGCGCAGCGGCGCGCCAGCGTCGTCAAGACCAACGAGGTCATCTCGAAGATCATCCTCCAGACCTCGCGCATCTCGGGCCTGTCGTCGGTGTACGACGAGCTGCTGCGCTTCGCTGGCAACGAGGTGCACTACTTCACCGCCCCGGCGCTCGTCGGCAAGCGCTTCGGCGACCTGCTCCTCGACTTCCCCAACGCCTGCCCGATCGGCCTGGCCAAGCGCGACGGCTCGGCGCACGAGCTCAACCCGCCGGCCGATCGCACCGTCGGAGCCGACGAAGACATCCTGGTGATCGCCGAGGACGATCACATCGTCTGTCAGCCCTACGCCGGACCGCACCGCCTGGCCAACCAGCCGCGCCCCGAGGGCCAGGGCAAGAAGGTCATCGAGCACCTCTTGATCCTCGGCTGGAACGAGAAGGTCTTCCCGATCATCACCGAGCTCGAGAACTATGTGGGCGAGGGCTCGACGGTGACGATGGTCTGCTCGCTGCCCGAGGAGGAGCGCAAGCAGCTCATCCGTCAGAACTGCCCGCAGCGCAAGGCCGTTTCGGTGCGCCACATCGTCGGCGAGTTCACCTCCCGCTCGCTGATGGAGCAGATCTCGCCGACCCAGTACCCGACCGTCCTCGTCCTCGGCGACGCGAGCCGCGCCAAGACCTCCGAGGAAGCGGACACGCGCGCCATCATCGCGCTCCTGCTGTTGCGCGACTTCCGCATCCAGAAGAAGCAGCTCGCCACGCCACAGAAGGTGTGCAGCGAGATCCTCGAGCCCAAGAACCGCGAGCTCGCTGCGACGACCGAGATCAACGACATCGTGATCTCGAACGAGATGGTGTCGATGGTGCTCGCGCAGGTGACCCACGAGCCGCGCGTCCGGCCGATCCTCGAGGATCTGTTTCGCTCCGAGGGCTCGGAGATCTACTTGAAGGACCTCCGCCTCTACGCGCGCCCCGGCCAGCCGGTCACCTTCGACGAGCTGGCGCTGCGCGCCAAGGCGCGCGGCGAGGTCGCCTTCGGCCTGCAGCTCCACAACCTGCGCCACCAGAACCACGGCGTCGTGCTCAACCCCAGGAACCGCACCGCCGCGTTCGCCCCCGAGTCCGGCGATCGGTTGATCGTCCTGGCCGAAGACGACGGCTAAGCCGCCGGCGACCGCGGCCGCCTGCGCTCCCTCTCCGATTCCGTTTCTTGATCTCTTGCGTTGATCTCCGTGGCGAGGTGCGTCAAATTCTTGCCGCCATCCCACCCCAAGGAGGTCGCTCGCCGTGTCTGTCTACAAAGCCGAATACATCTGGATCGACGGAGCAGTCCCGACGCAGAAGCTACGCTGCAAGACCAAGATCGTGAAGACCGGCGAGCAGCCGCCGACGTGGGGCTTCGACGGCTCCTCGACGAACCAGGCGCACGGGCACGCGTCCGACTGCGTGCTCAACCCCGTCTTCGTCTGTCCCGATCCGGTGCGCGGCGGCGCCGACAAGCTCGTCCTCTGCGAGGTCCTCAACACGGACATGTCGCCGCACCCGTCGAACAAGCGCGCCGCGCTCGTCGCCGTGGCCAAGCAGTACGCCGCCCACGAGATGTGGTTCGGCATCGAGCAGGAGTACACGTTCTTCGAGGGCATCAAGCCGCTCGGCTGGCCCGACAACGGGTTCCCCGCGCCGCAGTTCGGCTACTACTGTGGCGTCGGCTCGGACGAGGTGTTCGGCCGCGGCATCGTCGAGGCCCACATGGAGGCGTGCATCGAGGCGGGCCTGATGCTCGCGGGCATCAACGCCGAGGTCATGCCGGCGCAGTGGGAGTTCCAGATCGGCGCAGGCGATCCGGTCTCCGTCGCCGATCAGATGTGGGTGGCGCGCTGGCTGCTCTATCGCATCGCCGAGGACTTCGGCGTCTCGGCCACGCTCAACCCCAAGCCCGTCAAGGGCGACTGGAACGGCGCCGGCGCCCACACCAACTTCTCGACCAAGGGCATGCGCGAGTCGTTCGAGCTCTGCGAGAAGGCCGCGCAGGCGCTCGGTGAGCGGCACGAGCTGCACATCGCCAACTACGGCCACGGCATCGAGGAGCGCCTCACCGGCAAGCACGAGACCTGCTCGTACAAGGAGTTCAAGTACGGCGTCAGCGATCGTGGCGCGTCGGTGCGCATCCCGTGGCAGGTCGCCGTCGACAAGAAGGGCTACATCGAGGACCGCCGTCCGTGCGCCAACGTCGATCCGTACGTCGTCACCCGCCTCATCACCGAGACGGTCTGCAGCCGCATCCCCCGCTAGT
>CAZPEY010000030.1:0-5670 GCA_964585665.1 uncultured Polyangiaceae bacterium | reverse complement strand
CGGCAGCTTGATGCCGAGCAGCTTGGCCGCGTTCTTCCAATAGACCTTTTCGAGCACCGCGTCGGGTAGACTGACGCCATCGACGTTCCAGCGCCCCTGGATCGGCGTCGGCGTCGGGATGTTCTTCTCGTCGGTCTCGAACCAGCGCCACGTCGAATCGAAGAAGCGCACCACGTCGTCCGGTCCCGGCGGATCCTTGCCCGACGAGCCGAGCATCAGATCGCGCTCGTCGGTGCCGATGCCCGCGTCGGTGCCGAAGAGGATGCGGTCCTGGTACTTCAAGAAGAAGGCGCGCATCCGCGCCGCGTCGTGGCGCGCGTCGACGCGGCCGATCTCGGGCACGCGCGCCGCGGTGTCGATGTAGAGGTTGGGATACTTGTCGAGCATCTTGCCGACGCGCTCGGGCTCCTCGGGCGCGTTGCCGAAGTGGACGCCGATGAAGGTGGTCTTGGGGTGGCGCGCGACGCGACGCTCGTACTGCGAGAAGATCTGCTCCCAGCTCACCGGGTGCTTGGCGAAGCTCCAGCCGGGGTGGACGCGCAGCTCGTCGAAGCGCTCGTTGGCCGGCGTCAGCGGCTGCCAGAACGCCTGCGGATCGCCCGAGTGGATCGACACCGGCACGCCCTGCTTGCCCGCCTCGTCGAACAGCGGGTCCAGCCCCTTGTCGTCGACGGGGATGAAGTGATCGTCGTCGGTGCCGTAGCCGAGGCCGAGGCCCTTGTGGATCTTGACGCCGCGCGCGCCGAGCTCGACGGCCTGCTTGACCTTCGCCGCCATGCGCGTGCCCGCGCCGGGGCCGCGGAAGAGCTCGCGGAAGTCCGGGTTGGTGAACACCGTCGCGTAGCCGCTCTGCTTGGCGTCGGCGAGCTGCTCCTCGAGCCCCTTGCCCGAAAAGCCGCCCGACAGGTTGACGACGTGCACGGTGCCCTCGGCGCCGAGCAGGGTCTTGGCGCGCGCCATCGCGCCCGGCTCGACGTGGGTGTGGACGTCGATCTTGGGGATCTTCTTGAAGGTGTAGCGCGGCGCGCGGGCAGGTTGCAGATCGGGCTGCGGCTTCGTCGAGGCGGGCGGCGCGGGCGGCGAAGTGGACGGAGGCTTACACGCGCCGCCGAACAGCAGCGGCGCCGAAAGACAAGCGGCTTGACTAAGTAGTAAAGACGCTTGACTAAGGCGTCGTGGCAGGCGCAGGCACGGCCTCCGGCTTCTTCTCTTCTGGCGCCGGCTTCGGCTCAGGCTTCTTGGCCGGCTTCTCGTCGAACTCCGGCCCCTTGAGCTCCTCGGGCTTGACCTCGGGCTTCTTCTCTTCTGGCTTGGCCTCGGGCTTCTTCTCTTCCGGCTTGGCCTCCGGCTTGGCCTCCGGCTTGGCCTCCGGCTTCGGCTCGGTGCCCGGCGGCGTCTCCGGCTTGGGCTCGGTGCCCGGCTTGGCCTCGCCCGGCTTCTTCTTCCCGGGTGGCGGCGCCTTGGGCTGCGCCTCGAGCGTCAGCGCGACCTTGAGCGTCTCGGTCTTGCCCTTCGGCTCCCACGCGTCGTCCGCCTTGATCTCCTTGCTGGCGTTCAGGAAGCCGGGCTTGCGCGCCTCGATGGTGTGCGGCGCCTTGGTGTCGAACTTCCGGAAGGTGTACGGCGCGCGACCGACCTTCTTGCCGTCGAGGAACAGATCGGCGGCGGCCGGCGTCGTCGTGACGTCGAGGATGCGCTCGACGGCAACCAGCTTGAGGTTGACCTTCTCGTTGCCCTTGACGTCGACCTTCTGGGTGACCATCGCGTAGCCCGGCAGCGAGGCGTGCAGCTCGAGCGAGGTGCCGGCCTTGTCGACCTCGATCGTCAGCGGCGTCTTGCCCTTGTCCTCCGTGCCCACCATGATCTGGGCGCCCGCCGGATCGGAGGTGACCTCGACCTTGAGCTTGGGTGCCGGCGTCGGGGTTGGCGTCGGGGTTGGCGTCGGGGTCGGGGTCGGCGTCGGGGTCGGGGTCGGGGTCGGCGTCGGGGTCGGCGTCGGGGTCGGCGTCGGCGTCGCGACCGTCGGCTTGGGCGGCGCCTCGGGCTCGCGGAAGAACACGAAATAGCCGACCGCGCCGAGCGCGATCAGCACGACGAGGACGAGGCCGATCATGCCTCCGCCACCGCCGCGCGCCTCGGGTGGCGCACCGCCGATCGGCGCGGCGCCGAGATCACTCGGCGACGGTCGGGCCGGCTCCGCCTCGGGGGCCTTGGCCACCGGCTTGGGCGGCGCGGGCGGCAGATCGACCTTGGGCGGCGCCTCGATCTTGGGCGCCGTGCCCATCATCGTCTTGGCCTCGCGCTGCTCCTCGACCGACGGCTTCTCGACGCTCTGCTTCTTGAGCGAGGCGATCTGCTCGGCGGAGGCGCGGCGCGTCGGCTCGGGATCGGAGAACGGATTGGCCGTCGCTGGCGCCGCCGTGGCAGCGGCCGGGGCGGGCTTGGCCGGCTCGCCCTTGGCCGCGCCGGGCGTCGGATCCTTGATCGAGGCGGCGAGCGCCTGGACCATCTCGTCCTGCATGACGCGCGTCGACTCTTCCTGGAACTCGTCGGCGTGCGACTCGAAGCCAGGCATCGGCGCGGGCAACGGCGTCTGCGACTTGGAGTCTCCGCCGCCGAACTCGTTGTGCGGCGCGACCACCTGCCCCGACGCGGCGGCCGAGGCGCGCTGGCCCGCCTCGAAGCGCGACTCGGACAGCGCCTCGCCGCGCTTCTGCTTCTCGGCGAGGATCTTGTCGAGCGTGCTCTGACTCTCGGGCGTCAGGCGGTCGAAGCGCACGCCCATGCCGGGCGCCTGCCCGGGAACGGCCTTGGCCGGATCGTTCTCACGGATCCACACCACCGTCCCGTCGCCAGAGAGCAGCGTCCCGCCGTCCTGGAGCTGGAACTCGAACTTGAGCGGAGTGCCAGTGCCGAGCGGCTCCTTGGTGCGAATGAAGATGCCACCCCGGCTCACGTCGACGGAGTAGCGCTCGATGAACTGATCCAGACTCGCACTCTTGAACTTGATCTTGAGCGTAACCGGGGCTTTCATTTCTTCGCGGTCTCCTAGGGCCGTATGAGATTAACAGCCCTACCGAGGCTCATGCAAACACGCACATTCGTCTCCTCGCGATTCCGACCCAACTTCGGGCCTGGACTGCGACGCGCGCTTTGGCTCGGCCTCGTCGGCCTCTCGTCGATGGGGCTGCTGGCGATCGCTGCCTCCTCGTCGACGGCGGCGGCCTGGGCGCCGCTGTCGGCGCCGCTCCGCGCTGGCATGGTCGCGGCCGATCACGTCGACGCTTCGCGCGCCGGAGCCGAGGTGCTGCGCCGGGGTGGCAACGCGATGGACGCAGCGGCCGCGACGGCGCTGGCGCTCGGCGTCGTCGCCCCGGCCGGCTCCGGCCTCGGCGGCGGCGGCTTCCTCGTCTACTGGGATCAAAAGACGCAGAGATCCTATGTGCTCGACTTTCGCGAGGTCGCTCCCAAGGCGGCGAGCCGCGACATGTTCACCGATGCAGGCAAGGCCGTGCCGCTGCGCTCGCGGGTGGGCGGCCTCGCCGTCGCCGTGCCGGCCGAGCCGCTCGGGCTCGAGGTGGCCGAGCAGCGGTTCGGCAAGGCGGGCCTCGCGCTGGCGACCCAGCCGGCCGAGCGCCTGGCGCGCCGCGGCTTCTCGGTCAGCCCCTTTTACTCGATGCTCGCGCAGTTCATGAGCGGCAAGCTCGGCACGGGCCCGATCGAGGGGTTGATCGGCCCCGCGCAGCACCCGATCGCCGAGGGCACCATCGTGCGGCGCGTCGCCCTCGCCGACACCCTGCGCCTGATCGGCAGGAAGGGCGCGCGCCCGCTCTATCATGGGCCTCTGGCCGAAGGCCTCGTGGCGACCGTCAAGCGGGCCGGCGGCGTCCTGACGACCGAAGATCTCGCCGCCTACCAGCCGACCTGGCGCGAGCCGCTGGTCGGGCAGTACCGCGGCCACACGATCTACGCCGCGCCCGCGCCGGCCGGCGGCCTGACCGCGCTCGCGGCGCTGCAGATCCTCGACGCGCGCCCGCCGCTCAAGGAGCTTGGCCAGGGCTCCTCGGCGAGCCACCACGCCGTCGCCGAGGCGCTCAAGCACGCCTTCGCCGATCGGGCCCGCCTGCTCGGCGATCCGGCGTTCGGCAAGATCCCGCAGGAGCAGCTCGCGTCGCCCGCCTACGCCAAGGAGCGCGCCGCGCTGCTCGACGCAGAGAAGGTCAAGTCAATTGACCAATACGGCATGCCGAGCGAGCGCGGCGCCGCCGATCCGCCGCACGATCATGGGACCTCGCACCTCTGCGTCGTCGACGGCGAAGGCAACATCGCGGCGCTGACGACCACGGTCAACCTGCCGTTCGGGTCCGGGCTCATCGACGAGAAGACCGGCCTCCTGCTCAACAACCAGATGGACGACTTTGCCGTTCAGCCCGACGCGCCCAACGCCTTCGGCCTCGTCGGCGGCGGCGCCAACGCCGTGGCGCCCGGCAAGCGCCCGCTGTCCTCGATGACGCCGATGATCCTCGCCAAGGACGGCCGCCCCGTGCTGTGCGTCGGCGGCTCCGGCGGTCCCAAGATCGTCACCGCCACGGTCCAGACGATCGTCAACCTGCTTGACCACCAGCTCGACATCGCCGCAGCGATCGGCGCACCGCGCATCCACGCGCAGTGGATGCCCAACCAGCTCTTCGTCGAGCGCGACGTCCCGGTCGACGTCCAGCAGGGCCTCGAGCGCCGCGGCCACACCGTGGCGCCGATGCGCGAGCCGGCCGCGGTGCAGGCGATCCACGTCACGCCGCGCCGCCTCGAGGGTGCCAGCGATCCGCGCAAGGGCGGCCAGCCCGCGGCCGGCGACGCCCGGTAAGACCCGCCACGTAGAAGCACCTTCTCGCCGCGCACTTCTCGTATTAAAAGCCGCTCATGCCCATCTCGAAGATCCTCATCGCCAACCGCGGCGAGATCGCGGTCCGTGTCATGCGCGCGTGCAAGGAGCTCGGCATCCGCACCGTCGCTGTCTACTCCGATGCCGACAAAGACGCCGTGCACGTCCGCACCGCCGACGAGGCGATCCACATCGGCCCACCGCCGGCGCGCGAGAGCTACCTCGACATCGGCAAGATCCTCGGCGCCGCCAAGCAGGCCGGCGCGGACGCGATCCACCCCGGCTACGGATTCCTCTCGGAGAAGGCCGAGTTCGCGCGCGCCTGCAAGGAGGCCGGCGTCGTCTTCATCGGCCCGCCCGCCGACGCCATCGACGCGATGGGCGACAAGGTGCGAGCGCGCCAGAAGATGACCGCGGCGGGCGTTCCCGTCGTGCCGGGCAACAACGGCCCCGAGGGGCGCGGCTTCCCGACGGCGGAGCAGGCGCTCGAGGCGGCCAGGGCGATCGGCTTTCCGGTGATGTTGAAGGCGGCGGCCGGCGGCGGCGGCAAGGGCATGCGCCTGGTCGACGACGAGAAGAAGTTCGTCGCGGCCTACCAGGGGGCGCAGCGCGAGGCCAAGAGCGCGTTCGGGGACGACGCCGTCTACCTCGAGAAGGCCATCGTGCGGCCCCGCCACACCGAGATCCAGGTCTTCGCCGATCAGCACGGCAACGTCGTGCACCTCTTCGAGCGCGACTGCTCGGTCCAGCGGCGCCACCAGAAGGTGATCGAGGAGGCGCCCTCCCCC
>CAZPEY010000029.1:15837-27983 GCA_964585665.1 uncultured Polyangiaceae bacterium | reverse complement strand
GCGGCGGGTGTGTACGACGACGCTTGCTATCAGTGCGTCAACGATCAGTGCAATGCCGGCGTGATCGCGCTCGTCGGCAACTGCACGCAAGCCGAGTTGACCTGCATCTTTCCGTCGCACCCGCCAACCTGCGGCACGTACTGCAGCTGCAAGGAGACCTGCCTGATGACCCCGACCTGCCTCGATGCGCTCGGCGAGTGGGAGGTCGACGTGGTCGCTTGCACGCAGAGCACGTGTGCCACCGCCTGTCCTTGACCCCACTCAAGGCACCGCGAACTGAGCCCGCGTGTCTCGGCGAACCCGAGTCGCGTCGTCTCAGGGTGGAACAAGACGCTCAGCGGCGCTTGACCCGCATGCGCACCGCGGTCCTAGGCCGGATCGTGACGAGCGCCTCGGCCTCGATCGGCGTCGACGAGACCGGCTGGAGCTCGACCCGCTGCGCCAGCGAGGCCAGCAGGATCTGTCCCTCCATCATCGCAAAGTGATTGCCGATGCAGACGCGGGGACCATCGCCGAACGGCACGAACGCACCGCGCGGGAGCTGCTTGGCGCTGTCGGGAGCGAACCGATCCGGCTCGAACCGATCCGGGTCGGCGAAGAGCTCGGGCCGGCGGTGTACCCCATAGATGTTGGCGAGCACCCAGGTGCCAGCGGGCAGCTGCACCGGGCCGAGCTGGACGGGCGCCGTCGCCTCGCGGCCGACCACGGGGGCGGGAGGGAACAGGCGCAGCGTCTCCTTGAAGACCTGCAGCGCGTACGGCAGGCGCGGCAGATCGTCGAAGGTCGGCGCGCGACCGGCGAGCACGCGGTCAGCCTCGTCACGCAGCCGCGCGGCGACGGCCGGATGCTGGCCGAGCAGCACCAGCGCCCAGGTGAGGCTGCTCGCGGTCGTCTCGTGACCGGCGACGAACAGCGTCATCACCTCGTCGCGGACCTGCGTGTCCGTCAGCGTGCTGCCGTCGTCCTCGTCCTTGGCCGCCAGCAGCATCGACAGGATGTCGCCTTGATCGCCCGCGGCCCGGTGGTGCCGGATCATCGCAAAGACGATCTCCTCGAGCCGCTCGATGGAGCGCCGCACCCGCAGGTTCGTGGGCGTGGGCCACGACAAGGGGAAGTTCACCAGGCTGGTGGCGCCGTTCATCATGTACTGGCTGTTGACGTGAACCGCCTCGCCGACCACCTCGGCGTGCTCGGCCGCCGTCGATGAGAACATCGTCTGCGCGGCGATCTCGAGCGTCATCCGGGTGAGTTCGGCGCCGACGTCGACGACGCTGCCGTCCGCCCACGTGCGTTGCGCCTGCTCGGTGACCTCGGCCATGGTCGCCGCGTAGCCCGCGATCCGACTCGGCTTCAACCCTGGCGCGATGAGCTTGCGTTGCCGTCGGTGCGCGGCGCCTTCGGCGACCAGCACGCCATTGCCCATCAGCGGCCGCGAGAACTTCGCCAGCACCGCGGACTTGTGAAAGGAGCTCGCTTGCTCGGTGAGCACGGCGTGGATGAGCGCCGGCGAGCTGAGCACATAGGCGGTCTTGTGCAGGAGAGGGACGCGCGCCAGGTCCCCGCACTCGCGGACCACCCGCAACAACAGCTCGAGGCGCCGGTCGCGAAACTCGAACAGCGCACCGAGAAATGGTGGCGCCGACAGGACGGGCACGGTCAAAGGGGCGCTCATCGGTTGCGACGATACCACCGAAGCCATGCGCCGTCGGGACGAGCGAGAACTTCCGCTCGCAGGCATGCTACAGTTCCGAGCCAGTGACGACGAGCCGCGAAGACACCGCGCTACAGCTCGGCTCCCTGGAGGAGTTGCTCGGGGCTCTCGGGAGAGCACCGGAGCAGCCTCTCGGTCCCGTCGACCTCGAACCGGGGCGACGCGTCGGCCGATACACCGTCGTGTCGCAGCTCGGCAAGGGCGGCATGGGCGCGGTCTACCGCGCGCGTGACGAGATGCTGGGACGTGACGTGGCGCTCAAGGTCCTGCTGCTGGGGCACGGGCGCGCCTCGGTCGATCGCTTCCGCCGGGAGATCCTCGCGCTGGCGTCCGTGTCGCATCCCAATGTGGTCTCGGTGCACGACGCAGGCGTCGATGGAGCGCTGCCCTACCTGGTCCTCGATCTCGTCGAAGGACAGACGCTTCGCGAGCGGCTGAGGGCGGGCCCGCTCGGCGTGCCCGAGGCGACGAAGCTGGCCCGGGAGCTCGCTCGCGGACTTGCGGCGGCGCACTCGGTCGGCATCGTCCACCGCGATCTCAAGCCAGAGAACGTGCTCCTCGACGCGCAAGGCACGGCCAAGCTCGGTGACTTCGGTCTCGCCCAGCTCGTCGAGCGCGAGGACGTCCCCTCGCTCGGCTTGACCGAGGCGGGCGCGCTCCTCGGCACGACCCACTACATGGCGCCCGAGCAGGTGCGCGGCGAGAAGATGGATGCGCGCACGGACTACTTCGCGCTCGGTGCCGTGTTGTATGAGGTGCTCACGGGACGGCGCGCCTTCGAGGCGAGCTCCCGCGCCGAGGTGCTGACCGCCGTGCTTCGCGATCCGCCCCCCAGCGCACCAGCGTTGCTATCGGACGAGGGGGCACGCCGCCTGCTAGGCGTCGCGTTTCGCTGCCTGGAGAAGGCGCCGGAGCGGCGCTTCCAAACGAGCGCCGAGTTGCTCGAAGCGCTCGAGACGGACACACCGTCGCCCGCCGCCCTGCCCGAGGCCCACGCCACCCGCTACGCGACCTCCTCGGGGGCGCACATCGCCTATCAGGTCGTAAGCCCACCCGGCCCGCCGACGCTGTTGGCGGCCGCGCCCTTCATCTCGAACATCGAAGTCATGTGGGAGTCCCCGCAGGCCGCGGCGTGGCTGCGCGCCTACGCCTCGTTTTCCCACTTCATCCATTACGACCGGCGCGGCGTCGGCATGAGCGACCCAATCGCGCCCGAGTGCAGCTTCGAGGAGCGCGTCGAGGATCTTCGTGCCGTGCTCGACGCCGAGAAGGTCGAGCGCGCCTTTCTGTTTGGCATCTCGGAGGGCGGGCCAACCTGCATCGGGTTCGCCGCCAAGTATCCCGAGCGCACCCAGGGCCTCATCTTGATGGACACGTTCGCTCGCCTCGTGGCCACTGCGGACTACCCCTACGGCATGCAGCCCGAGCACTGTGCCGCGGTCATCGACCGGTGGGTCGGGACCTGGGGAACGCCCAAGAGCCTCTCGGTCCCGTTGTTCGTGGCGAGCCGCCTGCGGGATCCCGACTTCGTCCGCTGGGGAAACCGCTACGAGCGCCAGTGCGCCAGTCCAGGAACGGTGCGTCGCCTCCTCCTCCTGCAGTTCGCAATCGACGTACGCCACCTCCTGCCCGCCGTGCGCTGTCCAACGCTCGTCATGCACCGGGTAGGCGATCCTGCGATCCTCGTCGATCATGGCCGCTACTTGGGCAGACACATCGCCGGAGCGCGCTACGTCGAGCTCGAGGGAATCGACCATTCGCCGTGGCTGGGCGATACCGAGCGGCCGCTCGCGCTCATCAAGGACTTCCTGCTCAACGTGCCACCCTCACCCCCAGCTCGCTGAGCCCGCGGAGGTTGATGCGATCGCGCCAGCGGACTCGTTCACGATCGAGTTCCAGGGTCGGGTAGCGTTCGAGGAGGACGCGCAGCGCGGTGGCCCCTTCGAGTCGGGCCAGCGGCGCGCCGAGGCAGTGGTGTGCACCGCCACCAAAGGATTGATGCGGGTTCGGGCTCCGGGTGATGTCGAAACGGTCGGGATCCTCGAACACGGCTGGATCGCGATTCGCCGCGCCGAGCATGCAGATGATCAGCTGGCCCTGCTTGATCGTCTTGCCGCCCACCTCGATGTCCTCGTGTGGACAGCGACCGTTGGTGTTGACGGGGCTCTCGTAGCGCAGGCACTCCTCGACGGCGCTGGCCGCGAGAGCAGGCTGCGCGCGCAGGCGCTGCAGCTGGTCGGGATGTTCGAGGAGCGCTAGCACTCCATTGCCGATCAAGTTGGACGTGGTCTCGTGCCCGGCGACGAGCAGCAAGATGAGGTTGGCGAGCAGCTCGTCCATCGTGATCGCGTCCGTCTCCCCTTCCGCCTGGATCAACCGATCGACGAGCCCCGTCCCGGGATCGCGCCGCCGCGCTTCGATGAAGCGCGCCAGATATGCCTTGAACTCGAAGTAGGCGACGTCGAGCTGGGCAAGCTGCTCCTCCGTGGCCGTGACCTCGACCTGCTCGGCCAGCGCGTCACTCCACTTCACGATACGAGGTAGGTCCTCGCGCGGCACCTGCATGAGATCGCAGATCACCGTGACGGGCAGGGGCGCGGCGAAGTCCGTGATCAGATCGAACTCACCGCGTCCCGCGAGCTTGTCGACGAGCTCCCGGGCGACGCGCTCGACGGACGCCTGCATCTGTTCGACGGCTCGCGGCGTGAAGGCGTACGACATCAGGCGGCGAATGCGCGTGTGGTCGGGTGCGTCGAGGTGCAATAGGAACGTCGAGAGCATCTCGGCGAATCCGTCGTGGCCCACTGCGCGCGAAGCGAACCCGCCACCGCGGAGCTTGCGTGTATCGCGCCCGCAGCGCGGATCGCGATTGAGCCGCAGCACGTCGGCGTGTCGCGTGAGGATCCAGCCGAACGGCGACTTGTGCACCGGATCGGTTTCGCGCAGGCGGGCAAGTACGGGGTGCGGGTCGCGGCGGAACTCGGGGTCAAGGAAACTGAAGGACATGAGGGCTCCTCGGTTTGGGTCGCCTCCGTTGGTCACCGCCTCCGCACGATGTGACCACGATCGTGTACGATTCTGGATAACGTGAACGGTTCTGAGGTGCTGGAGATCGAGGGGCGCCTGACCGCGCTGCTCAGGGAGGGGACCCTGACGGACGCGGCGACCCTCATCGTGGAGCGCTACGGTCCAGGGATCCTCGGCTACCTCGCGACGGTCTTGCAGGACGATCAGGCGGCGCGCGAGGCTTTCTCGGAGTTCGGTGAGGAGCTCTGGAAGGCGCTGCCGACGTTTGCCGGCCGCAGCACCGTTCGCACGTGGGCCTACGCGATCGCGTATCGCTGCGCCCTTCGCTTCCGCCGTGCCCGCGCGCGCGATCGAACGCGGCCACTGCGCGACAGCGAGTACGAGCGCGTTGCGGTCAGCGTGGCGACCGCCAGCCGGACCTTCTCACGCTCGGCTGCCGCGCAGCAGCTCGACGTTCTCCGGCGAACGCTCACCAAGGAAGATCAGACGCTGCTCATCCTGCGACTCGATCGAGGCATGGCGTGGGACGAGGTCGCCCTGGTGCTCGGCGCCGAGGGCGCCGCCACCGTCGCGCTGCGCAAGCGCTGGGAGCGTCTCAAGCAGCGCCTTCGCCGCGCCGCCGAGCGCGAAGGGTTGCTCGTCGCAAAGCCCCCGGGCGACTAGGCCGCATCGTGCGTGACGGCTGGGTCAGTCCGCGAGGTCGATGACAGCGAGCGCGTCTTCCGCTTCGCCGACGTAGAGCTCGACGAAGCGATCGGCGTCGCTCTCGATGACACCGACGGCGCCGGGCATCGCCGTGAGCGCGCGGAAGACCTCGTAGAGATCGTCGAACTTCGCGCGCTCGTCGGCGACCTCGAGATTGAGCCGCTGCATCACCGGTCGGAGCACCGCCCGCAGCGCGGCATTGCCGCGCTTGGCGCGCGCGATCACCTCGGCGCGGATCGCCGGCGACGCATCGAGCGTCGCGCGCAGCAGCGACGGAGCCTGGGTTCGCCGCGCCACCGATACGACGCCGTCGGCGCCGAGCGTCGCCCCTGGCATGCGCTGCGCGAGCCAGGCACCCAGCGTCGCGAGCGTCTGGTTCGCCGGCAGGTAGATCGCGAAGAACTCGTTGTGGTCGGGATCTCTCTCGTCGCTCATGGCTGCTGGGCCGGAACCTACCGCAGAAGGGCGGTCGCTGCCGCGAGCACCGCAGCCCCCGCGCCGAGCAACAGCGCGTCTCGATAGATCGTCGCCGCCACGCGACGGCTCGCCGCCGCGTCGTCGGCACTCTGCTTGGTGGTCGAGAAGTCCTCGTGCTCGAACGTCCCCGCCGCCGCGTGCGCGACGCAGGTGTTGCGCGACACCTGGAGCAGCGAGATCGCCGCGCCTGCGACCGGCAAGAACAGGAAGAGCCGCGTGTACCACGCGACGCGCAGCACGACGAACGCCGCGGTGAGCGCGCCTGCGCCCACCGCCAGCGCGATCCCGATCTGTCGACGACGGCGTCGACCGGCCCCCGAGATGTTGGGCTTGCACGCCGCGTAGGACTCTTCCGCGCCACTCTGTCCGGTCATCGTCCTCGTTCTTAGCGTGCCGAAGAGGCGGACACCAGGACGACGACGCACCCGCGCGCCAGCGGCCTGCGCCTAGTTCTTCTTGATCGTGCCGCCGCGGATGACGAGGCGATCGTTCTTCCCGATCCCGCTGATCTTCGATCCCTTGATCGAGAACGTGCAGGGCCCCGACCCACACACGCCGTAGAGGCTGCCGTTCGCCCCGACCGTCTTCGTAGACGTGTAGCTGCCGTCGAGGATCGTGATCTTGTAGGCCTTGTTGTCTTGATTGATGACGTCGGTGGCGAACACGGGACCCGCAACCGCAAGCACGACGACCAGCACAAGTGTTCTCATCGCGACAAGATGCCACAGAGGGATGCAGGTAGCGAGCTAGACGCTCGAGCGCCTCCCGCAGCACCGCGACGTCGCCTTGATGCCGCCGTGTGCGTCATCCTCGGAGAACCCCACGAAGACGCGCCGAAGGTCCAAGGTGCCCAACCGCGGTGGTCGGAGTAGAGTCGGCCAGGATGGAGATCGGGGACAACGTCGGTTCGTACCGCGTCGTGCGCCGCCTGGGGGAAGGCGGCATGGGCGCCGTGTACGAAGCGCTCAACGAGGCCATCGAGCGCCGCGTCGCGATCAAAGTGCTGCACCCGTCGTTTGCCCGCGACCAGGCGACGGTGACGCGCTTCTTCAACGAGGCGCGCGCCGTCAATCGCATCGCCCACCCGAGCCTGGTGCAGATTCACGAGCACGGCTACCAGCCCGACGGCACCGCGTACATCGTGATGGAGCTGCTCGACGGCGAGACCCTTAGTGACCGCCTGCGTCGATCGCGCGCGCCGCTCACGCTGGAGGCGACGCTCCACATCACCTGGCAGATCGCGCACGCGCTCGCCGCCGCGCACGACAAGAGCATCGTCCATCGCGATCTCAAGCCGAGCAACATCATGCTGGTCGCCGATCCGCTCGGGCTCGACGGGCAGCGGGCCAAGGTGCTCGACTTCGGCATCGCCAAGCTGGCGAGCGCCGGCGCGATCGCGGCGAACACGGCGACCCACGCGGTGCTCGGCACGCCCCTTTACATGGCGCCCGAGCAGTGCCGCGGCGCTGCCTCCGTCGACGGCAAGGCCGATGTGTATTCGCTCGGCTGCATCCTCTTCGAGCTCGTCGCCGGGCGCCCCCCGTTCACGATCGACCCCGGGACGTCGCCGCTGGCGCTCCTGAATCTCCATCTGAGCGAGCCGATCCCCTCGCTGGCCAGGCTCGCCCCGTTGGTGCCGACCGCGGTGATCGCGCTGGTCGAGCGGATGCTCGCCAAGGACGCCGCGCAGCGCCCGACGATGCAGGAGGTGGCGGCCGAGCTCGGGCGGATGATCGGGGTCAGCTCAAACCCGAACCTCGCGCACGCGGCGACGCTCGCAGCGGCGACGACAGCCGCTGACGCTTCGCTGGCGCTCGCCGCCACTCAAGCCGAGTCGACCGCGCCACCCCCCGGGGTAGCGCCAACCCCCGCGGCGACGATGGAACCGGCACCGCGACGACGGGCGAGCCTGCTGGCGATCCCGATCCTCGTCGTGCTCGCGGCGGGAGTCGCCTGGAAGTGGCAGGCTCGCTCGACCTCGTCGCCCGAACGATCGACGCCGAGCGCGAGCGTTACAGCGACGGCGCCGGTCGATGCGGGGCCCGCGTCCGCCGATGCGAGCACACCCAGCGCCGCAGCGCCCCTCGCCCTGCACTGCAACGACCTCGAGGCGCGCCCCACCGGGAACACGCAGTGTCCGCCGAGCTTCCTGGCGTGGTGCACGCCCGAGGGCAGGAAGCTCGGCTGCTGCGCGTCCGGCCTCGTACCGATCGGCGAGGAGGGCCTGTGCGCCTGCCCGCCGGGCGGCGTCTCGAAGCACACGGCCGACGGCGCCAACGCCGCGTGCCCGGTGCATCCGCGGCAAGATGCGCGGCGCGACGAGCTCAAGGCCACCGTGAGCCAGTTGATGCCAGCCGTGCACGCCTGTCTCGACCAGGCGATCGAGGAGAACCCTGCGCTACGTGGCAAGGTCTACGTGCGCTGGTGGCTCAGCGCGGACGGCTCGGTGCACGACGCGCGCATTCACGCCTCTTCGTTTCCGTCACCGCTCGGGCAAGCGTGCCTGCTGCGCGTCCTGCGCGGCGCGCGCTTCTCGCCGCCGCCAGACGGCGTCGAGATGATCGTCTACCCGTTCACCCTCAAGAACTGAGCACACGCATGAGACCACCACCGCGAGTCGCGATCATCGGCGCCGGCATTGCCGGCATGGGCTGCGCGTGGGCGCTTCATCGCAGCGGCGCGCACGTCACGGTCTACGAGCGCGAACCGGAAATCGGCGGCAACGCCAAGACGCACACCTGGCGCGTCGACGGACGAGAGATCGTCACGGGGCTCAGCGTGCTCGCCTGGCCCGACGCGCTCTTTCATAACTACGAAGCGCTGCTCGCCGAGCTCGGCGTCGCCGTCGAGATGGCGCCGACGCTTCGCTTCTTTATCAAAGACGGCGCGTCGATCTTTGCGCAGGGACTCTCGACGCAAGGCTTCGAGGCGGATCTGCGTCGCTGGGACAAGCTGATCGCGTTCGTGCGGCGGGTCAACGGCAGCTTCGCCGGCGACAAGACGCCCTCGCTCTATGCATATTCTCCGCTCAACCCGCTTCTCGTGTTTCCGCTGCGGCGGCTCGCCAAGCTGTTCGGCATTTCGACGCGCTTCTGGGAGCGCGTGTTCGTGCCGATCCACAGCTCGTCGTTCTTGACCGTCGAGCTCGATGGCGTGCCCGCGTCGATCGCCCCGTCGATCGAGGACATCGTGTCGCTGGAGCACGGCGCCAAGCTGCGTACCTGGAGCGGCTCGTCGCGCGAGGTGTTCGTGCATCTATCGAAGGGGTTCGAGGAGCGAATCCATCGCGGCACGACCATCGCGCGCGTACGACGATCGCGAGGCAGCGTGACGATCACGACCGCGACGGGGAGCGAGGCGGGCTTCGATCGCGTTGTGTTCGCGTGCAACCCGCACGCAGCGCTCGCGATGCTCGAGCCCCCGAGTCTCCTCGAGCGCACGCTGCTCGGCGGCATCGAATATCCCGACACGACGGACCCGACCTTTCTCCGCGGGGTGGCCCACTCGGACGTGACCGTGCTGCCCGAGGAGCATCGGCGCACGATACTCGACGGGTTCGCCAACTTCCTCGAGCTCTCCGACCTGGACGGGCGCATGCGCTACGAGAACACCTTCGTGCTCTCGTCGTGGGTTCCGACGGCGCGCGGCCAGGGCCTGCCGATGATGGTCTCGTACAACCGACGCGATCTGCCGAAGAGTCCCGAGCGCACGATCTCGAACGAGTGGGCGCACCCTTGCCTGTCGAGCTCGAACCTCGCCCGCGCCTGGCTGCTCCGGGCGACGCAAGGGCGCGCCTCGACCTATTGGTGCGGATCGTACGCGACGCCAGGCAACGGCCACGACCTCTCGCTGCTGTCGGGCTTCGTCGTCGCCAAGGCGCTGGGCGCAGAGTATCCGTTCGCCCAGAACGCGGCGGCGCTCGCCGACTTCGAGAGGCTGTCGCGCTTCATGCTCGGCTGACCCACCGCCCGGCGTCCGAGCGCTGGGCGGTCATGCGTCGGGTTTTCGTGCAACGGGCGGGCTGGCGTGTGTCTTCCCGACATGCAGCTCCGCACCATCCTCGCCATCGCCGTCTTGATGACGACCTCGCTCGGGACGGCACAGACGCCCACCGATCGCGAGGCCCGCGAGCGCTACGAACGCGGTGCCAGCCTCTATGACCAGGCGCGCTACCGTGAGGCCATCCTCGAATTCGAGGCGGCGCGCGCCCTGTCCAGTGCGTCTGCGCTCGAATACAACATTGGCCGCTGCTACGAGCGACTCGAAGAGTGGACCCTCGCCGCGGATGCATTCGATCGGTACCTTCGTGACCCGCGGGTTTCTGACGCCGCGGCCATACGAGCCCGCGTCGCAGGGCTGCGAAGGCAAGCAGAGGAGCGTCAACGTCAACCAGGTGTCGCGAGCCCGCCTCCCGCGGAGCCGGCTCGCTCTCTGGCGCCGAGCACGCCTTCCCCTGCACCCACGGTCCCGCAGGCTCTCCGCCTCTTTACCGCAGCAGATGCGAGCGCAGCTCCGCGTCCTCCTCGCGCCCCCTTTGGTGCGTCCGCGATTGGCGTCGGCGTCGCAACGCTGTTGCTGACGGCCACCGGAGCGGGGCTCGTGGCCACCGTTGGGCGGGACTACGGCGGACGGGAGCAGGCCTGTCGCGCGGCGCCCTGCAGCGTCGACGATTTGCGCGGCAGGCTCTATGGCGGCTACGCCCTGCTGGCAACCGCGGGCATCGCGGCCGTGGTCGACGTCGGCCTCGTCGTCGCGTGGGCGCGCGCTTCCCGGCGAGGCTCGCGATGAAGCGCGCCGCGTGGTTGGCCTGGGTGCTCGTCGCTGGCTGCTACGACCTCGACCGCCTCGAGGGGCTCTTCGACCGGGCCGCGATCGGCGACCTTGCGCCCGGTGACGAGGCCGATCTGCGGCCCCGGCCCCTCGACGGAGGGACTGCCGAGGACGGAGGGACTGCCGAGGACGGAGCGCTCGCCGATTTGGGAGCTCCCGGCGGCGACCTCGCTGCGCCGCCGCATGACGCAAGCTCCGACGCGGCGCCAGCCGCCGACGGTGCGAGCGCCGATCTACACCCTTTCGCCGACCTGCTCGCGCCCACCGGCGATCGCCTCGTCTTCCTCACCAGCACCCTACAAGCACAGGCTGAGCTCAGCTCGCTTGCCGACGCAGACGACAGGTGTCAGTCGGCCGCAACCGCGGCCAAGCTCAGCGGAACCTACAAGGCCTGGTTGAGCACACCGACGCTGGCCGCCAGGGATCGCCTCACGCATGCCAGCGGCCGCTACCTGTTGCTCACCGGGGAGGTCGTTGCGACGAGCTGGAGCGACCTCGTCGACGGAACGCTCAACCACGCGATCGATGTCAACGAGCTCGGAGCGATCCAGCCCCTGGCGGTCGTCAACGATCCGATGCGCTATCGCTCAGTGCTCACCGCAACGGCTCCAGATGGCACGTTCGTTGGCACCGATGACTGGCAGAGCGGCAACGGGTTGATCCTCGGCAGCGCCAACCAAACGGACCAGGATTGGACCAAGATCATCGAGGGGGCCGTCGCCTGGTCCGCTTGGAAGTACGCGCTCTACTGCTTCGAACAGTGAGCTTCACCGAGCCGCCTCTCGCGCGGCGAACCGTCCGTCGTGCGAAAGCGACCGGCCAAGCCGGGGGCGGTTGGCGGCTCAACGAGCCACGGCCCCGCTCGTTGAGTCGGCCAGGGTCCGATGGTAGCGTCAAGGATGCTTACACCTTTTAGATCTAGGCACTGGCCGACCCCGCTCCTCCTCTGCTCCCTGGCTCTTGCAGGGGCCTGCGGCGACTCGGTCACGATCGACCCCAACAACGTCATTGTCTCCGTCGGTCGGCATTACGCTGGCAAGCACGTCAAGCTCCTCGGCCCGATCCTCGAGCCCGAGAGCACCGTGATGAAGGAGTCCTGGGCCGCCTTCGAGCAAGCGACCGGCATCACGATCGACTACGAAGGCACGGACACCTTCGAGGCGGACGTCTTCGATCGGGTCAGCGGCGCCAACGCTCCCGACATTGTGCTGCTCCCGTCGCCGGGCCTGATGACCGATCTCGCCCGCGCCAACAAGGTCGTCGCGCACCCGGAGCTCGGCGCCGTCGTCGACGCAAACTACGTCTCCGGCTGGCGGGCGCTCGGCAGCGTCAACGGCAAGCTCTATGGGATGCCCTTTGGCGCCAACGTCAAGTCCCTGGTCTGGTACAGCCCGGC
>CAZPEY010000029.1:5708-15737 GCA_964585665.1 uncultured Polyangiaceae bacterium | reverse complement strand
GAAGAACGCGACGGTCTTCCGCTTTGACGGATCCGACCTGATGCCGGCCGAGGTGCGGCAAACCCGACCGGCGGTCACGCCGAGTGTGCGAAGGTTTCTCTCGACGATGACGCACGATTGACGCGCGTCAAAGCGCAACTTTCAGCACCAACTGCCGACAACTGCCGCGAACCCACTCTTGCCGGATGGCTACTTCTTCGCGGGGCAGCCGGCCTTGTCGTTGCAGTGGCAGCGCATCGAGGCCCACTCGCCCGAGTTGTCCGAGCTGCGCGCCGACGTCGTCTCCGGGCACTGCAGCACCTTCGTGATGATGTTCGACTGTTCGAACGGCGAGCCGTCCGACTCCTTGAGCAGGCAGGTCATCATCGTCGACGAGGTGCCCTCCTTGACGCCCTCGAACGTCTTCTTGTTGCCGCTCTTGGCGAGCAGCGCGACCTCGGCCTTGCACGCCTCGGCGGGGTCCTTGAACGCGGTGTCGACGCCAGGGACCTTGTAGGTCGTCACGCCGTCCATCCACGAATCCTTGGGCTTCTCCTTCGCCGGCGCGGGCGCCTTGGCCTTCGACTTGTTGTCGGCGCGAGCCACGGAGACGACGAGAGAGGACGACAGGCAGAGGGTGATCGCAACGAGGAGGTTTCGCATGCGCCTTCTTACCACGAGAGCCAAGCGAGCCGAGGAGCTCGTCTCGCCCATCTGCGGACCGGCCGTGTCAAAATGAGGGCATGATCTCCTACGAATCCGTCGACGCCCTGGTCGCGCAGATCGACGAACCGAATCGCAGCGCGTGCGCGCACATCCTCGCCGATCATCGGGCGCTGTTCGCGACCGTGCCTGGCTCGACGCACAACCACCAAGCGTGGCGCGGCGGCTATCTCGACCATGTGTGCGAGGTCATGAACATCGCGCGCGTGCTCCACGATCAATTCAGCGCGCTGCGGCCGCTCCCGTTTTCGCTCTCGGATCTCTTGCTCGTCGTGTTCCTCCACGATCTCGAGAAGCCGTGGAAGTACGACCTCGGCGCCGACGGACAGCTCCAGCACAAGGCGAGCATGCAGGGCAAGGCCGCGCACCAGAGGTTCCGCATGGAGATGCTCACACGCTACGGCGTGGTACTGACCGAGGCGCACGAGAACGGCCTCCGCTACGCCGAGGGCGAGCTCGCCGACTACACGAACCAGCAGCGCCGCATGGGCCCGCTCGCCGCGATGGCTCACATGTGTGACGTCGCGAGCGCCCGCCTCTGGTTCGATCATCCCGCGAGCGCGGGCGATCCGTGGATCGGCGCCGCTCGCGTGGCGCCGCAGCCCACACGACTCTAGTCGACCGCGGCGTCGGGCGGCGGCCAGCAGAAGATCCCCTCGCCTTTCGACGTCGCCTCGAGCACCAGCTCGGCTTTGAAGAGGCCGCGATCGCAGAGCGCGAACACGAGCGCCGATCCGCCCGTCGCCTCGGTGGGGATGACCCAGCTCTCCGGCCGCGCGCGGGTGAACACGTAGAGGCGATCCGACCCCTCGAAGCCCGGCTCCGTCTCGAGGCAGACCCGGTTGACGTCGGCCCAGAGCAGCCGTTCGCTCCATGCCTCGCGGCCCGGCGGCCTCACATCGAGGGTGAAGCCCAGATCATCGAGAGCAACGGAGAACCATTCACTGACCGGCGGCATGCCGGACACTCTACTAGACGCCGACCTCGCCGCGATACTCCCAGCAGACGCCGAGCTGCCTTCCCTTCGCTGCGCGCATCGCGTTCATCAGGTGATGCGCGAAGGCGGCGGTCTCCTCGGCGGGATCGCCCGTCTCTGGCCACGCGCCCGTCCGCAGCGCCACTTCGATCCGCGCCGTCGTCGACCGGTTCTCACCGTGCGCCAGGAGCTGCGCGATCGTCTGCGCTTCCTGCGTGATGAACAGCGCTTCGAGGTCGGCGAGCGTGCCTGGAAGATCGACATCGGCGATCAGGTTCGTGTCGACGTTCTCGCCGTCTCTGCCGCGCTCGTCGCGACACCCGAGGACACCGAAGTCGGCGTCCGTCGCCTTCATCGCAAAGGTGCAGAGGCGACGGCGGGAGCGGAGCGGGAACGTCACCCAGCCGCCGCCCTTGCGACGGCGCTCATCGAGCGTGAGCGCCTCGAACTCGTCGTGCCCCTCGGTGGGCACTTGCAGGATCGTCACCGAGCTGGCGATCGGCGGGCGCGGCTCGATCGGACCACGAAACTCCCAGCAGACGCCGATCTTCTCCCGCTGCGCGATCTGCAGATAGTCGCGGAGCTCGCGCGCGAAGGCCGCCGCCTCCTCCGCCGGGTCGCCGCTCGTCGGCCAGGTCTCGGAGGTCAGCGCCGCCAGCAGGCGCCGCGGGTTGGCGGTGTTTCCGCCGTGCTCGCGCAGGGCCGGCAGGGTGCTCTCCGGGCTGGCGATCAGCGCCTCGAGCCGCGCCAGCACCTCGTCCACCGCCGCGGCCTGGATGACGTGGGTCTCGACCGGCTGGTCGAGCTCGCCTTCGCGATCCTCGGCGAGCCAGGCACCGAGGTCGATCTTGGTCGCCGCCCCGAGGAAGCTCGAGAGCCTGCGCCCCGAGCGCACCGGGTAGTTCGTCCAGCCGGAGCTCTCGTACGCCCGATCGCCGAGCATGATGCGCTCGAAGGCGTCCATCGTGTCGGCGGGGATCGCCAGGATCATGACGGTCGCGGTGCTCTGTAAGCTTGCCAGCAGCGCCTCGGTTCGCTGCAGGAGCGGCGCCGCCGCGGGTTCGAGATTGGCCGCGAGCTTGTCGCGCAGCTCGGCGAGGCTCTCGAGCGTGCCGGGCCGCGCCGCCCGTCCGGTCTGCAGCACCGCCTCGATCTCGTCGAGCTCCGGGCCGATCGTCTGGAGCTCGGCGCGCGCCTTGTGCGCCTTGAGGACCGCCAGCCGCTCGCTCCGCGGCACCCGACACCACTCAGCGTCGAGCTCCGCGAAGCGCGCCCAGAGGTACGCCTCGTCGCGCTTCGCAGCTTCATGCCACGCGCGACTGAGATCGTAGACGACACCCTCGGCCTCCTCGCGCTCGTCCTCGGAGAGCCAGGCGAGCCAGCGCGGGACCAGGATCAGGGCACAGCTCTCACGGTCGCCAAAGATGTCGTCGAGCTGATCCGAACGCCACGCCTCTTCATGGTCCCACGGGCGGTACCACTCATGGCCGCGGCTCCGCAGGTGCGCGGCGAGCGCCTCGCTGGGTTTCCGGGAGCCGCCTTCGCCCTCCGTGCGCAGCACGAAGACCTGCTGCGGGCAGGTTCGCGCCGGGCGGGCGTCGAGGCGCAGCTCGCCGGACGGGCTCGCCGCGACGTAGGCGCCCTCGCGCGGCTCGAACGAGAGGCCGAGCTCGGTCGCCAGCTCGTCGCGCACGCTCTCGAGCGTCGCGTCGCGCCAAGAGGCAATTCGGACGTTCTGGTCGGCGTCGAAGAGGCTGGTCATCGGACCGCGAGAATAGACCAGAAGGAGCGCGACCTGCACGGGCCCGCCGCAAAACCCGACCGGAGCTGCCGAGGGCCGAACAAGCGACGGGCGACCCGCGCGCAGTTCCTCTTCCCTCCGCACCCCGAATCGGGACGCCGTCACGCTGGATGCGCTCTGTGATACGCTCAACGGCTTGCGCCTACGCGGGGCGCCTGGCCCGCAGTTCAGCCATGGAGAGTAGCGCACGATGCTCGACAACCTAGTGTGCCCGGTGTCCAACGTGCGGATCGATCGCAACATCGTCCGCGTCAATGGACTCCTGAGCGCTGCGCTGCTGGCAACCTACGTCCTGACCGGTTGGCCATGGATCATCGTGCCCCTCGGTCTCGATTACGCTTTCCGGGCGAGGCTGCACGGGCCGACGAGCCCGATGACCCGCCTCGCCACCGCCGCTGCGCGGTTGCTCCACCTTCCGTACCGCGCGGCTGACAAGGCGCCGAAGGTCTTCGCCTCTCGCATCGGCGTCTGCTTCGCCATGGGCGCCGCGATCGCCCACTTCGTGGCTCCGCAGGTAGCGCGGTGGCTCGCGGGCACCCTCGCAGTCTTCGCAACGCTCGAGTCGGTGTTCGACTTCTGCTTCGGCTGCGTGGTCTACAGCTACGTCGCTCTTCCCCTGTATCGCGCGCGCCAGGCGGTCACGAGCATCGCGCTGTTCCGCAATCTCGAGGACCAAGTGCTCGCTGCAGTGGCCGACGGGTTTCAGATCGCCAGCTTCCCGGCCGCGACGCGCATCGTCACCGAGGGCGAGCCTGGCGGTGAGATGTTCGTGATTCGGGAAGGCGAGGTCGAGGTCTATCACGAAGCGCCCGATGGCAAGATCACGGTGGTGACGACCTACGGTCGCGGCAAGCATTTTGGCGAGATGGCGCTGCTCTCGGGCAACCCGCGCGCCGCAAGCGTTCGCGCCAAGACCCCGGTCGTCGCACTTCGGCTGACCAGGAGCGACCTCGACGGGGTCCTGGCCAAACAACAGGGCATGCGCGAGATCCTGGAACGCACGGCCGCAGAGCGGCTCGCGGCCGAAGCGTCGCTCGAGCCGATCTGAATGTGCTCCTCGATCGGATCCTCCCGATCCTCCTTCAACGCGCGTAGGACGAGGCCATGACACTCCTGGAACCTGTCAGTCGACTCATCTCCTCCATCGCGAAGATCGGCGACAGGGAGACCGACTCCGTACAAGACCGCAAGCAGCACCATCTGCTCGTGTACATGGGCCTCTTGATGTCGTGCGGCGGGATCATCTGGGGATCCATCTGCTGGTACTACCGAGTCTACATACCGGCGACCATCCCCTATGCCTACGTGGTGCTCACCCTCTTCAACTTCACCCATTTTCGCCTGACGAAGGACTTCCACCGGACGCGCTTTCTCCAGGTGATCTTCAGCATGCTGCTGCCGTTCATGTTCCAGTGGAGCCTGGGTGGCTTCGTCTCGAGCGGCGGGGTGATGCTATGGGCGATGTTGGCGCTGGTCGGCTCGATGACGTTTCACGAGACCGCGTGGAGCCTCCGCTGGTTGACGCTGTATCTCATCCTGACCCTCGTCAGCGGTCTCATCGACACCCGCGTCTCGGCCGCCTACGGCCTCAAGCTCCCCCAGAACATCACGACGCTCTTCTTCGTGCTCAACATCTCCGTCATCTCGGGCACCGTCTTCGGCATCAGCATCTTCTTGCTCGATCTCCTGCGACGCCATCAGGATGACCTCGAGCGGCTGGTCGCCGAGAGAACCAACGAGCTGCTCCACGCCAAGGATGCCGCCGAAACGGCGAGCCGCGCCAAGAGCTCGTTCCTCGCCGTGATGAGCCACGAGATCCGCACGCCCATGAACGGCGTCCTCGGCATGACCCACCTGGCGCTCAGGAGCAATCCTCCGCCGATGCAGCGCGACTACCTCAGCAAGATCCAGGCGTCCGCGCACTCCTTGCTCGCCATCATCAACGACATCCTGGACTTCTCCAAGATCGAGGCGGGCAAGCTAGAGATGGAGGCCGTCGAGTTCACGTTCGACGACGTGATCAGGCGGGTCTCCGCCGCCATCGCCGACAAGGCGCAAGAGAAGCATCTGGAGTTCCTGTTCCGGACGGGGCCGATGCCGGCCGTGCTCATCGGCGATCCGCTGCGCCTGAGCCAGGTCCTCATCAACCTCGTCAACAACGCCGTGAAGTTCACGCGCACCGGAGAAGTCCTGGTGGCGACGCGGGTCGTGGAAGAGGCAGCGAACCGGGTCAAGCTCGAGGTCTCCGTGCGCGATACCGGGATCGGCATGACCAGCGAGCAGTCGGCCAAGCTGTTCCAGCCGTTCACCCAGGTCGACGCGACCATGAGCCGCAAGTACGGCGGCACGGGACTGGGCCTCGCGATCTGCAAGCGACTCGTCGAGATGATGGAGGGAGACATCCGGGTCGAGAGCACGCCGGGCGAAGGGAGTGTCTTCTCCTTCACCGCTTGGTTCGACCGTGGCGGAGAGCCCGCGGTCGCGGCTGCACGACAGGTCCCAGATCTTCGGGGCATTCGCGCCCTCGTGGTCGATGACAGCCCGCTGGCGCGGGAGATCCTCAGCGAGATGCTCGCGGCCTTCTCGATGCCGGTCACGACGGTCGAGTCGGGCGATGCCGCGCTGCGGACGCTGCGCGAAGCCCGCGGCGCCAAGCCGTTCGACATCGTGCTGATGGATTGGCGCATGCCGGGCCTCGACGGGATCGAGACGGCCGCGCAGATCCGGCGGGACCCGCAGCACGCCTCGACCAAGGTCGTGTTGGTGACCGCGTTCGGCGTGGCCGAGGCGCGAGAGAAGGCCGGCCGGCTCGGCATCGAGAGCTTCCTCGAGAAGCCGGTGAGCGCGTCGACGCTCTTCGAGACAGTCGCCCGGCTCTTCGCCAGTCCGGATGGGCACCCGAGCCCACCATCGCCTAGATCGTCCGCATCGACCGCCGCCTTGCGAGCCCACGTCCTCGTCGTCGAAGACAACGCCATCAACCAGGAGATCGCCAAGGGCTTGCTCGAATCCGCCGGGTGCACGGTGACGCTCGCCAACAACGGCGTCGAGGCGCTGGCGACCCTCGACGCTCGGCGCGAGGGCGACGCCGGCGGGTTCGACGCGGTGTTGATGGACGTTCAGATGCCAGAGATGGACGGCTACGAGGCGACGCGCCGCATCCGTCAGCAGGAGCGCTTCGCCGCGCTGCCCGTCATCGGCTTGACGGCCCACGCCATGGTGGACGAGCGACAGCGCTGTCTGTCTGCCGGGATGAACGACCTCGTGACCAAGCCCATCGACCCCCAGGCGCTCTTCGACACGCTGAAGCGTTGGACGGGCGTACAGGAGCTCGGGGCGACGGAACACCCCGATCTCCCCAGCTTGCCGGCGATTGATGTCGGCGCAGGATTGCGGCGGGTTGCAGGCAACGTCCAGCTCTTCCGTCACCTCCTCGAGCGCTTCCGTGGCGAGTACTTGGGCATCGGCGTGACGATCCGGCAGGCGCTCGAGGCCCAAGACCAGACGACCGCCGAGCGCCTCGTTCACACGCTCAAGGGCGTGTCCGGCAACCTGGGCGCCATGGGCGTGCACGACATTGCGCAGCGCCTCGAGACAGCGATCAAGTCCGGCGACCCGGATGCGCGCCGCCGATCGCTCGAGGAGCTCGAAGCGGAGCTCGCCAAGATCGGAGCCGGGCTCGCGACGCTGTCCGCCGGCAAGGAGCCGAGCCGCGAGCCGGGCGCTCTGCCGCTCGAGCCCGGCGCCCTCGGTGTTCAACTTGCGAAGCTGCAGGCTCTCCTGGTCAACAACGACGGCGAAGCGGTGCCATACGCCGTCGAGATCCGGCAGTCGCTCCGCGCGCTCGGCTCTCCGACAGTCATTGCCGAGCTCGAGGGTGCGATTGGCCGCTATGATTTCGATCGGGCGCTCGAGCTGCTAAGAAAGCTCGCAGCCGACGCTCAGCTCGGTCTGCCGTGAGGAGAACAGCGGTGGAGCGCAAGACCATTCTCATCGTCGACGATGCGCCTGACAACCTCACGTACCTCAGCGCGCTGCTCAAGGATGCCTACCAGACCAAGGTGGCCACGAGCGGCGAAAGGGCGTTGCGAATTGCCGAGACCGCACCGATGCCAGACCTGATCCTGCTCGACATCAGCATGCCCGAGATGAGCGGATACGAGGTCTGCCAGCGGCTCAAGGAGAACGAACAGACCCGGACCATCCCGGTGATCTTTCTGACCGCGATGAGTGAAGCGGAGGACGAGGAGAAGGGGCTCGAGCTCGGGGCGGTCGACTACATCACCAAGCCGATTCGCCCCCCCATCCTGCGCGCCCGCGTCAGGACGCATCTCGAACTGAAGGATGCTCGCGATGCGCTCGCCAGATTGGCGTCCACGGACAAGCTGACCGGGATCTCGAACCGCCGTCGCTTCGATGAGGTGATGCCCTCCGAGTGGGCACGGGCGCGGCGCGACAAGCACGCGATGTCGATCGCCATGATCGATATCGACTATTTCAAGAACTTCAACGACGCCCATGGACACGCCGCCGGTGACGCGTGCCTGCAGGCCGTGGCGCAGGCGATGCAGAGGTCCTTGCGGCGTGCCTCCGACTTGCTGGCGCGGCTTGGCGGGGAGGAGTTCGTCGCGGTGCTGACGAACACCGATGAGGCGGGGCTACGCCGGGTCATGCAAAACCTCCTCGACGAGGTGGCGGCCCTCGGGATCGCACACGGCGCTTCGGCAGCGAGCCCGATCGTCTCCATCAGCGTCGGGGCGGTGCTGGTGCAGCCGCACACGCTCGTGTCCTTCACCGAGCCGCTCGCGGCGGCAGACGCGCTGCTCTACCAGGCCAAGTCAGCCGGGAGAGACCGGTGCATCTATCGGGTGGCCAGCGAAGCGGCGCACACGTTGACCGTCGCGAGCAAGCCGCCGGCGGGTGAAGGCTGACCATGGATCCCAAGACGATCCTGGTGGTCGATGACACGCCCGCGAATGTCACCCTCATCTGCGCGCTCTTGGCCGACACGGCCAGGACGAAGATCGCGACCGGTGGACAGAAGGCGCTGCACATCGCCGCCTCGGACCCGCCCCCCGATCTGATCCTGCTCGACGTGATGATGCCCGACATGGACGGGTACGAGGTGTGCCGTCAGTTGAAGGCCAACGAGCGCACGCGGCTCATCCCGGTGATCTTTCTCACCGCCTCGACCGATCAGGAGGCCGAGCAGATCGGGCTGACGCTCGGTGCGGTGGACTACGTGACCAAGCCCATCAGCCCTCCCATCTTGCTCGCACGGGTCCGCACGCACCTCGAGTTGAAGGACGCGAGCGACAAGCTTCAGCAACAGAACGCGTTGCTCGAGCAGAGGGTCGCCGAGAGAACGCGCGAGCTGATGCTCACGAACCGCTCGCTTTCCCGCTTCATCCCGAATGACTTCTTGCACGCCCTCGGACGCGACAACATCCTCGACGTGCAACTGGGTGACCACGTCGAAGGCACCATGAGCGTGCTCTCGCTCGACATTCGAGCGTACACGACGCTGGCCGAGACCCTGTCGCCGCGCGAAGTCTTCGACTTCACCAACGGGTTCTTCGGGCGCATGGGCCCGATCGTAAGAGCCCACAACGGGTTTGTTGCTCAGTTCACCGGCGATGGGTTCATGGCGGTTTTTCCCAGCAACCCCGCGGACGCCATACGAGCAGCCATCGAAATGCAGCAAGCACTCGGCACGTACAACCAGGAGCGCCGCAGCAAGTCGCGCCAGCCGCTCAAGATGGGGATCGGCATCAACACCGGCTCGCTCATGCTTGGCGTCGTCGGGGATTCGGTGCGCACGTACACCGCGCAGGTGTCGGACACGGTGAACACCACGGCCCGCCTCGAGGGGCTGACGAAGTACTACGGCGTCTCGATCGTCATCAGCGAAGCGACCTATAAGGGTCTCGAAGACCCGAACGAGTTTCAGTCCCGCCAGCTCGACCGCGTGCTGCTCAAGGGGAAGCACGTTCCCACGACCATCCATGAGATCTTCTCCGCCGACGCGGCCGAGACGCGCCAGCGGAAGTCGGACACCCTCGAGCGGTTCAAGCAGGGGCAACACCTCTACTTCGAGAGGTCCTTTGCCGAGGCCTTGAAGTGCTTTGCCGAGGTGCTGACGATTCTCCCCGACGACTTGACGACCAAGCTGTACCTGGAGCGTACGGCGAAGCTCCTGCTCGAGGGCGCCCCGGCGGACTGGCTTGGCGTGCGCATCATGGAGACGAAGTGACGTACGCGTCGCGCTGAGCGCGGACAGCATGCCTTGCACCACGCCTTCTGTTTCTCATCGAGGTTCGCCGGGAGCTCACCGTTGATGCAACGTGAACTGCGGCGGAGGCCCCAGCAGCTCGATCGAGCGCGAGCGGGCTGCCGCTTCCCGTAGCCTGGCGAGGTCCGGGGCGCGCGCGGCGTCAGCCGTGGCCGAAGCGACCGGGTCGCTCACCTCGCGGTAGAAGCGCTCCCCCGTGGGGATCATCAACCCTCAGCGCGTGGTGGCGCCTCCTCCGCCGCGGGTGATGTGGCGTTG
>CAZPEY010000029.1:0-5608 GCA_964585665.1 uncultured Polyangiaceae bacterium | reverse complement strand
TCATCAACCCTCAGCGCGTGGTGGCGCCTCCTCCGCCGCGGGTGATGTGGCGTTGAGCCGGATACGACGGATCGTCACCTCGAGGACCAGCACGGTAAGGACCCCCGAGGTCGCCAGCCCCCCATAGCCAACAACCCAGAAGTAGACGAGCGCGGGGAAGGAGGCGGGCCAGCGATCGAAGGTGAGCATGATCGCCGGAGGGATGAAGGCGCAGCTCGTCAGGATGTGCGCCCCCAGCTCGGCGGCGCGCTCATCGAAGAAGAGCAAGATCCGCGTCAGCACCAAGAGCACGCTCGTGTAGGACGCGCCAAACATCCACGCCATGACGATCGCCCACAGATACCAGTTGTCGCTCTTGGCCAGGGCGGCGATCGAAATCGGCGCCGCGAGCGTCACGCCGATCCCGATCAACACCGCCCGGGCATCGAGCCGGAGCTTGGGCAAGAGCGGCTTCCACAGCGTCAACACGAAGCGCTGGACGAGGAACGCGAAGAGCGCGACGAACGGCCAGACGAAGAGCACCGGCTCGCCGAGGTCCTTGTTCTCTGGCTTGCAGTTGCTCGCGAAGCTGAAGGTCGCGGCCAGAAGCAAGAGTGCGCGGGGTGCGATCATTTCTTGGCAGCTGCTTTGCGTCGGCCAAATCGTATCACGTTTCAAGCGTCCGAACCTTCCGAACCTGTGCAAAGGCGTGAGCAAGCGGGAGCGCGTTGCTGCTCGTCGGGCTCGGAGTGTTGGCTGCGCTGTCCCGGACCAGGACGAGCACTCCCGTCCGCACAACTCCGCTATGCTCGCGGCCATGGGATCCACGCCCGCGTTTCTCCGCCATCTTCTCCCGCGCGCGGGCACGGTCGCGCCGAATGCCGCGATCGTCCTCGAAGGATACGTCATTCAGGGCGATCTGCAGATCGCCGCGCAGGTCGGCGGGCTAGATATCCCGCTCACCGTCGAACAGCTGCCGTGGTTCTCGTACGAGCGGTACCCGACCCGTGGCACGCTCTACCTGCTTCGCCCGAGGACCGGAGAGTGGCCGCACGGTGCCACGGTCACGTTGGCAGCCACGAATCCAGGGGCGCGGCTCGAGGTGACGATCGGCACCGCTCGTGACCTCGCCGCGCCGGGGTTCACCTCGCTGGGACAACCTGTCGTACGAACGCTCCGTCCGCCGCAGGGGCCACTCGACGTGCTCGCGGTCGATCATGGGGTGTTCGACGACAGCGCGACCCCGATCGTGCTCATCACGCTCGAGCTTGCGACCGGCAAGCGCGTCGGGGCCGTGCCGGAGGGCCACGCCGGCATGTTCGCGATGCGACCGAGCGAGGAATTCGGATACGTCGAAGCAATCGTGCTCGCCGATGCAGCGGGCAACACGCATCGGATCGTGGCGCCCGCCGGTCCGCCGGCTGCCGCGGAGGCGCCGTTCTCGTGCGTCGCCGGATCGCTCGAGCCGATCGAGGGCGTCCCAGGCGCGTTCGTCGGGCTGAGCGATCGCAGCAGCGCGGCGGGCTTCTCGCGAGGGCACTACGTGACCACGCGTCGATTCGAAGGGGACGTCGAGATCGTGGTGACCGCCGAGCGCCTCACCGATGACCACGAGCTGCCGATCGAGATCGCGTTCCGCGGTGGCTTCTTCGGCGTGACAGGCACGTCGTCCTGGTTCTTGTACGAGCACGATGGCAACTGGACGGGCTGGCAGACCACGCCGAGCCCCGTCGGGGCAGGGCCGCTGACCCTGCGCGTGGTCCAGCGCGGCCAGACGGTGAGCGGCTACATCAATGAGGCACCTGCCGGAAACCTCACGCTCCAAAAGCCCGCGGTCGCTGCAGGCGTCGGGATCCACTTCAAGGGCCGCCCGGGCACCGAAGCGAAGATCCGGTACCGCGACTTCGTCGCACGCGCGGTCAACGTCGCCTCCGAGGGTTAGCGAGGAGTTCGTTCCGGCCGTGCCTCGAGCGCCTGTCGCGTCGCTTCCAAGCGGCAACCGCAAAACCAGTCAGCGGACGAGACAATCGCGGACCGACTCGCAGCGGTCGACGCAGGCGGTCCTGCTCCGTTTGCAGCGCTCTTGGCCTTCGATGATCGCCTCGAGCTCATCCCCGCTGAGTGGACAGGAAGAGCCGCTCTCGCAGCGCGCACGCCAAACGTCCATGTTGCGGATCGCGGAGAAGCACGACTGGAGCTCCCTGGTGCACCGGTCCTGGCAGCGATAGGCGTTGCAAGCGCACTCGGAGATGGCCGTGCCGCACGACGAACGCGCGCTGCAGGAGCAAAACGCGTCCGATTGTTCCGTCGTCGGGAATCGGCGCTTGCAGTTGTCGATCTCGCCGCCGCACCGCTCGGTATCGACGGGCGGAGGGACGGTGCTCGTGGTTGGGTGAAGCGGCCCGCTGACGTACTCGAGCGTTCGAGTCGGCGAGACTTCCCAGATCTTTACCTGATTGATGCGCACATCGACGTCTTGGACACGGCGGCGCCTGAGGGTGTTCACTCTGCCCGGGATAGTGCCTCTCGACGTCTCATTGGCCAGCGCGTCGAGGCACCAGCCCTCCTTGGGTTCCTTGCCGGCCATCTTGCCGAAGTCATCCACGACGCCGTCCATGCCGACGACGAGATATTCGATGCACACGCGCACGGGACGCGATCGCAGGTTGTTGATCCGAATCTCGACGCCTGTCGCCCGGGGAGGATGCTCGGAGGAGACCCTGGGATAGCCCACGCGAAAGTCGACGTTGACGAAGCTCCCGGTCCACTTGCTGCGGAACTCGGTGCAAGCGGCGTTGCTTCCGTGGGACAACTCTACGCAGCTCGGCGTGACATCTTTGGCGCGCGCATCGCTGCAAAGCGCCATCCACACCAAGGCGACGAGGCCCCCTTGCCGACACGTGGCGAGCACTCGCACCGTCTCAGGGCATGCAGCAGATCGTCTGCTCGCCGGTCGGAGTGGTGGTGCCGCTGGCGTAGGGCGCGGGCGCGCACGTCGCATGCTGCGAGACGGTCATTCCGGTGGCCTTGGCGCTGTGGTAGGCGGAGTAGTCAGCGGTTGCGCAGGCGTTGGTCATCGTCGCTGCTCCGAGCGAGCAGCCTGTGTCGGTGTAGAGCGTGACGGCCGGTGTCCCCGAGCAAGTTCCCTGCACGGTGTTGGTGCAGCTGCACTGGCAGGTGCGCGCGCTGTCGTCGTACCCCGTATACCAGGGCGCTTGCGCGTTGTAGCCGTTCGGGCAGGTCTGCGCCGCTCCGCTCTTGATGACGCACATGCTCGGCCCCTTGGGAACGCACAAGTTGCCAGCGATACACCCTCCTCCGACGGCAGATCCACGGCAGAACAGCTCGGACTTGCTCCATGTCGGCGTGTTCTTCGTCGACGTGCCGCTCGGGTTGTTGCAGGAGCCATCGTAGTACGTGCTGTCGGCCGAGTGGTATTGACCGAGCGCGATGTCGGTGCGACAGACCGAGGTCCCGCTGGCGCGTGTTTGATACCCGGTGCCGCCGCTGCACGAGTTGCTGCCCCACGCGTACAGCAAGACGAAGCAGTCGTCAGCTCCACCAAAGCTACTCGTCAGAGTGGTGCAGCCGCCGCAGCTACCGCCGTTACAGGTGGACGACAAGCCCTGATAGACCGCGGTGGAGAGCGGATACCCGGTCGGGCACGTGGCAGCGAGCGTGCCGCGGGTAAACGTCCCTGGATCGGGAACGCAGACCGCTTTCGGCGTGGCGCCGCCGACGCAATCGGGATCGTCGCAGTCGACGAGGCCGTCGCAGTCGTCGTCCTGGTTGTTGAAACAGTCCTCGGTGTTGGCGACGCAGTTGTCGAAGTCGAGGCCGGCAAGATCGATCACGCGCGTCAGATCGGCGGTGCTGCCATCGTCGGGCGGCAGCGCGAGATCGACCTCACTCGTCAAGTCGGCGCCCGCCGTCAGATCCGTGACGACGGGCGGCGGGAAGTCGCTGTCGGTGCTCGCGCTGGCGAGGGCGAGCGACGTGGTGGTGCAGCCCGGAGCGAGCACGATCGACGACGAGCGTCGACGCGAGAGCTCGACGTTCGCGAGCAGCGCGACGACCTCGATGACCGCCTGCGAGCCCGCCTGATATCCCGCAGGGAAATCGACCTGCAGGTCGCCGCTCATCGCGCCGGGCGTATGCGGAATCGGCGGGTTCACGTAGGGAACGCCATCGATGCTGACGGTCACCGCGAGCTCGTCGGCCTTGGCGCTGTTGGCGTCGAGCGTCAGGCGCACGAGGAGCGTGTTCTGCTTGCACCGGCGCACGTAGGTGCAACCCGGAACGATCATCGCCATCAGTAGAAGCGTCGTCGTAGCCATCGCGAGCGCGCGCATCAGTTCGCTCGCACGTTGCCGAAGCTCGGCGAGGGATCGATCGTCTTCGACGTGCCGACGACGATCCCTGCAGTCACGCCCCCAACGACGACCGCGATGCTGGTGCCGATGACCGGCCAGAGCCACTTGCGCTTGGCGACGGGTTTGGGGGCAAGCGGCGTCGGCGGCGTCTCCGTCAAGGTGGTCGTGGGCGGAGGGGGCGCTGGGGTATTTGGCGGCGCGTTGGTCGCCAGTCGATCGGCCTCGATGGCGAGCTTGAGATTCTTGATGTGCTCGAGGATCTGGGCGCGGTTGCTGATCTTGGTTCCGTAGAGCTTGATCAGGCTGTCGTAGAGATCGAGCGCGCGCGTCTTGTTGCCCGCCAGACGATATGCCTGCGCCGCGTTGTAGAGGATGGCCGGCTCGGGCCGCAGCTCGAACGACTTCTCGTAGGCCGCCGCCGCCTCGGCGTAGTGCCGCAGCGCAAACAACGCGGTGCCGCGCTCGAAGAAGGTCTTTGCTTCGTTCTCGGCGCGCGCAGCGGCCGGCAGCAGCAAGAGAAGCCAAAGCACGCAAAACCGCATCGTCTACACCTTAGACCATTATCAGCCAGGGCGCGATCTGCAACCAACGTGACGGCTGCGCGACGAGGAACTGTGCGCTCCCGGCCCGCCTTGCCATGAGATCGCGCTCGACGATAAGGTGAGGCTGCCGTGAGTTGGCTCTCCCCATGACGAACCCCGCCGCGGAGCCGGGAGAAGGTCCGACCGAGAGTCGAACGCTCTTCGGTCCGCGGCCGTTCGGCAAGTACGTGCTGATCCGCAAGCTGGCGGTTGGAGGCATGGCCGAGATCTACCTGGCCAAGCAGATCGGCGTCGAAGGCTTCGAGCGCAACGTCGTCATCAAGCAGATGTTGCCGCACCTGGCCAGCCAGCCCGCGTTCGTCGACATGTTCCTCGACGAAGCGCGGCTCGCCTCGCGACTCGTCCATCCCAACATCATCCCGATCTACGATCTCGGCTTCGCGGACGGCACCTACTACATCTGCATGGAGTACCTGCCGGGCGAGGATCTGTCGTGGATCCTCCGCCGGTCGCAGGACCGCAACCTGCCGGTGCCGCTCGAGGTCGCCCTGCGCATCGTCATCGACGCGGCGCACGGCCTTCACTTTGCGCACGAGCTCGCCGATCAGGAAGGCAAGCCGCTGCACATCGTGCATCGCGACGTCTCGCCGGGGAACATCCTGGTCGGCTATGAGGGCGAGGTCAAAGTCCTCGACTTCGGCATAGCAAAAGCCG
>CAZPEY010000028.1:0-28208 GCA_964585665.1 uncultured Polyangiaceae bacterium | reverse complement strand
TCGTGCTTCTTTCCGCTGCTCTACGGGCGGACGATCCGCTACGCGGGCAGCCTCCTCCTCGATGGGGGCGCGCGTGACAACGTGCCGATCGCGCCGCTGGTCGCGCGCGGGGTTCGGCGAATCTTCGTCGTCGTGCCGAACGCGGATGGGACGGCGGTGCGCCGCCTCGGCCACCGCGGCTGGCGGCCGGAGCACCCGGGTGCGGAGCTGACGATCATCGCTCCGGCGCGCCCGCTGCCCCTCCGCTCCTGGGAGCTCGATCGGCATCGCCTCGACGACGCGATCGCGGAGGGCTATCGCGCCGGGCGGCGCGTGTTATCGTAGATCTTCGATGCGATCTCGTCTTGGGGCTCGGCTCTGGCTGAGCGTTTGGATCGTGGTGGGGGCGCCAGCGTCACGCAGCGACGCGACCCCCGCCGACGAAGCGCGGCAGATCTACAAGCAGGCGACCATCGAGTTCACGCTGGCGCGCTACGGCGAGGCGGCGCGGCTCTACGAGAGCGCCTACGCGCTGCACCCGGACGCTGCCCTGCTCTACAACGCCGCGCAGTCGCACCGGCTCGCCGGCAACAAGCAGCGCGCCCTCGGCCTCTACCAGAACTACCGCCGGTTGTATGCCGACAAGGCCGGCAACGTCGCCGAGGTCGAGCGCTTCATCGCGCAGCTCAAGGCGGCGGTAGCCAGCGAGCCACCGCCGCCGGCCCCGGTCGTCAAGCCACCGCCGCCGGCACCGCCACCAGCACCGATCGTGGAGCGTCCGCCGCCCAAGCCGCGACCGAGGTGGCTGTGGCCGGTGGTCGGTGCGACCGCAGGGATCGTGGTGGTCGGCCTCGGGGTGGGCCTCGGGCTCGCGTTCGGCCTGCCCAAGACTCGCGATCCTTCGCCGACGCTGGGAGCGATCACATGGCCGTGACCGGCCCAGGCGTGAACTTCATGCGAATTCTAGGTTTTGCCCGACTCGCAGCGCTGACTTCGCTCCTCGCCGCGCTGACGCTCGGGCTCGCGGCCTGCGATCCGTCCGTGCGGGCGTGCAAGGCCGGGACGGTGTTCGTGCCGATCACGTTGCAGGGCGCAGCGCTCGCCGCGACCACGCTCGACGTCAGCATCTCCGTCGGTGGGGCGGCGCCCCAGAGCCGCTCGTTCACCCTCACTGGCAAGCCCGAGGTCTCGTTCGTCATCGAGTTCGGCGGCAGCGGCTACCCGGCCGGACAGACCATCCGCGTCGAGCTGCAGGCGCGGTCTGCGAGCGGCGTGCTCGCGATGGCGTCGCGCAGCGAGACGCTCTCCCCGGGCTGCACGGCCCTGCCGTTCACGCTCGGGGAGGCGGCTGATCTGGCGCCCCGCGACGGCAGCCCCGGCGACGGGCCCAGCGACGCCAGCCTCGATCAGTCGGTCGGCGATGGCGGCGCCTCCGATCTCCAGCCGGTCGTCGACCTCCGCCCGATCCTCGACTTCTCCAACCTGCCCGACGGCATCTTACCACCGGGCGGAGCCTGCACCGACAAGAGCCAGTGCGCGACGGGCCACTGCATCGATGGCGTCTGCTGCGAAGACGCGTGCGAGGGGCAGTGCGAGTCCTGCAACGCAGCGGGCGTCTGCCTGGCGACCCTCGGCGCGCCGGTCGGCACGCGCACCGCCTGCGCCGGCACGGGCGAGTGCGCCGATGCCTGCGATGGCAATAACCGCACCGCCTGCGCATCGTCCGAGGGCAAGAGCTGCGGTACGACCGTCTGCTCGGCGGGGCAGCTCAGCCGCGCCTCGGTCTGCACCTCGGGGACCTGCCCGAGCCTGCTGACGACCTGCACCTTCGACTGCGGCACTTCGACGAGCTGCATCGCAGTGCAGCGCACCGCGCACGGCTACTACCACTCGTGCGCGGTGCTCAGCGATGGCACGGTCCGGTGCTGGGGCCAGAACGATGCCGGCCAGCTCGGCACCGCCCCGCTGACACCGCCGGCCGGATCGTTGACGCCCGTCGCGCTCGCAGGCATCACCGGCGCGACCAGCATCGCGGCGACCTTCTCGTCGACCTGCGCCGGCTTTGGCCCGAGCGGCAGGGTGAGCTGCTGGGGCAGCAACAGCAGCGGCCAGCTCGGCTTCGCCGCCGACAGCAACGTGCACGCCATGCCCTCGGACATACCCGGCATCACCGCTGCCGAGTTCGTCGTCGGCGGCACGGGCGGCATGTTCTGCGCGGTGATGACCGCGGATCGCAGCGTCCAGTGCTGGGGGGGCGGCATCAAGGGCGACGGCGACGCCGCGTCCGTCTCCCCGACTCCGGTCCCCGTCGCAGCGCCCGGCTGCAGCGGCAAGCCCTGTGCGGCGATGACCGGCGTCCAGCAGCTGGCGCTCGGCGACTCGCACGCCTGCGCGATCCTCTCGGACAACTCGGTCGCGTGCTGGGGCGACGGCTCTCGCGGCGCCAACGGATCGAATACTACGCAGCTCCTCCCGCAGACGATCACTGGGCTGCAGGCGACGCACGTCTCCGCTGGCAACCAGACGACCTGCGTCGTCGAGAGCGGCTCTGGCCAGGTCAAGTGCTTCGGCGCCGCCGAGCGCCTCGGCCACGGCATCGGCGTCATCTCGGACTCCCCGACGCCGATCGACGTCTGTCTCGACGGCAACTGCACGACGCTGCTGCTCAACCAGATCGCGACCGCTCAGTTCGACGAGACGGTCTGCGCGCTCGGTGCGGGCGGCGCGGTCTCCTGCTGGGGCAGCAACTCGTCGGGACAGCTCGGGGACGGCTCTGGCACCTCGCCGCGCCCCTATGCCAGTCCCGCCTCGATCGGCGGGGCGGTCAGCCTCGCGGCGGGTGGCGGCTTCTTCTGCGCCGTCGTCGCCGAGGGGCCCGAGCTCCTGCTGCGTTGCTGGGGCGACAACGGCGCGGGCCAGCTCGGCGACAACTCGATGACCCAGCGTGGCACACCGGTCCCGACGGTGTGGAACCCGTGATCCCGCTCGCGCCGTCCGATGAGGTGCGCGCCGCGCTGGCCGAGCGGCGTGCCGTCGTGGCGCTCGAGTCGACGATCATCGCGCACGGCCTGCCCTACCCCGCCAACCTCGAGATCGGCCGCGCGCTCGAGGCGGCGGTGCGCGCCGCCGGCGCGGTGCCCGCCACGATCGCGATCTTCGACGGCGTCGTGCGGGCCGGGCTCTCCGAGGGGGAGCTGGCGAAGCTCGCGGAGCGCGCCCACGACTTCGAGAAGGCGAGCGCGCGCGATCTGGGCCTCATGACGAGCCAGCGGCGCTGCGCAGCGACCACCGTGTCGTCGACGGCACGCGTCGCTGCGTCGCTCGGCATCCGCGTCTTTGCCACCGGCGGCATCGGCGGCGTGCACCGCGGCGACGCGCTCGACGTCTCGCAGGATCTGCCGACGCTCGCCGAGTGCCCCGTCGCGGTGATCTCGGCGGGCGCCAAGGCGATCCTCGATCTGCCTCGCACGCTCGAGGTGCTCGAGACGCTCGGCGTGCCGGTGATCGGGCACGGGACGCGCGAGTTTCCGGCCTTCTACACACGGTCAAGCGGCTTGACCCTCGATCATCAGCTCGACGACGCTGCGGCGCACGCCCGCTTCCTGGCGGCGCACTGGCAGCTCCAGCCGACCCGCGGCGTCTTGATCGCCAACCCGCTGCCCGCCGAGGCGGCGCTCGATCGCGCCGAGATCGACGCGGCGATCGCCGTCGCCCTGGCGCGCGCCTCGTCCCAGAAGGTGGCCGGCAAGGCGCTGACCCCGTTCCTGCTCTCGGCCCTGGCCGAGATCACCGCGGGTCGCAGCGTCGCCGCCAACCGCGCCCTCGCCCTGTCGAACGCCGCGCTCGGCGGCGCGATCGCCGTCGCGTTCGCGGCGGAGAGCGGCGCTACTTGAGGCGGGCCGGCGGCGGGAGCGCGATGAGCTGCGCGTAGCGCTCGCGCTCGACGTCGACGATGCGCACGCCGACATCGCGCGGCCCACGACGGTCGGTCACCTGGCCCTCGACCCGGATCGGCACCGTCGAGCCCGGCAGCGGGAACTCCATCACCACCTTCTCGCCAGGCGAAGAGTCATCGCTCTCGACGCGGAAGCCGCCGGGGCTGATGTCTCGCACGCGGCGAAACTTGATGTCCTTTCCGCGGAGCTCGGCGGCGAGAAATGAGGTCTCGGTGCGAGGCTCGAGGCGGCGTTCGGACTTGGTCATGGGTGGGTCCAAGTGGTACGGGAACCTGCAACGTGTGTCAACCGTAGGAACGGTAATTAACAATACAGACTAATCATCGAAATCGGAGATCTGGGGACGTCCCCGTCGAGCCCCTCACCCCCGCGGCCTCGAGCAACCGTGGTGAGTCCTGCTACAATCTCGCAGCTTGAGCGTCGATTCCCTCCTGAAGCGTGCCCGCATGCTGCTCGACCTCGACCGGCCGAGCGAGGCGTTGCCGCTGCTGCATCGGGCGCTCGCCCAGGCGCCCGACGACGGCGAGCTGCTCGAGACGGCCGGCCTGTGCCACATCCGCCTGCACCAGCCCGACGAGGCGATCACGACGCTCAAGCGCTCGATCGCGGCGCGCCCGAGCGGCGCACACGCCTACTACCTCCTCGGCTTCGCGTTCCGCGACAAGGGGCTGCGCGCTGAGGCGCTCGTCGCGTTCAACGAGGCGCTGCGCCTGCGCCCCACCGAGCCCGTCTACCTGCGCATTCAGGCCGAGCTGCTCTGCGATCTCGGCCGCCCAAAGGACGGCCTCGCCTACGCCGAGCGCGCGGTCGCCGAGGGCGCGGATCGCGCGGCCAACTACGTCACTCTCGGCTACGTCTCTTCGGCGCTCGGGCAGAAGACCGAGGCGCGCGCCGCCTACGAGCAGGCGCTGCGCAAGGATCCGAACCACTCGACGGCGTGGAACAACCTCGGCTGCCTCGATCTCGAGGCGGGCAAAGGCCTGCTCGCCCGCTATCGCTTCCGGGCCGCGCTGCGCTGCGAGGCGCGCAACCAGATGGCGCGCCGCAACCTCGACTCCGTCGAGCCGCGCCAGGTGATGGGGGGCCGCCGCTACGCCGACGTGCTCACCCAGGTGGCGCGCGAGCTCGTCGCAGAGGGCGCCACGATGCAGCAGAAGATCGCGCTGTGGCGAGTCGCGCCCGACACTGGCGACGTGCTGTTGCCGCAGCGCGTGCGCCTGGTCGCCTCGGCGCTCCTGCTGTCGCTCGGCAAGATCGGCCGCGTTCTGCGGCCGGCGCTGGTCGCCTCTGCCGTCGGTGCGGGCCTTGGCTGGATGGCGCAGCGCGGGGCGCTGCAGCACGAGGTGGCGCGGGTCTCGACGCTGGTCCACGATGGGCAGAAGGAGTGGCAGCGCACCTACGACGAGTGGCTGGCAGGCAAGCGCAACCGCCAGTCGCGCGACGCCCTCGGCCAAGAGCTCGCCGAGCGGATCGCGCTGTCGATTCTGGGCTACGATCTACAGAAGATTGCGTGAGGGAATGACGACGTGAGCGACGATCTCAAGGGACTCGAAGAGGCGGTGCGCGCGCTGCCGACCAACCTGCCGCTACGCCGCCAGCTCGCCCGGGCGCTGCAGGCCGCGCACCGTCACGACGACGCGCTCGCCGAGTGGCAGGCGGTGCTCGACAAGCTGCCCACCGACGGGCCGGCGCTCCTCGGCAGCGCCGAGTGTCTCTACGAGATCGGCCGCTTCAGCGACGCGCTCGCGAGCTACGAAGCGGCGGTGCGCGCCGATCTCAACCTCGCCGATCCGGCGCTGCGCGATCGCCTGCAGAAGGCCAAAGCCGATCCGCGCGCGCGCATCCGGCTCGTCGCCGACGGCGATCAACCCGGCGCTGACCGGGCCGCGGCGGACGCCGAGACCGACGCCGACAAGCCCGACATCACCTTCGCCGACGTCGGCGGGCTCGAGACGCTCAAGGAGCGCATCCGCATGCGGGTGATCTATCCGCTGCGCCGCCCCGACCTGTACAAGGCCTTCGGCAAGCGCATCGGCGGCGGCCTGCTCTTCTACGGGCCGCCTGGCTGCGGCAAGACCTTCCTGGCTCGCGCCACCGCCGGAGAGGCGGGCCAGCACTTCGTCGCGGTCGGCATCAACGAGGTGCTCGACATGTGGCTCGGCAACTCGGAGAAGAAGCTGCACGAGGTGTTCGAGACGGCCAAGAAGAAGGCGCCCTCGATCCTGTTCTTCGACGAGGTGGACGCGATCGGCGGCAAGCGATCGAGCCTGCGTCACGAGAGCTACCGGACCCTGGTGACGCAGTTCCTCTCCGAGCTCGACGGCGCGGGCGGACACGCCGAGGGCGTGCTGGTGATCGGCGCGACGAACGCCCCCTGGGACGTCGACGCGGCGTTCCGTCGCCCCGGGCGCTTCGGCGAGGTGCTCTTCGTGCCGCCGCCCGATCTGCCCGCGCGGGTCGAGATCTTGAAGCTCAAGCTGCGCGGTCGCCCGACGGAGAACGTCGATCCGGCCGAGCTCGGGCGGCAGACCGAGCTCTACTCGGGCGCCGATCTCGAGCACCTCGTCGAGGCCGCGGCCGAGGCAGCCCTGACCGAGTCGCTGCGCGGCGGCGCCGTGCGCCCGATCCGCGGCGCCGATCTGCTCGCCGCCGCCAAGCGCATCCGCCCGACGACGCTCGAGTGGTTCGCGTCGGCCAAGAACTTCGCCACCTACGCCAACGAGGCGGGCCAGTACGACGACGTCCTCGAGTACATCAAGAAGCACAAGCTATGATCGCGCGATCCCGACGATGACCCGGTTGCTGCAGCCGCTCTACGTCATCTGCGCGGTGCTCCTCGCCGCCGCTCTCGTGCTCGGCATCTACAGCTATCGCTCGGCCGGCGAGCTCATCGAGGCGTCCGAGCGGTCGGTCATCGAGGCCAACCGCCTGCTCGGCGATCAGACGCGTCAGCGCATCGACACCTTCATCGTCGACTCCGATCGCCAGCTGTTCAACCTCGTCGATCTCGAGCACCCGAGCGACTTCCAGCGCCGCTTCGGCGACATCGTGCGGCTCTCGCCCACCATCGAGGCAGCGGTCCTCCTCGACGAGAAGCTCGAGGTGCTGCCGGGCGGCTACGCGAGCAAGCGGCGCTCCCAGGACGCCGAGGCGTTCCGGTCCATCTTCTTGACCAAGGTGCTGCCCGACCTGCCGCTCGCCTCGCTCGAGACCAACCTCCATAAGCACCTCCATAAGGACTACGACGGCCGCGACTTCCTGCTCTCCTTCATCAAGCGGCAGCGCGAGGGGCGCACCTACTACGTCGTCCTGATGATCAACCTCGACTACCTGTTCCGCGAGCTCTTCCCGACGGCGCTCAACCACCTGGTCGGCAAGGTGCTGTTCGCGATCAAGGACGATCGCGAGCGCGTGATCTATGGGACGCCGGTCGGCGCGCCTGGCAAGTTCCTCTACGAGCAACCCTTCCCGACGACGCTCTATCGCTGGAAGCTGCAGCTCGCGCCGCTCGAGGCGGCGACGCTGACCGCCGAGGCCGTGCGGCGCCGGCGCTACGAGCTCGTGCTCGTGACGATGACCTGCGCCATCCTCATCGTCGGCATCGGCTTCTTGCTCTACCTGTCCGAGAGCGAGCGCCGCTCGAACCAGATGAAGAGCGACTTCATCTCGAACGTCTCGCACGAGCTCAAGACGCCGCTGTCGCTCATCCGCATGTTCGGCGAGCTCCTCGGCCTCGGCCGAGCCAAGACCCCGGAGCGTGCCCGCGAGTACGCCGAGATCATCACCCGCGAGTCCGAGCGACTGACCCGCCTCATCGACAACGTCCTCGACTTTGCGCGCATGGAGCGCGGTCGCTCGGCCTACGAGTTCAAGCTGGCCCGCCTCGACGAGGTGGTCGAGCGGTCGCTCGACGTCTACCGGATGCGCATCGAGCGCGAAGGGATGGAGCTGCAGACCAAGTACGATCCGGACCTGCCCGCGACGATGATCGACGAGAACGCGATGACGCTGCTCTTGCTCAATCTGATCGAGAACGCGGTCAAGTACGGGCGCGGGCCGATCACGGTGTACCTGACCAGCGTGCAGAATCGCTTGCGCCTCGTCGTCAGCGATCAGGGTCCGGGCATCCCGCTCGACGAGCAGAAGCGGATCTTCGATCGCTTCTATCGCAGCCGCGCTGCCCGCGAGACGCGCGCCCGCGGCTCGGGCATCGGGCTGGCGCTCGTCAAGCACATCGCCGAGGCCCACGGTGGCTCGGTGACGGTGCAGTCCGAGGTCAACCAGGGCGCCGCCTTCATCGTCGACATTCCGATTGCGAGCGGCATTCAGCCGACTTAGAACGGTGCCGTGACCTCGGACGATCGCCGCCGTGTCCTCATCGTCGATGACGAGCCCGACATCGTGCTCGGCCTGCGTGACGCGCTCGAGTTCGAGAACCTCGACGCCGTGACCGCAGCGACGGGCGGCGCGGCGCTCGTCGAGGTCGCGCGCGGCAACGTCGATCTGGTGATCCTCGATCTCATGCTGCCCGACATGAACGGCTACCAGGTCTGCGCCGAGATCCGCGCCCGGCTGCCGCTCGTGCCGATCATCATGCTGACCGCCAAGGGGCAGGAGGCCGACAAGGTCCGCGGCCTCGAGTCGGGCGCCGACGACTATGTCACCAAGCCGTTCTCCGTCGCGGAGCTGATGGCGCGCATCCGGGCGATCTTTCGCCGGCTGCAGCGACCGACCGCGGCGAGCGAGACGCTGCGCATCGGCGAGTCGCTGGTCGACATCAAGAAGCAGGTCCTCCGCCGCGCCCGCAAGGAGTGGCCGCTGACCTTCTACGAGGTCGAGATCCTAAAGCTCCTCTACGAGCGCCAGGGCGAGCCGGTCTCGCGCGACGAGATCCTCGACAAGATCTGGGGCGTCGACGCCAGCCCGACCAACCGCACCGTCGACAACTTCATCGTCCGCCTGCGCAAGAAGGTGGAAGAGGGCGACAAGGAGCCGCGCCACATCCTGACCGTCTACGGCCAGGGCTACAAGCTCGTGCTCTAGTGGAGGCGCAGCGTCGTCGGGAGGATGCGCGAGCGTGATCATCACCGTGCTTTACTTCGCAGCCGTACGCGACCTCGTCCGCGCGAGCGACGAGCGGCTCGAGCTGCCCGCCGGGATCGTCACGATCGCCGGCCTCGCCGAGCATCTGACGGCGCGCCACCCGGAGCTCGCCGGCCGGCTCGGCCAGGTTCGCTTCGCCCGCAACGAGGAGTTCTGTGGCCCCTCGGAGGCGCTCGCCGACGGCGACGTGATCGCGCTGATCCCCCCCGTCGCTGGCGGCTGACCCTCGACGCCGCGACGCCTACTCGTGGGGCTCGTGGTCGTGCGCGTGCCGGTGCCCCTCCTGCGCGGGGGAGCACCGCGCGTCGACCCAGCCCACCCACGCCGCGCCGTCGGGGCCGTGCTCCCTCTTCCAGATCGGGACGTCCTCCTTGATCCGATCGATGAGGGCGCGGCAGGCGCGGAACGCCTCGGCCCGATGCGGGGCGCTCGCCGCGCAGACGATCGCGATGTCGCCCACGCCGAGCTCTCCCACCCGGTGGACGGCTGCGACCCGGCTGCCAGGAATCTCGGCCTCGATCGCGCTCGCGATGCGCGACATCTCGCGCAGCGCCATCGGCGCGTATGCGGAGTAGTCGAGGCGCGTGACCAAGCGGCCCTCGCTCTCGTCGCGGACGACGCCGAGAAAGATCGCGACCCCCCCGGCGCCGGCGTGGCTGACGGCGGCGATCGCCTCGTCGACGGATGGCGGCGTCTCGCGGAGGTCGATCAACCGGGCGCGACTCAAGGTCCACCGTCTCGGCGCCACTCGCCGGTCTTTCCACCCGACTTCTCGACGAGCGCGACGGTGTAGGTGATGCCCCGATCGATCGCCTTGAGCATGTCGTAGAGGGTCAGCGCCGCGACGCTCGCGGCGACCATCGCCTCCATCTCCACGCCCGTCCGATCGCGCGCCTCGGCCGTCGCCCTCACGACGGCCTGCCGGTCAGCCTCGACGAGCTCGATCGCGATCTCGACCCGGGTGAGCGCGATGGCGTGGCAGAGCGGAATGAGCTCACTCGTGCGCTTCGCCGCCTGAATGCCCGCGATGCGCGCCGCCGCCAGCACGTCCCCCTTGGGGGTCTCGCCGCGCGTGAGACGCGTGAGGGTCGCTGGCCTCATCGAGACCCGCGCTTCGGCCGTCGCCCGTCGCGATGTGACGTCCTTGGCGCCCACGTCGACCATGTGCGCCTCGCCTGCGGGGTTGAGATGCGTGAGTTCGTCGTCCTTGGGATCGCTCTTGGTCATCGTGCGTCCTCGCTCCTCATACCCCGATGTCGTCCATCATCAGCACGTCGACCTCCTCACCCGCGGCGACGCCCGCTGAGTCGGTCGCGAGGCGCACGAGCGCGTTGGCGTGCGCCATCGTCGTCGGCGCGCCGCTCGACTGGTTGTCGATCGGCGTCACCACGAGGTGATCGCCCTCCCGTCTCGCGAACGCGCGTGCGAGCTCGAGCCGTCCCGGCTGGTGGCGATAGGCTCGCGTGATGCGCGCGCGCACGGGCGCGGAGATCGGGCTCGTGTCGCCCTGCATCGCGCGGAGCAACGGCGCGCCGAACATCGCGAACGTGATGAGCGCGCTGACGGGGTTCCCGGGGAGGCCAACGACGACGGCGTCGGGTCGACCGGGGCGCGCCAGCGTGCCGATGGCGAGCGGCTTGCCGGGGCGGAGCGCGACGCGCCAGAAGTCGAGCGTCACGCCGACGGCCGCGAGCGCGGGGCGGACGAGATCATGATCGCCGACGCTCACGCCGCCAACTGACACGACGACGTCCGCCTCGTCGAGGGCGTCGGCGAACGCGCGTTCGGTCGCCACCCGGTCATCGGGCACCAGCGAACGAGCGTCTGTCACCGCGCCTGCTCGCCTCGCCATGGCACGGAGCGCCACCGTGTTCGACTCGGGGATGGATCCGGCCCGGGCAGGCGTGCCCGGAGCGCGAAGCTCGTCGCCGGTTGCGATCACGATCACGCGGGGACGCGCGGCGACTCGGAGCGCGGCGCGATCGAGCGCCGCCGCGAGCGACAGATGCGCAGGGCGCAGTCGCGTCCCGCGCCGAAGGGCAAGCGTCCCAGCCGCCAGGTCCTCCCCGCGCCGCCGCACGTGCTGGCCTGGGCGCACCGCGGAGGGGTCGAGCACCGCGACGTCGCCGTCGCGCGCGACCTGCTCTTGCATCACCACGGCGTCCGCGCCCGCCGGCAGGGGCGCGCCCGTAAACACGCGCATCGCCGTGCCGCGAGCGAGCTCCGGGGGCACACGTCCGGTTCGGCTCTCGCCGACGACGGCAAGCCGCGCCGCGCCGCTCGATGGCTGCGAGAGGTCGACGCTGCGCAGCGCATAGCCGTCCATCGCGCTGTAGTCGAACGCTGGCATGTCTGCCGGGGCCGCGACGTCCTCGGCGAGCACCCGCCCGTCGGCGTCGTCCAGCCCGACGAGCTCCGTCGGCGCATCGGCGCCCACCCGCGCGCCGAGCGACAGCATCTTGGCGATGGCCTCCTCGAAACCTAGCATCGGTCACCTCGGTCGGCGAGGCGCGCCCCCTCGACGGGCGCAGTCCGAACCGGCGCGTGCTGCTTGAGGTCCGCGACAACCATTTTCTCCCTCCGCTTACCACTCAGCGCGGTCGGCGTTCAAGGCCGTTGGCAGGCGGGGCCACCGGACATCGTAGCGGGTCGGGGCACGGGGTACGCGGGCGCGTTCGACCAGCACCGGCCTCCGTCTCCGACGGGCGCTGCCGAGGCCCTTCCGCCGCCGCCGCTCCTGTGTATGCTGCGCGCCAAATGTCTCTCGGGGGGGAGGATAACGGCACGCTCCCGGTCGCCGCGACCGTCGGCGTTGCCTTGTCCGAAATGGGCGGGCGCTACGTGCTCGAGGAGCGCCTCGGCTCGGGCGGCATGGGTGAGGTCTACGCGGCCTACGACAAGCAGCTCGATCGCCGCGTCGCGCTCAAGTTCCTGCACGTCCGCGACGAGGCCGTCGCCAGCCGGCTCCTCGACGAGGCGCGCGCCCAGGCACGCATCGATCATCCGCGCATCCGCAAGGTGTACGAGGTCGGCACGATCGAGGGACGCCCCTACATCGCGATGCAGCTCCTCGCCGGGGAGACGCTCGCCAAGGCCGGGGCAAAGCTCCCGTTCGACGAGCGCCTTCGCCTGCTACTCGACGCGTCGCGCGCGCTGTCCGTCGCGCACCAGGCCGGGCTCCTCCACCTCGACCTCAAGCCGGCCAACCTCTTCGTCGAGCGCCACGGCGACCGGCCACAGATCTGGATCATGGACTTCGGCCTCGCGCGACGCGCCGGACAAGCGCCGACCGGGGAGGTGCGCGGCACGCCACGCTACATGGCTCCCGAGCAGCTACGCGGCGCCAGCGATCAGTTCGGACCGCAGACCGACGTCTACAGCCTCGGCGTGACGCTGTTCGAGGTCCTCACGGGCAAGACCCCGCGCGAGATGGGCGACGCGTCGCACATGACGCAGAGCCGCTCGCAAAGCAGTGCGGCCGGCGCCGCCGGCGCCGCCACCCACAGCACGGCCAGCCTCGAGGTGCCGACCAGCCCGGAGACGCCGAGCCAGACGACCGGCTTCGTCCTGCCGCCGGCGACGACTCTCGATCCGACGCTACGCACCATCATCGAGCGCTGCCTGCAGCCGTCGATCGCCGCACGCTACCCCACGGCGGAGGCGCTGGCCGCCGACCTCGAGGCGTTCCTCGCCGGGGAGCCGATCGCCGCGGCGCGCCCGGCCACGACGCCGTTCCGCCGCATCGTGCGGACCCTGCGTCAGCGACGGCGCCGCGTCGGGCGCGGCGCGGCGATCGTCGCGGCGCTCCTGCTCCTGGTCTGGGGTGGGTTCGCGCTCTACGACGCGCGCCGCCTCGCGCAGGCAACCGACCGCTTCCTCCGCGAGGCCAACGAGGCCGAGAACCGGCTGCGGCTCGGCCATGTCCGCCCCGTGCACGACCTCGTCGAAGAGGAGGAGCCGGTGCGACGCTGGAACGCCCAGCTCCTCGCCGAGCTACCGACGTTGCCCCCCGCGGCGCGCCCACCCGCACAGCTCGCGCTCGGCCGCAGCTTCCTCCTGCTCGGCGACCCGACCGCCGCCGTCGAGCGGCTCTCCCCGTTGTGGCAGAGCGGCTATCGGACACCCGCCGTCGCGCTCGCGCTTGGCACCGCGCTGGCCCGTCGCTACGAGGAGGAGCGCGCCGCGCTCGAGCCGTTCTCGCGCGAGGGCCATACGCAGCGCGCCGAGGAGCGGTTGATCCAGCTCTATCGCGATCCGGCGCTGGCGATGCTGCGCCAGGTCTCGTCGATGGGCGGCGCTGGCAGCCTCGACCTCGTCGAGGGCGAGATGGCGCTGCTCGAGGAGCGATACGACGAGGCGCTGGCCCGCGCCGAGCGCGCGCTGCAGAAGAACCCGACGCTCTACGACGGCTACGTACTGCAGGGCCGCGTCCGCCACGCGCAGGCGATCGACCTCTACTTCAAAGATCAGATCGGCGCCGCCAACCGCGCGCTCGTCGAGGCGCGGCGCGCCGTCGCGGCTGCGATCGAGCACGCTCGGAGCTACCCACCCGCGTACGTGCTGCACTGCCGTCTCGCGTACCTTCAGATCAACCTCGACTACTGGGGCTCTGGCCACCTCGATCTCCAGCGCGCCGCCACCGACCTCGATCTGTGCAGGGTCGCTTCTGCCGTCGCCCCGAGCGATGCGCTGTCCCATGAGTGGCTGGCGCGGCTCGCGTACAAGATGGGCCGCGCCGAGCGCGATCGAAACCTCGTCTCGACGCCCCTGCTGCTCTCGAGCGTGATCAACGCCGAGGTCGCGACGCAGAAGCCGCGCGCCAGCGCCGGGGCGTTCGATGCGCTGTCCAACGCGCTCTCGGAGCTGGCCGCGGCGCTGCACGAGAAGGGCTACGACGTCGATCAGCTCTACGAGCGCGCGCTCATCGCGGGGCGCCGCGCCAGCAAGCTCTCCCCGGGCAACGTCATCTACCTCTACGACCACGCGCTGACGCTCGCCGAGTACGCGGAGTGGAAGAACGTCCACGGCCAGGACCCACGTCCGTCGCTGCAGCAGGGCATCGAGGCGCTGCGCCGCGCGGTCGAGATCGACCCGAGCCAGATGGTCCGCCTGGCGCTCGTCGAGCTCTACGTGCAGCGCGCCGCTGCCGACAACGCCGTCGGCGCGCCCGCGGACGGCCCCCTGCAGAACGCCTGGGCGGCGCTGCGCGACGCCTATCCGCAGCCGGCCGACACCTCGCTCTACCATGCGATCACCGCCGAGCTGCTGTCGGAGTCGGCGCGCATCGACTGGGAGCGCGGGCACGATCCGCTGATCGCGATCAATGAGCAGCTCGCGCACCTCGCCCGCTGCCAGGCGCTGTCACCCGACGAGCCCAGCTACCGGGTCCTCGAAGCGCAGGCGCGCCATCTGCTCGCGGAGCGCAACTTCGTCTACACCGGCGCGCCGACCACCGAGCTCCAGCGCGCGCAGGCGATCCTGGCGGCGCGCCCCGCCGAGGCGGCAGACATCCTGTGGCCGCAGACCACGCTGCAGATCGTCGTCACCGAGGCGGAGTGGGGGCTCGCCAAGACAGATGGCCGCGTCGACGGACCGACCGTCTCGATCGCACCGATGCTCTCCCGCGGCCGCGCCGCACTCGCGGCCGCGCTGGCGATCAACCCCAACGACACCGAGGTCAACCTGCTGGCCGGGCACCTCGACATGCTCGAAGGGCGAAGCCGCGTCGGGGCGGCTCGCCTGGCGTCCCTGCGCTCGGCCGAGCGCCTGCTCCAACGCACGGTCGAGCGCAACCCGCGGCCCCTGCACGGCTGGCTGTTGCTCGCCGAGTGCTATCGCCGCCAGGCCAGCGAGCTGCGCGGCGCGAGCGCCGACGACGCCATCGCGGCCGCGCGGCGCGCGCTCACCGCCGCCGAAGGCATCGCCCCCGACCACCCGCGCCTGCTCTTCGAGCGCACGGCGGTTCGCGCGCTCAACAAGAGCGCCAACCGCGACGAGCTGCGCCACGACCTCGAGCAGGCCCAGCAGCGCAACAAGCACCTGGCGTGGCGCTACGCCTGGCTCGACAAGCAGCTCAAGCGCTGACGATCGGGCGCCCTGCGGAGCTACGTCGTCGGCCGCTTGGCGAGCTTCTGTAGATAGTCAACCAGGTTGACGACCGTCCCGATGTGATCGACCGGACCGCTCTCGATCGCCTCTTCGGGCATCCCCGAGAGCGCCGCCGAGGCGGGCGACTCGACGACGACCAGCCCGCCGCGCTCCCGCACGACCGCGAGTCCAAGGCTGCCGTCGCCGGCCATGCCGGTCAGGATCACCGCGACCAGATCACGCCCTGCGGCCTCCGCCGCCGTCTCGAACATCCGGTCGATCGACGGCACGAAGCGCTCCTCGCCGGACGGGACTTCGACGTCGACCTTCCACTGCGCCCCGGCGCGCCGCAGGCGCAGCGAGCCGCCACCGGGGGCGACCAGGACGTGCCCGGCGAACAGCGCGTCGCCCCCCTCGGCCTCGCGCACCGTCCACGACGTCGCGCGATCGAGCCGCTCGGCGAAGGAGCGCGTGAAGCGCGGCGGCATATGCTGGGTGAGCAGCACGCCGTAGCCGCTCTGCGAGTCGAGCCCCGAGAGGAGCTGTGTCACCGCGGCGGGCCCGCCCGTCGAGGCGCCGATGGCCAGCACGCGGCGCGGTGGCAGGCCACGCTCGCGATCACGATCCGCGGGATCGGCGGAGATGATGGGGATCGGCTGCGAGATCGCCGTGCCGCGCAGCCGGGCGCGCTCGGCGCGCTCGGCGAGACGAGCGATGCGGAGCCGGTTGACCTGGACGAGCTTGCCGACCAGCTCATCGCGCACGCGAGGCTCGACGCCGCGTCCGCCGATCGGCGCGGTCAGCAGATCGGCGGCGCCGTGCTCGAGCGCCCGCACCGCGCGATCGCGTGACACCGGGCTCTTGCCCACGAGCACCAGCACGGGCAGCGGCCGCTCGGCCATGATCCGACCGAGGAACACGAACGCGTCCGTGCCGCCGAGCTCGAGGTCGAGCAGGATGACATCCGGGCTGGTCTGCTCGACGAGCTGCCACGCCTCCTCGACGGATACGGCGGCGCCCGCCAGCTCGAGGCCCGGGACGTCGGCGGCGATCGCCGCCCAGGTCTGACGACGCAGCGCCGATCCATCGACCGCGAGCAGGCGCGTGGCGCCCTTGGCCGACGGCGCGCTCACTTGCGCGTCCCCGACGGCGTCGAGGGATCGGGCGGGCGCCGATAGACGAGATCGCTCTTGAGGTGGACGAGCTCGAAGGCGGTCGTCACGTTGAGCAGCGTCTCGGAGTGGCCAAGCAGCAGGTACCCGCCGGGCAGCAGCTTCTGATAGAGCCCCTCGAGCACGCGGCGACGAGACGCGAGATCGAAGTAGATGAGCACGTTGCGGCAGAAGAGCACATCGACATCGCCGACCAGGTGCGACTGTGCGCCGTCGATGAGGTTGATGTGCCCGAAGCGGACCAGGCTCTTGACCTCGTCCTTGACCTCGTACTGACCGTCGATCTCGCGGAAGTACCGACGGAGGAGGCGCGGATCGGCGCTGCGGAACGAGTTCTTGCCGTAGCGCGCTCGCCGCGCCACCTGCAGCATCTTCCGCGAGATGTCGCTGCCGAAGATGCGGACGTCCCAATCGACGAACAGGCCGCTCTCGAGGATCAGGATGGCGATCGTGTAGGCCTCTTCGCCCGACGAGCAGCCGGCCGACCAGATGGTGATGCGACGCTTCTTCTGGTTGGCGCGAAAGATGGCCGGCAGGATCTCGTCGCGGAACGCCTCGAGCTGGTAGAGCTCGCGAAAGAAGTACGTCTCCTTGGTAGTGCACAGCTCGACGAGCTCGTCGATCTCGGCCCGCCGCGCCGCCGGCTGCGAGCCGCGCAAGATGCCACAGTACTCGTCGAAGTCACCGACGCCGAGGGCATCGAGGCGCGGCTGAGCGCGGCGCTCGAGAAGGAACTGCGTCGCGTCGTCGAACCAGATCCCGCAGTGGTTGTAGATCGCCTCGCGCAGGATCCGGAACGACTCCGCAGAGAGCGGCCGCGCCCCGAGCATTACCGGAGCGCAGCCTCGAGCGCCTCGCGCACGAGCGCATCGCGCTCGGTCTTGGCCCGCTCGGACAGTGCTGGGTGAGCCGCCTCCCCGCAAGCCGCCAGCGCCTCGACGGCGGCGCGCCGAACGTCCCAGCGCGGATCGTCAAGCAACTTGACCATGAGCGCGATCGCGGGCACGCGCCCCGCGAGGCCGCGCAGCGCCGCCTTGAGCGTCTCGGCGTCCTCGCGTCCGAGCGCAGCGCCGAGCAGCTGCAGATCGGCCTCCCCGCCGATGCGCCCCAGCAGCTCGAGCGCCGGCGCGGCGACCACCGGATCATCACTCTTGGCGAGCCGCCGTAGCGCCTCGATCCCGCCCTGCCGCACCGCACCGCTCGCCGCCATGATGCAGGCGCCGAGCGCCTTGCTCGCCGCCGAGCGCACCTGTGGCTCGGGATCGGAGGTCCCCGCCTCGAGCGCCGACAGCGCCGCCACCGCACGCCGTCTGCCCAGAGAGCGCGCTGCTTGAGCCCGGACCGACGGCGCCTCATCGGCGAGCGCGAACAGGAGCGCCGAGTCGAGGGCCGAGTCGCTCGGGAGCTCCCCGATGGCGGCGGCGGCGGCCTGGCGCACCGTCGCGCTCTCGGAGCCGAGGCCCGAGCGCAGCAGCGGCGCGTCCGACAGATCGCCGAGCGATCCGAGCACGCGGCAGAGCAGCGCTGCCTCGGGTCGATCCATGCCGCGCTTTTGCGCCGCGGCGCGCAGCATCTCGGGGTGCTTGCGTCCAATCTGGGAGAGCGCCGTCGCCGCAGCGCGCGCCACGGACGCATCCCGCCCGAGCGCCTCGAGCAGCGGGCCGATCGCCTCGCCGTCCCCGAGATCGCCGAGGGCCGTCGCCGCGACCGCGGCCGCATCTGGGGAGAGATCGCGCAGCGCGACCTCGAGCCGCGAGCGCAGATCTTCGCCGCGCGCTCCGAGCCGGGGCAGCAAGCCGTACACCTCGGCGCGCAGGTCCGGCGCGAGCACCGGCGCGAGCGCCGCAAGGCGATCGAGCGCGCCAGGGCCCATGTCGAGGAAGCCCGTCACCGCGGCGTCGCGGAGCTGATGATCGGCGAGCGCCAGCGCCAGGGGCCGCACCGCCTCGGGACGACCGCTCCAGCCGAGGATCAGCGCGGCGGCCCGCTGCACTCCGAGGCTGCCCTCGAGGAGCGCCTGGACGAGGCCCGCCATGCCCGCGTCGTCGATGCGCGGCCGTGGCCGCTCGATCCCGGCGAGGCGCTGGCCGAGTTCGGCGAGCGCCAGCGTCGCAGCCTCGCGCACCGAGCGGGCCGGATCACCGAGCGCCGAGGCCAGCACCTCGACGGCGGAACCGTCGCCAGCGCGACCGAGCGCTTCGAAGATCTGGGCCCGCAGCAGCGACCGCGACAGCAGGGGACGCAGCACCTCGGGGCGCACCGCGGCCCCCATGCGGTTGAGGCCGTCGAGCGCCGCCAGCACGAGCAGGAGATCGTCCGCCGAGAGCAGCTCGAGCAGGGCCGCCTCGGCGTCCTTGCCGCCAATGCGACCGAGCGCCTCGGCCGACGCAGCGCGAACGTTCGGATCCGGATCGGCCAGCAGGGTCCGCACCGCCGGCGTCGCGCGCCGATCGGCGAGGAAGCCGAGCGTGTCGACGTGCAGCTTGCGGTGCTCGGGCGCGCCCGCCAGATCGTCGAGCAGCGGCGGCACCGCGTCTGGCCCGAGCCCGATCAGCGCTTCGACGACCGCGTTGCGTCGACCGATGTTCTCGGGCTCCGCCAGCGCATCGACGAGCGCCCGCGCCGCGCGCGGACGATCAGGCCACGCTGCCACCAGCGCCGCCGCCTCCTTGCGGACCCGCCAGCTCAGATCGCCGAGGACCTCGAGGAGCAAGGGCAAGAACGCCTCGCGCTCGTCGGGGGACAGGGTGCTCGTATCGAGGCTTGCGACGGCGCGACGGCGCTGCTCTTCCTCGGCGTGCGCTACCTGGACCTTGAATTCGCTCAGTCGGTTGCTCATGGGAGGGGTTCCGATCGCCCAAGGGAGGGCGGGGCTGAAGTGGCAAGCGCGATCTGCTCGGTCGAGGTCAGGATCGCGTCGAGGTCGAGGACCAGGTAGATCGCCTCCTGGTACCGGACGACTCCCGAGAAGAAGCGGTTGTCGCCGAGGCTGGGGCGCGGACGGTGCTCGCTCGCCGGGAGGCGCACCGGCTCGATGACCCGATCGACGCCGAGCGCCACGACGAGCTTTCGCCCCTCGACGGTGAGCGTGACGACGAGCAGGCGCCCGTCGCGCGTCCGTGGCTGCGCCGGCAGGCCGAAGCGGCGGCGAAGATCGATCACGGGCAGGATGGCGCGGCGCAGCTCGATCACCCCTTCGAGGAAGGGCGGCGCGTCCGGCAGCGGCACGGGGTCGACGGGCAAGAGCACCTGGCGGATGCGCATGATGTCGATGGCGTAGCGCCCCTGTCCGACGGCGAAGAGCACGAGGTGCAGATCGTCGGGCTGGTGCACGCGCACGGCGCGGTGAGACCGCGCAGCGGGCCGCGGCCTCATGGGCCCCTCCGATCCGGTCGACTCCAGTCGATCTCGAAGCGCATCACCGATTCGACGGACAGGAGCACGACGACGCGCTCCTGCCGCGCCACCTGGTAGCGGCCGATGCCGACGATGTGGTTGGCCTCCGAGGAGCCGAGGCCGAGCGGCGGCGCCTCGATGTCGCGCTCGGCGATGCGCGCCACGTCGGTGACCGCGTCGACGAGCAGACCGACCGGCTCGCCCGAGTACTCGACGATCAAGATCCGGGTCTGCGGCTCCGGCGCGACGGCCCCGAGCCGCAAGCGCCGGCGGAGATCGAGCACCGGCACCATCGTGCCGCGCAGCGACAGCACCCCACGCAGGAACCGCGGGGCGCGCGGGATCTCGGTCAGCGGTGGCGGCTTGATGATCTCGCGGAGCGCGCGCAGCTCGACGCCGAAGCTCTCGCCGCCGAGCAGGAAGGTGATCACCTCGCGGCGAACCTCGGGCGCCTCGGCTTCGCCGTCGAGGAACTGCTCCTCGGTGGCATAGAGCTGCGGGCCGGCGGCCTGGCTCATGCCGCCTCCTCGTCATCGGCGCGGCGGATCGACTCTTCGACCAGCCCCGCGACGTCGAGCACCAGCACGGTGCGGCGCCCACCGAGCTCGGTCGCGCCGGCCACGCCCGGCACCGCGCCGAGCAGCCGGCCGAGCGACTTGATGACGATGTTCTGCTGTCCGACGAGCTCGTCGACGACGAGGCCGACGCGATGCTGCGCGAGACCGACGACGACGACGAACTGCCGCTCCGGTCGCGGCAGCTCGCCGCGATCGAGCCGGAACAGGCGCTCGAGGCGCTCGAGCGGCAGCGTCTGGCCGCGCAGGTTCATGACCTCGCGCCGCTCGATCGTGCCGACCTCGTGGGGCTGAATGCGCAGGCTCTCGAGCACCGAGTTGAGCGGCACCGCGTAGGTGCGTCCGGCGATCTTGACGATCAGCGCCGGCAGGATCGCGAGCGTGATCGGGAGCGTGATCGTGATCGTCGTCCCCTGCCCCGCCGTCGAGTCGATGTCGATGATCCCGGACAGCTTGGCGATGTTCGTCTTGACGACGTCCATGCCGACGCCGCGCCCCGAGACCTCGTCGGGGATCTCCTTGGTCGAGAGGCCCGGGTGGAACACGAGGTTGAGCACCTCGCGATCGGACAGCTCCGTCGAGTCCTGGGCGTCGAGGATGCCGCTCTCGTAGGCCCGCTCGATCAGCCGGCGCCGATCGATGCCCGCGCCGTCGTCGCGCACGCTGATGATGACGTGGTTGCCGCGCTGCTCGGCGCGGATCGTCAGCGTCCCCTGCTCGCTCTTGCCGGCCTGGCGCCGCACCTCGGGGTGCTCGATGCCGTGATCGATGCCGTTGCGGATGACGTGCATCAGCGGATCCGAGAGCTCCTCGACGAGGAGCTTGTCGAGCTCGGTGTCGCCGCCCGAGATGACCAGGCGGATCTCCTTGCCGGCGTCGCGCGAGATCTTGCGCACGACGCGCGACAGCTTGTCGAAGATCTGGCCGAGCGGCACCATGCGCACCTCGAGGATGCCCGCCTGCAGCTCCTCGACGCGGCGCCCGAACGAACGCAGCTCGCTCGACAGATCGCGCTCGAGCGCGGGCAGGAGGCGCCGCGCCCGCAGCCGCTCGAGGATCTGCTGGAAGCCGACCTTGACGAGCTGCAGATCGCCGACGACGTTCATCAGGTGATCGAGACGACGGATGTCGACTCGCACCGTCTGCGCAACCGAGCGCAAGCTGAGCTCTTGGGGGCGTGCGCCGCCGCTCCCCGACGATTCGAGGCTCGGACGCAGGGACGCAGCCGCGGGCGGCGGCGACGGTAGCGAGGCAGGCGGCGCCGCGGACGGAACGCGGCGCTCGAGGATCTCGAGCACGCCCTGCTCGTCCTGTACGACGCGCCGGATCTCCTCGATCGGGCGGAGCGCCGCGATCAGCACGTCGAGCTCGATGCGGGACGAGCTCGAGGCGGAGCTCGACGGGAGGAACGAGATGACCTCGCTGACCTGCTTGAGGCGATTGCGCAGCCGCTCGAGCCCCTCCTCGATCGCGTCGAGCTCGAAGCCGACGCGCACGCGCAGCAGCGTTCGCCCCTGACGGATGCGCTCGCGCAGTCGGTGCTCTTCGTACTCGGTGAGCACCGAGAGCAGCGCCGGATCGAGCCCCTCGGCAGCCAGATCGCGGTTCGCCTCCGGCGCCGGCGCCGCCGGCGGGGGGGCCAGCGAGAGGCCAACGACGGCTTGCAGCCGCTCGAGCACGGGCAGGGTCCACGATTCGGTGTCGGCGCCGTGCTTGGGATCGGCGAGGTGCGCCGTCAGGCGACCGAGCAGCGCGACGGCCTCGAGCAGGACATCGACGACGCTGCGGTCGAGCGCCAGGCGCCCGAGCCGGATCGCGTCGAGCGCGCCCTCGAGCCCATGCGCCACGGCGGTCATCGGGCCGAGGCCAAACACCGAGGCCGAGCCCTTGAGCGAGTGCGCCGCGCGGAAGGCCTCATTGAGGACGTCGGGCGGGGGCGACGGCTGCTCGAGCGCGATCAGGCTCTGCCCAAGCGCATCGCAGAGCTCTTGCGCTTCGGCGATGAACTCCTTGAGCGACCGCTCGTGCGTCCCGGCCATCGCTGCCTCTAGCTCGCCTTCTGTCCGAGCAGGCGCTGGACGGTGTCGAGCAGCTCGACGGGCTGGAAGGGCTTGACCAGGTAGGCGTTGGCGCCGAGCTTGAGGCCCCGGTCGCGATCGGTCTCGCGCCCGTCGGTGGAGATGATGAGCATCGGGGTCTGGCGATGCTGCTCGCTCTGACGGACGAAGCGCACGAGCTCGAGCCCGTTGATGTCGGGCATGTTGATGTCAGTGATGATGAGGTCGAAGGAGCTCCGCGGCAGGCGACGCAGGGCATCGAAGCCGCTCTGCGCTTGCGTCACCTCGTAGGCCCCACCATTCTCGAGCGTCGCCGTGACGAGCCCGCGCATGGCCGCGGAGTCCTCGACGACGAGCACGCGAGGTCGGGAAGCATTCATGCCACCACCTTACCAGGTAGAACGGGGGTTTGGGGGGACTTTCCCGGGGTCAATGTTCGACGACAAAGACCTCGGAAGGGAGCAGGCCGGTGAGGGTCACGGGCGCGGTGCAGGACTCGCCCGGACCGAGCTCGCGGTTGCCGATGTCGACGCGGCCCTTGTGCACGAACACGACGCCCGTGGCGACCGAGATGCGGGCGTTGCGACCGAGCGCGGCGAGCCGCCAGGAGAGCGGGCGCGGCGCGGGAGCAGCGGCGGCGACCGTCGGCGCGACCACCGCCGCGTCGGAGGGCGGGGGGGAGTCCGCGACCGGCTCGGAGCTCCGGGCCGCCTTCGGCTTCTCCTTGGGGGCCGGGCTCGGGTTGTCGCTGGGGCTCGGGCCGTCGCTCGGGCTGGGGCTCGGGCTCGGACTGGCGCTCGGGCTCGGACTGGCGCTCGGGCTCGGGCTCGGTATTGGCGCGGCGCCCGCGAGCTCGGCCTCGATCGCCGCCTCCCCTTCACGGAAGCTCGGGTAGAGGAACGTGTAGTCAAGCTCCTTGACTAGCTTGTCGCTCGACACCCGCCGGTTCTTGACCGCCTTCAGGTACGGCGGATCTCCCGTGTCCGGCAGCCGCGCGAGCCCCATCCGGTCGCAGAGCCAATCGGCGTACTCGCGCTGCGTCGACGGGGCGCGATCGGCGACGCAGTAGGTCGCGCCAGTCGGAGCCCGCTCGGCGGCGCGCCGGATGATCCCGACGATGTCGTCGACGTGCACCCGTGAGAAGTAGTGCACGCCGTTGTCGGTGAGCTTGTAGGTCCCGGCGCGCAGCCGCTCGCGCACACCGCGCCCGGGCCCGTAGATCGCAGCGAGCCGGAGGGTCGTCGTGCGCAGCCCCGCCAGGCGCACCGTCTCGAGCGTCGCCTCGTCGGCGAGGCGCGGCGCCGCGTCGGGATCGGACAGCGCCGTCGGCGAGTCCTCGTCGACCCACTCGCTCGACAGCGTGGCGCCGTAGACCGCAGTCGAGCCGAGGTAGACGAACTTCTCGCACCCGACCTGGCTCGCCGCCTCGGCGGCGCGGCGCACCGTCTCGCCCGCCGGGGCGTTCGGCACCGGCGGAATCGAGTACAGCACGTAGGGCGAGCTCTGCCCGTAGAACACCGGCACGAAGGCGCGCAGCTTGGCCGCATCGATGGTCATGACACGGCAGCCGATCGCCTCGAGGGGCTCGAGCTTCTCACGGCGTCGACCCACGGCGAGCACCTCGTGCCCCTCGTGTCGGAGCTGGCGCGCCAGGCGCCCGCCGACGTACCCCGCACCGAGAATGATCCAGTTCTGTCGCATCCAGCTACTCTCCTCGCGAGGGGCGCTGCAGGCCCCACAGCGTCACGCCGACGACCGCGCAAGCGCCGACGACGGCGAGCCAGCGCCATGGTTCCCCGAGCGCCATGCCCCACCAATCCAGCCCGACTTGCGCCCACCGCCCGTCGAGCGGCGACGGCCCCAGGGCGGGCCCGGGCGGTTGCCCTGGTGGTTGCCCAGGTGATTGATAGATGAGCTTCCACGGCGCGGGCGGGAGATGCACCGAGCCGACCAGACGATGCCACAGCAGCCAGGTGTGCCCGACGAGCGGCGAGAGCTGCGGCACGAAGTGGACGTCGCTCCCGACCAGGCCGAACCAGCCCGCGCCGCCGGTCGCGACCCGCGCCTCGCCGACGATGCGCCCATAGTTTCCGACGGAGACCAGCAGCCCGGGGAGCTGCAGCAGCGCGCCCAGGCCCGCGCCGAACGGCCACCAGACGCGGGCGACGCGACCGCGCAGCCAGACGAGCGGCAACGCCAGGATCGGCAGCAACACGACGAACGGCCGGGCGCCCCAGGCCGGGTCGCCGTGCCAGTCCGCCCGCCAGCCCAGCGTCGCGAGCGCGACCAGCGACAAGAGCGCGACGTCGAGGCGCAGCTGCTCGTCGTCGAGACGGTGTCGACCCGCGCGCGCCCCGAGCGCCGCGAGCGCCAGCCAGGGCGCGTAGACGATCAGGCTCTTGCCCGTCGAGAAGAGCGCGCCGTAGACTCCCTCGGAGAGTGGGCCGCCGGCGCTCGCCCGATCGAGCCACGCCGCGAGCGCGAGCGCCAGGCTCACCGTCCCGAGCGCCGCGGGTCGGCGCAGCCGCGGCTCGCCCAAGGCCCGCGCCAGCAGGAACACGCCGACCAAGAGGTGCGCCGGGCTCGCCAGGACGAGCAGGACCGTCCCGCCGGTCCATCGCGCGGCGCGCTGCGCATGCACGCCGGAGAGCGCCAGCACGAGACCGAGCGCCGCCCACACCGTGCCGTCGCCGACCCGCGCGTAGACCACGAGCGGCGAGGCGCAGAGCGCGGTCAGCACCACGGCGCGCGCGCGCCGCTCGTCGACGCGCGCCTCGACGAGCCAGCGCCGCAGCGCCAGACCGAGGGCGGCAAAGCCCGCCGCGCCGACGATCAACGACCAGGCGACCGCACCGGAGAGCGCCCCTCCACCAGAGCCGGACCGCATCAGCCACGCCGACGGGAGTTGCAACAGCACCGCCAGGCTGCCGAGCTCGCGCGTCTTGCCAGCGAGGAGGAGCTCGGCCGCGCGGCGTGCCGCCGCGTCGAGATCACTCGGCACCTGCGGGGCGGTGACGAGCGCGATCGCCGCGAGCGCGGCCGCCAGAGCGATCGCTCCGAGGCGCCTGTCGCGGTCGCTCATGGCCGCACCTCGCCGACGACGATCATCGCCGTGCGGGCCGGCGCAGCGGGCTTGAGCTCCGGCTTGGCGGTCGCCTTCGGATCGAGCTTGCCGGGCGCGCCCGTCGGAGCGCTCGGATCCTGGCCGTCGCGGATCGTGCAACGCGCCTCCAGCTCGGCGGGGGACGGGCGCGTCTTGGCCACCAGCAGCGTCGGCGCATCGACGGTCGACGGCATGGGGCGCAGGCCGGCGCCGAGCTGCCACTTGTAGTGGGACGCCGCGGTGCCGCCGGTGCAGCGCAGCAAGAAGAGCGGCTCCTTGCTCGTCGCCGTCTGCGGCAGCAGCGTCGCCTCGACCGCGACGGCGCCGAGCGTCACCACCGGGGTCTCCGGTCGACAGGCGAGCAGCATCGCGCCGCTGCCGAGCGGCAGCAGCGACGTCACGATCCGGAGCATGCAGATCCGCCGCGAAGCCAAAGAGCCGACATCATACCCGAACCGCCCGCCGAGCGTCCGCCAACTGCGCGCGCCGATCGACTTGAGGGCGACCTCAGAACGTGCGATACGAGGCGGCCTCGGAATAGCCACGCTGCTCCGAACGATCTCCAATCGACCGCCGTCGCGCCCGCGCGTGGAGCTGACATGATCCCCTACTTCAACATCACCTTCCCGAAGATCCTCGGCCTGCAGATCCACATGTTCGGGATCCTCGTCGCGATCGGCATCGTCGTCGGCGCGCGCCTGACCCACCGGCGCGGCCGCGAGCTCGGGCTCGATGACGATCGCGTCGCCTCGATGATCACGACGATCCTCATCTCCGGCTTCATCTTCGCGCACCTGTTCGCGGTGTTCGCGTACCAGACCTCCGAACCGCTGACGATGTGGCGCCTGCTCAACCCGTTCGGCGGGCTCTCGTCCTACGGTGGGTTCATCGGCGCGGTGGGCGGGTTGTTCTACTGGTGCCGTCGGAACCAACAGCCGGTCATGCCGTACGCCGACGCGCTCGCCTACGGCCTGGCGACGGGATGGATGTTCGGGCGCCTCGGCTGCTTCTCGGCGCACGATCACCCCGGCCACAAGACCGACTTCTTCCTCGCCGTGCAGTATCCGGGCGGCGCCCGCCACGATCTCGGACTCTACGAGGCGCTCTGGTCGGCGGGCGTCACGACGATCTTTCAGATCCTGTCGCGCGTCGGCAAGCAGCCCCGACCGCTCGGCATCTATCTGTCGCTGCTGGTGACGCTCTATGCGCCGGTGCGCTGGTTCTTCGACTCGCTGCGCGCCTACGATACGCAGGGAGCCGACCCGCGCTACGCCGGAATGACTCCCGCGCAGTGGCTCTCGATCGCCACGCTGATCGTCGGCGCGCTGATCGTCCGCTGGACGATCAACCACGTGAAGAAGGGCGCACCGGCCGCGAGCTGATCTACATGATGGGCGGGCTGCCGTCGGGCGGGCAGCCGAAGATGATCGACAGCGTCGTGGTCGGGTTGGCCTTGAGCGACGAGCAGGCGGCGCCCTGCAGGGTCACGCTGTTGCTCGTGCTGTTGTAGACGAACCCATCGGCCGAGTCGCGCACCAGGTGGTTGCCGCCCAGATCGACGTAGATGCGCGTCGGATCGGTGGGCAGGCCCGTGATCGTGAGATCACAGCTCACCAGCGCCGAGCCGATCGAGAGCAGCGCGGCCTCGAGCGCCGCGCCGTCGTTGGTCTGGTAGTAGAGGTTGTTCGGGTCATCGGGGTTGTCGGTCCCGCCGTGCGTCGCCATCTCGTTCAGGTTGTCGGCGTTGACCCCCGAGCCGAAGCCGACGATGTAGACGGGGATCCCCTTGGCGTGGATCGCGTCGACCTCAGGGATGACGGCGACCTGATCGGACACCTGGAAGTCCGACTCGGAGCCCACCTTGCAGTTCGGCGATCCATCGGTGATGAAGACGATGCTCTTGTTGCGCGTGGCGTCCTGCGGATCACTCGGATCGCTGACCCAGTTGTTCTGGTTGGCAACGTGCAGCGCCTGGCGTGTCGGGGTCGCGCCGTTGGGGCCAAGCGGCGCGTCGTACGCCCCCTGGATCTCGGCACTGGTGTGATCGCCCATCGCCAGCTCGAGCGTCGGGTCTGCGCACATCTCGGTGTTGCCCGCGCCCGGGAAGACCGCGAGGCCGAAGCGCAGATCGTCGGCGAGGTTCGTCGCCACCTGATCGAGCGCCGCGACCGCCTGGTCCCACTTGGTCGGCGCCTTGCCCTGCCCCATGCTCGTCGATCGATCGAGGATGATGAGCACGTTGGCCTTGCCGCGAGCGAACGCTGGCATCTGATCGCCGCAGGTCACCGTCGGCGGATCGGGGTCGCACGGATCGCCCTTGCCGTCGCCGTCGAAGTCGAGCTGATCGGCGTTGGAGACCCCCGGGCAGTTGTCGGTCGCGTTCGGCACCCCGTCGCCGTCGTCATCCGCCCCCAGTGCGTCGCCGGTGAGCGCACCGTCACCACCGCCGCTGCCGTCGAGCGCGCCGTCATGACTCCCCTGCCCGCCGCCATCGAGGTTCCCCTGGCCACCCGCTTCGTTCTTGCACCCGCTCGCGAGCAGCCCAACGACCCCTAGCGTCACCAGGTGTCGCGGAAGTCGAATTCCCATGCGCGCTCCTCCGGCACAAAATGCCGGCCCCCAGCTTACCACACCCCGCACCCGCTCCACCACACCTCGCCCCAGCAAGTAGCGCCGGCGAGCAGCAAACGGCGAGCGGCAGACAGCGAGCAGCGAGCGGCGACCGGCGAACGGCGAGCGGCGACCGGCGAGCGGCGAGCGGCGACCGGCGAGCGGCGAGC
>CAZPEY010000027.1:0-28890 GCA_964585665.1 uncultured Polyangiaceae bacterium | reverse complement strand
CGCGCACCCGCCGCTCCTCCTCCTCGCGCAGCCGGCGCTCCTCGCGCCGCTGCAGCTCGGCGGCGATCTCCTCATCGCTGTAGTCGGCGAGCTTGCGGTCACCCCCCTCGAACAGCGACGACAGGTTGGCCCGCGCCATCTCGAACAGTCGTTTCGGAACCGAGGGTCGCTCTGCCATGCTCACCCCAAGCGTAGCGCTATTCGTCGGATCCCGCTGCCGGGTCCGTCGCGGGCGATTCGCTGCTCGGCAGCTCGGCCGCCGCCGCCGCGAGCGCCGCGTCCTCGTCGGTCGCCTCCGCCGCGGCCTCCGCCTCGGCCTGCCGCGCCGCCTGCTCGCGCTTGCGGCGCTCGTGCTTGCCCGGCTTCTTCTCGTCGCTGGCTTCCGACTTCGCCTTGATCTCGAACTCTTCGATGTGCAGGTGTCGCCGCCCTTGCACGGTGATGCGCTTCTGCAGCCGCTTCTCGAGATCGAGCAGGTACTCCTTCTCGATGTTGAGCAGCAGATCGGCGACGTCCGGGTGCGCGTACACGACGATGCTCGTGTCGAGGACGTTGGCGCCGTCGCGTCGGATGCGCCGCAAGATCTCGGCGCACACCGTCGTCTTGCTGCGCACGTAGCCCTTGCCCTCGCAGTACGGGCACGACTCCGTCAGCGTCCGCTGCAGCGACTCGCGCGTCCGCTTGCGCGTCATCTCGACGAGCCCGAGCTCGGAGATCTTGGTGATGTTGGTCTTGGCCTTGTCCTTCTTGAGCGCCTCTTCGAAGGCGCGCATCACCTTGTCGCGGCTCGACTGCTGATCCATGTCGATGAAGTCGACGATGATCATGCCGCCCAGGTTGCGCAGGCGGAGCTGCTCGGCGACTTCCTTGCTCGCCTCGAGGTTGGTCTTGGTGATCGTGTCCTCGAGGTCCTTCTTGCCGACGAACTTGCCGGTGTTGACGTCGATCGCCGTCAGCGCCTCGCCTTGATCGATGATCAGCGAGCCGCCCGACTTCAGCTGGACCTTACGCTCGAGCGCGCGGTCGATCTCCGCCTCGATGCCGTACGCGTCGAAGATCGGCTCGCGGCGATCGAACAGCTCGATCTTGCTGGCGAAGTCCGGCATGAACGCGTTGACGAACTTGAGCAGGCGGTCGTGCTCCGTCTTCGAGTCGATCACCAGGCGCTCGACGGTGGGCGTCATCAGATCGCGCACCGTGCGCAGCAAGAGGTCGAGATCGTTGTAGAGCAGCGACGGGGCGCGCGCCGTCTCGTGCTTCTTCAGGATGGAGTTCCAGAGCTTGATCAGGAACTCCATGTCGGCGAAGAGCTCTTTTTCCGACACGCCCTCAGCGACGGTGCGGACGATGAAGCCGGCGCCCTGCGGCCGCGCTTGATCGACGATCTGGCGGAGCCGCTTGCGCTCCTTGTCCGAGCCGATGCGACGCGAGATGCCGATGTGCTCGACGGTCGGCATGAAGACCAGGTTGCGGCCGGGCAGGGAGATGTACGCGGTCAGGCGCGCGCCCTTGGTGCCGATCGGGTCCTTGGCCACCTGGACCAGGACGTCCTGTCCCTCCTTGACCAGGTCCTCGATGCGAGCGCGGCGGTCGACGCGGCCCTCGCTGGCGCCGCCACGCCCGCCCCCGTCGTCATCGTCGGAGAACAGCGCCTTGTAGTCCTCGGGTGCGCCGCGGATGTCCCCGACGTAGAGGAAGGCTGCCTTTTCCTGGCCGATGTCGACGAAGGCGGCCTGCATGCCGGGGAGCACCCGGCGCACGCGCCCCTTGATGATGTTGCCGACGATGCCGCGCTCACGGCGACGCTCGATGTAGAGCTCGACCATCTGGCCGCCTTCGACGAAGGCGACGCGCGTCTCGGGCCCGTCCGCGTTGATTACGAGAAGATCAGAAGCCACTAAGTCTCAGCTATGCAAAAAGTTCAAATCTCTAGAGCGAGCCTGACTTGCTTGTCATGCCTGCCACGCGTGGCGGCCGCTCTCGCCTGATGCGTAACACGTATCGTCGCGACCCTCAAACATATTCCCGGGGTCGCTCCGGATGGCATACCGGTTGCTCTGATACCCAATCACTAACGCTTTCTTGGCTTCGCTTGTTTCCGCTTCTTACCTATTCCCGGGTCCTTCTCTAGCTTACTCGACCCGGTTGGCGCATCGAAGTCGGCGTCGATGCGCCTCTTCTTCTTCCTGCGTAGCTTAGGCTGCGTTGTTCTCTTGCAGTAGAACGAAGGCTCCGAGGAGACTGGACCCCTCCTCGGAGCCGAACTTTTTTGGGGTGCCGTCTCGGGCCGCCCTACTCCTTGCGCATGACCAGGTAGGCCACGCCGAGCGCGATCGCGCCGTTGATCGCCAGCCAGGTCCCGTCGAGGAAGTTCGGGATGTAGCGGACGTCGAAGGTGCGCACCGCGGCGTGGAAGAGCAGGCTGCCGCCGATGCCGAGCGTGAGGCCGACGAGCACCGGGCGGAGCCGTCTGACGCCGTAGAGCAGGAGCACGGCCGCGATCGGCAGGGCCGCGGAGGCCAGCAGCGGGTTGCCGTTCTGCCAGATCGGTCCGGTCACGAGCGACGGGACGGTGAAGCTCGCGGTGGCCGGCATCAGATCGGGCAGGAAGAACAGGCCCGAGGCCGAGGCGACCAGCGCGGTGATGCCACCGAGGCCAAGCCGCAGCGCGCCGCCGCGACGGCGCGCCGCCGCGCCGAGCAGGATCGCCGCCAGCGTCGCCGCGCCGAGCTCGCCGCCACCGACAGAGCGCTTGGCGCTCTTGACCGCCGCCGCCGCGTCCGCGAGGCCGGCGCCGTAGCGGTTCTCCGGGCCCTTCTTGAGCAGCTCCCCCTTGCCTTGCGGCTTGCGGGCCGACTCGAGCAGGATCTTCTCGACCGCGTCCGGATCGGTGACGCCCGTCGACATGATGAGCGCGACGACGCCCGCGACGTGCGGGCTGGCCATCGACGTGCCCATGAAGAGCAGGTAGTCGTTCTCGCTGGTGCGGCCCGGGACGACGGTGTTCTGCAGCACGCCGTCCATCATGCCGTCGTTGTTCTGGTCGACGCGGGTGTTGCCACCCGGCGCGGCGATGTCGATCTCCTTGCCCCAGTTCGAGTAGAACGTCGTCGACTCGTCGAACTGCGTCGCCGCGACGGCGATCGCGCCCGGGTAGGCGGCCGGGTAGCTGACCTTGCCGCGCCCGTCGTTGCCGGCGGCGCAGACGACGACCACGCCCTTTTGCCGCGCGTAGGCGACCGCCTTCTGCAGCACCGACGAGGACATGCCACCGCCGAGGCTCATGTTGATGACCTTGGCGCCATGATCGGCGGCGAAGCGGATGCCGTCGGCGATGCCGGACACTGAGCCAGAGCCAGACCGCGACAGCACCTTGATCGGCATGATCTTGGCGCCGAACGCGACGCCGGCGACGCCGACGCTGTTGTTGGTCGACTGCGCGATCGTTCCCGCGACGTGCGTGCCGTGGCCGTGATCGTCGGCAGCGTTGGCGTTGTTGTCGATGAAGTTCCAGCCCGGGACGAACTCGGTCTGCTCGAGGTCCGGCACGCGCGCGACGCCCGTGTCGAGCACCGCGACGACGACGCCCTGGCCCTGCGCGCGCTTCCACGCGTCCTTGATGTGGAGCTGCGTCAGGTGCCACTGGTACTGGAACTTCGGATCGTTCGGGAAGCCCTTGTCGGTGGCGTCGACGAGCGGCGCGCGGACGCCCTGCTCGGTCTCGGGGATCGCCATCTGCACGTCGAGCTCGGCTGCCTCGACCTCGGGCAGCGTGCGGAGGATGGTGAGCAGCTCGGCGGGCGCGCGGCCGAGCTCGCTGGCGCGCAGCGTATAGATCTCGTCTGCATCGACGAACTCGGAAACGGCGTGCAGCTTGATGCCGAGCTGGCGCTCGAGCGCGGCGAGCGACTCGTGCGGCACGTCGTCGACGAAATCGACGACCAGGTCGCAGCGGTCGCGGTCGCAGACGTCGGCGGGCGTGGCCGCCGTGCCGTTGTCTGCCGTGTGCGTGAGGCCGTCTCCGACGGTGCGGACGGCGAGCCAACCACCTACGAGCACTGCTACGGCGACGAGCGGACGGAGTCGCTTCACGTCAAGACCTCCTGATACCCGATCAGAATACCTTCAGTATATACGACGAAGTTGCAGCGCGCCTTCCGAGGGCCCACTTTTGTTTTTGCCGCGGAAAGACGCCTCGTCATATACTGAGGCGCTCCGATGGCCTCGCCACGCAAGCCTTGCAAGAAGTGCAAGAAGCAGATCCCCGCGATCGCGCTGGATTGCGTCTTTTGTGGCGCCAAGCAGGAGGCACCGCCGCTCGAAGAGCTGCTGCCGGCTGCGCTGACCCGCGCCAAGGAGACCGCGGCGCGCGTCGAGGCGGCGCAGGCCGAGGCGCAGGCGAGCGGCAGCGATCTGTCGTCGGACTTTGCCGACAGCTTCTCGACCGAGCCGACGCTCGTCGGGCTCAAGGTCGCGGACCTCGCGGCGCTCGGCATCGGTGCCCCGCAGCCGAGCAAGAGCCACCAGAGCGAGTCGAGCTCGGATAGCCTCTACGGCGATCCGGCGCCCTCGAACGCGGCCAAGAGCGTGTTCGGAGATCCGGTGCAGCCGCAGCAGGCCAAGGGCACGCCGCCGCCTTCGACCAAGGTGACGCAGGCGATGCAGGCGGTGCAGCCCGCGCCGAAGGCCGAGCCCGCGGATGGCAAGGCGGCCGCCAAGGCCAAGACTGAACCGAGCAAGCCCGAAGCGGGCAAGGCGGCGGCGAAGGTCGAGGCGGGCAAGAGCGCCGAGGCGGGCGCCGCGGCGCGGCCGATGCCGTTGTCTCAGACGGTGGCGATCGGCGCGGGCGCGCTGCTCATCGTGCTCTTCTTCCTGCCGTGGGGAGGCGCCACGTCGTGGCAGCTCCTCGAGCATCTCGGCGGCCGGCAGTTCATTCGGCAGTTCTGGTATCTGGCGGGCGGCCTGACGCTCCTCGCCGCGGGTGGCCTGCCGGTGCCGGCGCAGTTCCGCCGCATCGCGATCGCGGCCTTCGCCGCGCCGCTGGTGCTCGGCGGCTTCACCAACGGCATCCTCGGCGGGATCTTGCAGCTGACGGCGCTCGTCGGAGCGCTGCTCGCCGCGAGCTCGGAGCGCAAGCTGGCTCGCAACGTCGTCCAGTCGCTGTACGCGATCGCCGGCCTGGCGGCGGCGGCGCTGGTCTTCGTCGTTCCCGGGCACGAGATGCTGCACGTCGTCGGCTGGCTGGCCGCGACTGCGGTGGTCGTTTCGGCGGCTCGCTCGAGCGAATGGAACTTGGCCGCTCGGTCGACGGCCAACTGATCGCGGCGCACTGGAGCGGCCCCGTCGGGCCTGCGCCGGTGCTGGTCTTTGGCGCGATCCACGGCGACGAGCCGGACAGCGCGCGCGTCTGCGACGAGCTCCTCTTGCGCGGCGTGCCCGGCGTGCCGCTCGTCGTCCTGCCGGTGCTCAACCCGGATGGGCTCGCGCACCGACGGAAGAACAACGCGCGCGACGTGGATCTCAACCGCAACTTCCCGGCGCGCAACTGGCAGCGCGATCATCGGCCCGGCTACGATCCAGGGCCTGCGCCGGGCAGCGAGCCGGAGACGCAGGCTCTGGTCAAGTTGATTGACGATCTCGCGCCGCGGCTGGTCGTCGCGGTGCACCAGCCCCTCCGCTGCGTCAACTGGGACGGACCCGCCGACGACTTCGCGGCGCGCCTCGCCGGCCTCGCCGGACTGCCGCTGCAGCCGTCGATCGGTTACCCGACGCCTGGCTCGTTCGGCAGCTGGCTCGGCGTCGATCGCGGCGTGCCGGTCGTGACGCTCGAGCTCGGCCGTGCACCAGAACCGACTGCGACTATACTTGGACTCGTGGACGCGCTAGCCGAGGCCCTCGTCACTGCATGAACGCGACGCTCGATTGGGATGAGCTGCTGGCGGCGCCCCTCCTCGACGAGCTGCGCCACCTCGTGCTCCGGCGCTTCGGCGTCGAGCTCGGCGTCGTCACCGCCGATGGCACCCTCGTCGCGTCGAACCCGGCGCTGACCGGGTGTATCCCGGCGCTGCGCCCGCTGGTCGCCGGCGGCGTCGACGCGACCTACGAGTGTCCGCTGCACCGACGGCGTGAGCGCTGCCTCCCGCTGGCGTCGCAGGGGCGCTCGGTGGCCGGCATCTTCTATCCACCGCTCGCCCCCGACGACGCGCGCGCCGGGATCCTCGACGATCTGGTGACCCTGGTGGCCGATGAGGTCGGGCGACTCTACCAGGAGGAGCTGCCGCGGCCGGCGCCGGTCGGGCGCGGTCGCTTCGACATGATCGGCAAGAGCGCGGCGATCCAGGAGCTGTTTCGCTTGCTCGACAAGGTCTGCGCTACCGACTCGACGGTGCTGGTCACCGGCGAGAACGGCACGGGCAAGGAGCTGATCGCGCGCGCCATCCACTACCACTCGGCGCGCAAGGGCGAGCGCTTCGTCGTGCAGAACTGCTCGGCGTTCAACGACAACCTGCTCGACTCGGAGCTGTTCGGCCACAAGCGCGGTTCGTTCACCGGCGCGGTCGCCGACAAGCCCGGCCTCTTCGAGGTCGCTGATCGCGGCACGTTCTTCCTCGACGAGATCGGCGACATGTCCCCGGTGCTGCAGGTCAAGGTGCTGCGCGTCCTGCAAGAGGGGACCTTCAACCCCGTCGGTGACACGACGACCAAGAAGGTCGACGTGCGGATCATCGCGGCGACCAACCGCGACCTCAAGACGATGGTGGCGCGCGGCGAGTTCCGCGAGGACCTCTACTACCGCATCCACGTCATCAACCTGCAGGTCCCGGCGCTGCGCGAGCGGCGGGAGGACATTCCCCTGCTGGTCGACTTCTTCTTCGATCGGATCGCGTCGCAGAAGGGGCAGCGCCCGCACCGCCTCACGCCGTCGGCGCTGCAGCGGCTGATGGAGTACAACTGGCCGGGCAACGTGCGCGAGCTCGAGAACGAGGTCGAGCGCCTCGTCGTGCTCTCGGGATCGGAGCGGCTCGTCGAGGAGGAGCTGATCTCGCCGCGCATCCTGGAGGCCCGAGCGGCGGACAAGCGCGCGCCGACGGCGTCGCTGCCCGAGGCGGTCGACGATCTCGAGCGCAGCCTCATCTACGACGTGCTGCGCCGCAACCACTTCAACAAGACGCGCGCCGCGGCGGAGCTCAAGATCAGCCGGCGTAACCTCATCCGGAAGTGCCAGAAGTACCAGATCAGCGCGCGGTGATCGGCGCGGCTGCGGATTCGGACGCAGCTGCGGTAGAGTGTGCGCCATGCGCATCTCGGTCGTAGGCGGCGGCCCGGCGGGCCTCTACTTCTCGCTGCTCTGCAAGCAGCGCCATCCGGACTTCGAGATCACGGTCCTCGAGCAGAACCCCGAGGGCGCGACCTGGGGGTTCGGCGTGGTGTTCTCGGAGCGCGCCCTCGAGTTCCTGCGCGACGACGATCCGTCCACCTACGACCTCATCACGCCGCGCATGCAGACCTGGCGTGACATCACGCTCGTCCATCGCGGCGAGCGCATCCGGCTCGACGGCATCGGCTTCTCGGGCATCGGTCGTCTCGAGCTGATCCAGCTCCTCACCGAGCGGGCCCGCGCGGTTGGCATCGAGCCGCAGTTCGGCCGCACGCTGCGCTCGCTCGACGAGCTGCCGCCGAGCGATCTCATCGTCGGTGCAGATGGCCTCAACTCGCTGGTGCGACGCGGCTACGAGGGCGACTTCGGCACCTCGCTGTCGTACCTGCAGAACAAGTTCGCCTGGTACGGAACGACCAAGCCGTTCGACTCGCTGACCCTGACCTTCGTCAGGACACTGGAGGGACAGTTCACCGCGCACCACTATCGCTACTCGCCGGAGATGAGCACCTTCATCGTCGAGTGCGATCGCGCGACGTGGCTGCGCGTTGGCTTCGCCGACATGACCGGTGCCGAGTCGCGTGCCTACTGCGAGCGCGCCTTTGCCGACACCTTGCAGGGCCATCCGCTCGTCGCCAACAACTCCGTGTGGCGCACCTTCCCGGTGCTGAGCAACCAGCGCTACGGGTACCGCAACCTGGCGCTTGTCGGCGACGCGCTGCACACGGCGCACTTCTCGATCGGCTCGGGGACGCGGCTGGCGCTCGAGGACGTCATCGCGTTGGTCAAGGCGATTGACCATCACCCGACCGACGTGGCCGCGGCGCTGGCGCGCTATCAGGAGACGCGGCAGCCGGTGCTCGACAAGCTGCTCGCCGCCGCCCACGCGAGCGCCGCGTGGCACGAGCAGTTTCCGACCCACATGCAGCTCCAGCCGCGCGACTTCGCGATGAGCTACATCACGCGCTCGGGACGAATCGACGAAGGGCGGCTGCGCCAGATGGCGCCCGCGTTCATGGCGTACTACGAGGCAGCGCACTAGAACGCTTCTACGCATCGATGCGTTGGAGCGCGACGGCCGCTCGGCTTGCGGCGCTGGCGCGGAGGCGGGTATCGTCGACGGATGGGGAATCCGATCCGACTGGCTGTGCTTGGGGTCGTGTGTGGACTGAGCCTCGCGGCCTGCGACAAGGGCCAGGGCAAAGGCGTGCAAGATCTCACGCCACCGCCCGACCTGGTGGGCGGCGGCGGCGACCTGCTCTCCACGGGGGGCGATCTCTCGAGCGTCGGCGACGGGGCGGCGCCCGATCAAGCCCCCGCTGACGATCTCTTGCAGCTGGACCTGGTACCGGACACGACGGCGCCGACCGTCACGGCCATCAGTCCGACCCTCGATCAGAGCGCGGTTCCGACGAGCAGCACGATCGTCGTGACCTTCTCCGAGAGCCTGGCGCCAGGCAGCGTTTCGACGAGTAGCTTTCACCTCTCGGCGGGGATCGTCGCCGCCGTCACGTACGACGACGTCAACCATCAGGTGACGATCACCCCGAGCGCGGCGCTGCCCGCGGGGATGCCGATCGTGGTGACCGTCGATGCCACCGTCACCGACGCGGCGGGCAACGCGCTGGCAGCACCGTACCGGTCGCACTTCCGCACCGCACCCGTGGCGGAGGTGCGCGCCGATAGTGGCGGCGCCGCCGACGTGCAGAGCGCCGATCACGCGTACGACGGCAATGGCAGCGCGGTCGCCGCGTACGTGCGGCACCGGCTCGACAGCGCGGACGCGATGCCGACCTCGCTCCATGTGGCGCTCTTCGACGCAACCGCCAGCACGTGGAGCGCTGAGCCGTCGCTCTATCTCGACGGTCTCAACAACCAGGCACGCGTCAAGGTCGTCGACGGAGGCGATCGCTTGATGGTGCTGCTGCAAGAGGGGCCGCAGCCGGCGTTCCAGTACACGGCGATCGTCTATCGTTGCGTGGTCGGGGGGGCGGGGTGCACCTGGCAGAAGAGCAGCACCGTGATCAACGACGCGTCGCTGGCGCAGTCGAGCACGTATGTCGGCGCGGTCGGGCGTAGCGGCAGATTCGTCGTCGCGTGGCGCACCAACGACGGCAAGGTCCTGGCGAGGATCTACGAGCAAGGGGCCTGGGCGAGCACCGTCGAGCTAGGCACGAACGCGGCAGAGCGCACACCGAGCGTTGGGGCCAACGCCGAGGTCCTCGGCGTCGCGTGGGCGGACACGTCCGACAATCTCAAGGTGGCGACCTATCGCACGACCTCGTTCGTCGCGCAGACGACGGCGAACGTTGTCGGATCGGAGCCTCGCTTGACCGGTGCGATCGGTTCGACGACCGATCTGTGGTTCACCTATCGGGCGATGGGGAGCAACAGCGCGAAGCAGGTCTTCGCGCGCCGCCACTACATCAACGGCTCGAACGCCGAGGCGTGGGACAGCGCAACCGAACTCTCGTCGGGAACCGTCGCCGCGAGCGACTACGGTGTCACCTCTCGTCCGAACGGCGGGCTCGCGGTGGCGTGGCAGGAGTACACGACCACCTCGCTCATCAAGGCGCGCCGCTACCAAGCGAGCGCGTGGACCGCGGCCGAGACCGTCGGCACGCTCGACCCGGGGCATCTCAACCTCGACTTCGAGCTGACGCCGGCGGGCCAGCACCTGGCGATCGCCATGACCGATCTCTACGACGGCACGCTCTACGCGGCGCAGTTCAACAACGGCAACACGACCTGGAAGCTCACCACCACGACGCTGCAGCCCGCGGGCACGACGCCGGTCTCTGGCGATGCGCCGCTGGTGCAGCTGAAGGGCGCGACCGCGACCTTCTACCTCATGCGCGCCGAGCACGGTGGCGCCGTCGAGAAGATCAGCCTGCACACCGGTGATCCGGGCACCGGTGACTGGACGACCACGACGATGGTGTCCTCGGGGTTCAGCGCCAACGCCTGGTCGATGGTGCGCGACGCGACCGCGGTGCGGACGCTGTACGAGAAGGACGGCTTCCTCGAGTCGCGGACGACGCCGAGCGGCGCGGGCGCCGTGTTGCCGCAGGCGACGCCGTACGAGCACGAGAGCGGCATCTTGGGCGGGGGGCTGCTGACGCTCGGCGATGGCACCTCGGCGGTGATCTACCAACAGACGCAGGGACAGTCGGGCGTCGTGCGGGCGAGGGTCTTCGATCGCGGTACGCCGATCGGATCGGTGCTCGACGTGACGAGCGCGGTCGGCGGCCTGCCGAGCTATCGGGCGGTCGCCGTCGGGGGCGGCTACCTCGTCGTCTACCTCGAGCGGCGCGACAACCGCATGTACTCGCGCTTCGTGTCGAAGGCGGGCGTCCTTGGCGACGTCACCGAGGTTGGGAGCTGGACGGCCGGCTACTCGTTCGAGATCGTCGCCTCGGGCGGCAAGGCCTACCTGCTCTCGGCCGATCCGACCCTGTTTCACATCGTGCGATGGGACGGCGCCTGGACGGACCTCGGAACCATCAATCCGACGACGCTCCCGCGCCTCGCGTCGCACAGCGGCGGCGCGCGCGTGGCCTACGCGGTGGGCAAGAAGGTCTACGTCGTGCAGCCGAGCGGCGATACGCTGAGCAGCCCGGTCGAGATCGGCGACACCAACTACTACCCTGACGTGGTTGCGGACGATGCGCACTACTATTACCAGTGGCTCAACGCGCAGAGCACGGGGTGCATCTTGCGCATCGAGGGGAGCAGCCTCGGCGACCCCATCGACGCAGAGAAGACAGGCTTTGGCGATTGCGGTCGCATGGTCCCGGCGGGCACGGGTGCGCTCCGCTACTGGTCGCACGCCGACAACTCGCTGTACGCGCAGCACTCGGACAGCGCGACCTGGAGCGCGACGACCCCGCTCAACCTGACGGCGTACTGGGGCTCGGCGACGCGGCAGAGCGGTGTCGACTACTTCGTCAACTACGAGAGCCTCGGAACGGACCGCTGGGCGATTCGGTTCAACCAGCTCAGCGGCGCCACCTTCGCGCCCATCGAGACCCTGGTGACTTCGATGCCCACTGAGGACTGCGATGGCGAAGTCGTGAGCGGCGGCGGCCAGGTCCTGGCGACCGCGGAGTTCCACTCGAGCAGCAAGAGCACCGACTTCTACGAGCGACGCATCATCGACGGGTACTCGATCGCCAAGACGCAGCTCGCGACCCACCCGACGTTCCGTGGCTGGATCTCGGCGATCTGGGATGGTGCCGGCTTCAACCAGCTTGCGTGGTACCTGCCAGCAGCGGGGGAGCCGGTACGAGGGCTGTTCTCGACGGGTCGGCGCTAGCCGGGGCGCCCCGAGAGGCGAGTCGTCATGGCCAACGAACAGCGCGCGCGGAACGATCCGGACGAACCGTCCTGGATGTACTGGGTCGAGCCGACGGACGCGCTCCTCCGACGACTCCAGGCCGACGGAGGCGGGCTGACGACGGCGGAGGCGAATGCGCGGCGGGCCAAGCACGGCCGCAACGCGCTCGAGGAGGGCAAGGGGCTGTCGCGCCTGCGCGTGCTCGGCAATCAGCTGCGCAGCCCGCTCTTGCTGCTGCTCCTCGTCGCTGCCGCGGTGAGCGCCGCGACCAGCGAGTGGACCGACGCGGCGATCGTCCTCGTCATCGTCGGAGCGACGGTGGGCATCGGCTATCGACGAGAGTACAGCGCGGCGGCGGCGGCGGACGCGCTGCGGGCGCGGATCAAGGTGCGCACGTCGGTGCTGCGTGACGGAAGGTCGCAGGCCCTTCCGAGCGAGGAGCTGGTGCCCGGCGATGTCGTGCTGCTCGCCGCAGGCAGCCTGGTGCCGGCCGACTGCGTGGTGCTCGACGCGACCGACTGTCATGTCAGCGAGGCGGTGCTGACGGGCGAGAGCTTCCCCGTCGAGAAGCAGCCTGGAGCTAGCGCGGAGCACGCCCCGCTGTCGGCGCGCCGCAACTGCCTCTATCTCGGCACCAACGTGCGCAGCGGCACGGCGCGCGCGCTGGTCGTGCGCACTGGCCGCGACACCGAGTTCGGCTCGATCGCGCACCGCCTGTCGCTGCGGCCGCCGATGACCGAGTTCGATCGTGGTATCCGCCGGTTCGGCTACCTGCTGACGTCGGCGATGCTGGTGATGGTGCTGGTCGTGTTCGTCGCCCACATGTTCCGCGGCCGCCCGCCCGTCGAGACGCTGCTGTTCGCGATCGCCCTCGCGGTCGGCCTGAGCCCCGAGTTGCTGCCGGCGATCCTGAGCATCAGCCTGGCGCGCGGCGCCGAGCTCATGGCCAAGCGAGGCGTGCTGGTGCGTCGGCTCAACGCCATCGAGAACCTCGGCAGCATGGACATCCTGTGCACCGACAAGACCGGTACGCTGACCAGCGGGGTCATCTCCGTCGAGGGTTCGTATGCCTGGAGCGGCGAGCCTTCCGAGAGCGTGCTGGCGACGGCGGCGATCAACGCCGCTCTCGAGACAGGCCTGCCAAGCCCGCTCGACGATGCGATCGTCGCCGCTCACCGGGCGGTGCTCGAGGGGCTGCGCAAGCGCGCCGAGGTGCCGTTCGACTTCATGCGCAAGCGCGTCAGCATCGCCGTGCAGGAAGGCGGCGACGCGGGGCCGGTGCGCCTCATCACCAAGGGGGCGTTCCACCACGTGCTCGAGGTCTGCACGACGCTGCCCGGCGGGGCGCCGCTCGATGCGGCGCAGCGCGAGGGGCTCGAGGCCCGCTACGCGGCCTGGGGCGAGCGCGGCATCCGTGTCCTGGCGGTCGCCGAGCGGGCGCTCGCAGATCGACCGAGCTACTCACGCGCGGACGAAGAGGGGCTCACGTTCCTCGGCTTTCTGACCTTCGTCGATCAGCCCAAGGCTGACGCCGCCGAGGCGCTCGGACACCTGGCTCGACTCGGCGTCGCGGTCAAGCTGATCACTGGCGACAGCAAGTTGGTCGCTCGACACGTCGCCGAGCAGGTCGGCATGGCCGCCGATCGGGTGCTGACGGGCGCCGAGCTCGACGAGCTGCACGACGAGGCGCTGTGGCACGCCGCCGAGCGCACCGATCTGTTCGTCGAGGTCGATCCGAATCAGAAAGAGCGCATCATCCTCTCGCTCAAGAAGATGGGGCACGTCGTCGGCTTCCTCGGCGACGGCGTCAACGACGCGCCAGCGATGCATGCCGCCGACACGAGCCTCTCGGTCGAGACCGCAGTCGATGTAGCCCGCGAGGCGGCCGACTTCGTGCTCCTGCAGCACAGCCTCGATGTCATTCGCGGTGGCATCGAGGAGGGACGAAAGACTTTCGCCAACACCCTCAAGTACGTCTTGACCACGACGAGCGCGAATCTCGGCAACATGGTGAGCATGGCGGCAGCATCGTTGTTCCTGCCGTTCCTGCCGCTCCTTGCGGGGCAGATCTTGCTCAACAACTTCCTCTCCGACATCCCGGCGTTCGGGATCGCGGACGACAGCGTCGATCCGGAGCTGGTCGATCGACCGCGGCGCTGGGATCTGCGCTTCATCGCACGCTTCATGATCGAGTTCGGCGCGCTGAGCTCGCTGTTCGACTTCCTGACGTTCGGCACGCTGCTGTGGGGCTTCGCCGCGACGCCCGAGCTGTTTCGCACCGGCTGGTTCGTCGAGTCGCTGCTCACCGAGCTCGTCATCGCGCTGGTGGTCCGGACGCGCCGCGCGTTCTTCCGCAGTCGGCCGGGCAAGGTCCTGCTGTGGTCGACGGTGGCGCTGGTCGCGGTGACCTTCGCGGTGCCGTACCTGCCGTACGCGCGCCTGCTCGGCTTCGTGCCCGCGCCGCCGGGATTGCTGGGCGCGCTGGCCGGGATCGTCGGCGCCTACGTCGCCGCAGCCGAGCTGACCAAGCGCTGGTTCTATCGACGCACGAAGTAGCGTCGGCCTACGGAGCGGGAGCGCTCTAGTCGAGGCCGAAGAAGGCGCGGATCTGGCCGAGGATCTCGTCGTGCTTGGCGGCCATGCGAGATTGGCGCTGCTTGTCGTCGAGGCGATCGCGCGCTGCGTCGAGCTCGACGCGGCGACGTGCCAGGACTTCGGCCAGATACTTGGTCACCTCGGGACGATCAGTGAGGATCTTCGAGAACGCGTCGCGGCCCAGGCGGAAACAGGCGCACGACGTGGATGCGACGACCGTGGCCAGGCGTGGTGAGCCGACCATGACAGCCATCTCGCCGAAGAAGTCCGGCCCCTCGATCACGCGCACCAACTCGGAGCCACCATCGGCGGTTTGCACGCGCACCTCGGCCCGTCCTTCGGTGATGATGTACAGCCAGTGAGCGACGCGGCCCTGCTCGGTCATGACCTCGCCCTTGGCGAACGGCGCCGAGACCAGCTGCTCGGCGAGGTGCTCGAGCTCCGCATTGTTGAAGCCGCCGAACAGATCGAGCCGGCGCAGCATGTCGACGCGGCGGTCGATCTCCTCGGAGCGCTTGCGCGCCTTCTTGGCCTCGTCATCCATGCTGACGAAGACCGCGGTTCCAGGGAGCGCGAGCGGGATCTCGGCGCGACGCAGCGCTGCGTAGATGCGCTCGCGCACCGCGGACGAGGTCGGATCGTCGACGGCGAGATCGGTCAGGTAATAGCGGACGGCGTAGAAGGCGAAGCTGTCCTTCTGCTCGCGGGAGAAGTCGAGGCAGATGCAATTGGGCTGCGGATGCGCAGCGACGTTCGGGATTGGCGAGCGGCGCAGCGCCTCCTCGACCGTGCTGATCACCAGCTCGGGTGCCCAGCGATGGTCGACGTTGAAGTACACCCAGTACCGTCGCTGATGGGGCTGTCCTTGGCGACGCCCGAGGACGGTGATGTTGGCCGACAGCAACGTCGTGTTGGGGATGAGCACCGTGTCCCAATCGCGCGTCTCGATCACGGTGTGGCGCCAGCGGATCGCCTTGACCAAGCCCTGCACCTTGTTGTCGAGCTGGATCCAGTCGCCCTCCTGAATCGACTTGTCGAGCTGGAGGAAGATGCCGCCGAGGAGACTGCCGATCGTTGGCGCGATCGAGAAGCCGATGATCGCGGAGGCGACCGCTGACGTCGCGAACAGGCTCGACAGCGCGACGCCCGCGTGGCGCAGCGCGTGGAAGCTGACGCCGACGTAGCCGACGCCGATCGCGATGTCGGTCATGATCTTGGGCGGCTGTAGGCGCGTCTTGCCGAGCAGCAGCTCGAACAGCGTCGTCGTCAGGATCAGCACGGCGAGCAGTCCGCCGGTCAGCGACTCGATCCAGCCCATCTCGCTGACCAGCGCGCCGTCGTAGCGCTCGAGCGCCAGGCGCAGGCCGAGCACCATCAGGTAGATGACGTAGAGCCGGACCGCGGCGCGCGTGCGGTTCTTCTTCGACGGATCGATCTTGTGGGCCAGGCCGGCCATCAGCAGGAGGAACCCACCGAGCAGGAACGGCACCCACGGTTGCAGGACCTGCGGTACGAGCTGCGTCATCGCGCCCGCCGGTGGACCCCCAACCTCAGCAGCAGCAGCAGCCAGCATTCATCACCCCAGGAAGGGCCGACCACGCCCGATGTTGCGCGACTCGGCGATGCGCTCGCGGATGCGCAGCACCGACTTCTGCACCGCATCGCGCAGCGGTGTGCCGAGCGCCAGATGACAGACGATCTCCGATGACAGCGCGCAGCCCGTGCCGTGCGGCGTCGGACCCTCGATGCGCTTGCCCGGGATCTCGAGCACGCCATCGTCGTCGATGAGCACGTCCACCGGATCGCCTGGCAGGTGGCCGCCCTTGCACAGCACGGCGCGCGGTCCGCGTGCCTGGAGGTTCTGCCCCGCCTCGATGACCGCATCGAGGTTGTCGAGCTGCGAGCCGGTCAACCAGGCCAGCTCGTCGAGGTTCGGGGTGATCACGGTGACCAGCGGCAAGACCGGCGCGAGCGCGACCTGCGGATTTCCCTCGAGCAGCGGCACGCCCCGGGTGGCGCGGAGCACCGGATCGAGGACGATGGGCACGCTCTGATCGCGCAGGCGCTTGATGACCGTGGCGACGGCGCGCGCGATCGCCGCGTTGCCGAGCATGCCGATCTTGACGGCGCGGATCTCGAAGTCGTCGATCAGTCGCGCCAGCTGGTTGGAGATGATCGTTGGGTCGACCGGGTGCATCCAGGAGCACATCTGCGAGTCTTGCTCGGTCAGCGCGGTCGCCACGCCAGCGACGTGAAAGCCATGCTCGAGCACGACGCGGGTGTCGGCGAGCAATCCAGCGCCGCCCGAGGGATCGAGGCCCGCGACCACCAACACCGTCAGATGGTGCGGCGCGTCCTTGAGGACCCGATTGGTGTCCTCGCCGCCCCAGGGCTCCTCGACGATGGCCGACATGAAGGAGAGAGTATATCGCCCGGGTCGGGCCTAGGGAATTTGGAAGGAGACCTGGCTGACGCCGATGTTGTCGGCGCTGTCGACGGCGCGCACCGCGACGGTGTGGGTGCCGCGCGCCAGGCCCGCCTTCAGCTTGAAGGAGAACTCCTCGGTCGTGTCATCGAAGACGCCGTCCTTGGCGGCGACTGGCTGCCAGTCCCCGCCATCGAGCGAGTAGCTGAGCTCGGTCAGCGGCGAGAAGCTGTCTCGCGCCGTGCCGGTGACCTGCGGATACTTGATGGTGACGCCGGAGAGCTCGGGCTTCTTGTTGTCGACGAGGATCGGATCCGAGGTCTGCACCGAGGTGAGCGTCTCGTCTTCGCCGTTGGCGCGCTCGTCGGAGGCGGTCACCTGGACGAGATAGTGTCCATCGGCGACCGACTCGGTGTTCCACTCGTACTCGTTCTTGGTGAGCGGATCGGGGCCGCCGAGCGGCTTCCACGTCGCCTCGTTCTCCTCGCGAACCTGCAGGCGATAGACGAGCTCGTCGTCGTCGGGGTTCTCGACCTTCCACTTGAGCTTGAGCGTCGTCGAGTGCGGACGGCCGGGCTTGACGCCGAGGGGCTTCCTCGCCTCTTCGGACAGGGTCACCTCGACGACGCGCGGTCGCTGGTTCTGCGGCGCGTAGAAGAGCGTCAGATCGGAGAGCACCGCGTCCTTGCTGCCAAAGACGACGCGTGCCTGGACGTAGCGCGCCGAGGGCGACGCGATCTTTGCCGTGCTGCCGTGCGCCAGCTTCGTCGCCGGACCGAGCGCCGTCCACGCCGACCAGGTCTTGTCCGGCTTGGTGGCGTTGCCGGAGCGGGTCTCGATGCGAAGCGCGCCGCGGCCCGTCGAGCGGAGCTGCCCCCAGCGCGCTGCGTACTGCGCGTCGAAGACCTTGGTGGTGTAGGTCGGATCCTTGGGGCTCGTCGAGACGCGATAGAGCGCCGCGGCGTCTCCCGTGCCGAGCACTGCCTCGTCCTTGGCGAACAGCAGCGTCAGCGCCTGACGCTCGGGTACGTCGATCGCGGTTTGCACCGAGCGATCCGGCTTTAGTAAATAAACTTTACCATTCGCGCCGGAGGTCGCGTAGACGCCGCCAGGGCCGCCGGTGAGGCTGGTGAAGTACCCGTCGGACGTCGAGAGGAGCTGCTCGGTGCGCCCATCGTCGTCGATGCGATAGACCGCGCCCTTGCCCTTGCGATCGCGCTGCACCATCGACGGCGTAGCCGCCGCCGCTTGCGCGCTGGTGCCGCCGGCCGAGATCTTGGTCCCGCCCTTGGTCGGCGGCGGGACGGGCAGGCTGCTCGAACCGCCCGACTTGGTGAACTCGTTGACGGCGACGTAGAGCGACTTGTCGGCGCGGTAGATCGCGCGCACCTCGTCTCCCTCGAAGTCATGCACCGTCTCGACCCGCAGCGGCGTGGTGCCTGGCCAGAGCCGCCAGACGAGCGCCTGCTCCGAGGATCCGACGAACAGCGAGCCGTCCTCGGCGCGGAGCAGGCTCATCAGGTGCTTGTCGGCGAAGTCGTAGACGAGCTTGGCCTTGCTGGTCGCCAGGTCGACGGCGAACAGCTTGCCGCTCGCGCCGGTGGCGGCGTAGAGGGTGCGGGCCTTGTCATCGACGGCGAGCGTCCAGACGTGGTCGGCCTCGAGGGTGACGAGCTCGCGGCTCGCGCCCTTGGCGTCGATGGCGAAGACCTTGCCGCTGCCAACCGTGCCCGCGTAGATCGTCCCGTCGGCGCCGACCGCGAGCGTCGCCACCATCAGCGAGTCCAGCTTGGCGTGCTTCTCGAGCTTGCCGCCTCGATACCGATAGACCGCGCCCTGATCACCCGTGCCGAGGTAGATCGTCCCGTCGGGCGCGAGCGCCGAGCAGTAGACCGACGCCTCGCTGACCTCGAGGCGCGTCGTGCCGAGGCCCGGAGAGGCGTCGCCGAGGGAGGAGAGCAGGACGCTCTTGGCCTCGCCCTCATCGAGCTCTTTGTAGGAGGTGATCCGGAAGCTCTTGCTCGGCGCGGCGGCGGCCAAGAGCGGGGCAGAGACGGCGGCAACGAGGAGAGATCGGAAGGCGGTCCTCAAGCGGGCTCCTTGTCGTGAGATCGGGGGGAGACTGCAGATCGGTTCATCGGGTCAGCGCTTCATCGGGTCATCGACGGCAGCTCGCGGATGCGCGCCGCCACCTCGCTCTTGCCGACGATGACCTCGGTGGTCGGCACGACGATCCGCTGCTGCTTCTTGAGCACCTCGCCGCGGCGGCTGGCCGCCGAGGGGCGCAGCGTGTCGATGACCGAGCTCGGGAGATCGTGCACGACGCGGCCGCGCAGGGTGACGCCCTCGTCGGGGAGCTCGATCGACAGCACGACCGCGCGGGCTGGAAAGCCCTTGCGCAGGTTGTCGATGTGCTGCTTGAGGTTCTCGGCGGGGGCCAGATCGGGCTTGGTGACCGCGCCGGATGCGGCGACGAGCTTGATCGCCTGCCCGGCGAGGTGGCTCGGCACGTCGAAGGGGATCGCGATCGTCCGGTCGGCGCCGCGGTAGGGGCGCAGCGTGACGATCGCGCTCGGGCGCGAGCCCGCCTCGAGCTCGTTGTCGGTCAGCGCGATGTTGACGATCTCTGCGAGCTCGGGCTTGTAGGCGATCTCGACGGTGTAGTCGACGCCTTCGATCCGCGCTGCCTCGAAGGGGTTGAAGACGATCTCCGACAGCGCGCGCATTCCGAGCGTGCCGCCGAGGGCGCGGCTCGACGCGCCATCGATCGAGAACAGGTGATCGACGAGCTCGAGCGGCTTCTGTCCGGCGACACGGATCTGCGACCCCACCGTGATCGAGGCGTCGGCCAGGTCGGACACCAGGCTGTGCGTCGCGCTGCCGAGGACGGTCGCGCCGAGCATCGGGGTAAGGAAGCGATGGCGCGCCACCTCGGCGCGGAAGGTGTCATCGAGCCCTGGCGCCTTGATGTGCGCGGTCATCGGGATCATGTCGGTGCGCAGGCTGGTGTCGGCGGCGATGCAGGTCTGGCGATCCTGGATGAGCGAGCCGATCTCGGCGATCGGCGAGGCGATCTTGAAGGAGGTCGCCAGCGACGCCATGAAGGTGAAGATCTCCGCCGTCGCGACGGGCAGGTAGTTCTCGCCGGCGGAGAACATCGGGTGACCGAAGGCGACGAGCTTCTGTCCGTCGACGTAGGTGACGGTGCCCGTGCCGGTCGCCGAGATGTCGCCGCGGATGAGCTGCACGCCGATCGCGCCGCCGTTCTCGAACTGCGTTGGTCCGGTGCGATCGGAGCGCGTGCCGCCCGCGCCGTCGAGCGCGACGATGTGATGCGGCTTGAGGGCTTCGTCAAGCTCCTTGACGATCTCGGGCGCGGCGCCGGAGATCGTGAGCGGCAGGGCGGCGCGGACGAGGCGGCCGCCGTGCGTCGCGGTGAGCGCGGGCGGCAGCGGGAGCTGTCCGAACAGCGGCAGCGCGCGCTGCGCCTCGCTGCGTCGCGCCAGCAGCTCGTCGAGCGAGCGGTGGTCCTCGGCGAGCGTGGTCGGCGTGGCGCCGCGGCCGCGCAGGGGGCGCTTGAGCTCGGCGAGCATGCTCTCGATCGGGGTCACGCCGGCGATGGGATCTTTCGAGAAGGCCCAGCCATAGGCGACCGCGCCGATCACCTTGCCGTCGATATACACCGGCGAGCCGGACATGCCGGCGACGATGCCCGAGTGAAGCAGGCGCGGATCGTCCGAGCGGATCAAGATGACGTCCTGGCGCGGCAGGAAGTTGCGCAACACCCCGACGACCTCGACGGCGAAGCGGTCGGGCTTGGTGCCGGAAAAGACCGTGAGGCCGTAGCCCTTCATCCCGGGCTTGACGTCCGCGAGCTTGAGGATCGGAGCACCACCGTACGTGGGAGGAGGTGTCGCGGCAGCGACGCTGGTGCCGAGGAGCGCTGAGAGCACCAGTGCAGGAAAAGGGAGCATGGCGAAAAGTGTAGGGGGACGGGCGCGCGACAGCAAGCGAGGCGGCTGTCCATGCTATGGTGCTCGCGATGAAGCGTCGCCCCTTGCTCGCCCTGCCGTTCGTGCTCACCACCCTCATCTCGCCGGCCTTCGCGGACGAAGCGCCACCGCCGCCGGCGAAGAAGAAGAAGCTGCCCAAGCCGGGGCCCAACGATCACATCATCCGCGACCCAGACGGCACCTGTCGTGCCGTCGAGAATCGCCCCTGCCCCCCCAACGTGCACTGCAATCCGCCGCCGCCGCGTGAGGTCGAGTGCCCACCCGAAAAAGAGACCAAGAAGAAGTAGCTTCGCCGCGCGTCGCCGAGGAGTGGAGCCGCCGCGTCGTCGCCGAGTACCGCTCGGCGGCGCTGACCGCGCAGCTCGCCGGGTGGCTGATCGAGATCGGCGCCTCGCCCGATCTGATTCGCATGGCGCTGCGGATCGTGGACGATGAGCTGGTTCACGCCGAGCTCGCGCACGCGGTGACGCAGGCCCTGGGCGTGAAGGTGCCGCCCATCGAGCGGCGCTCGCTGCGCTTGTCCGGCGGTCGTGGGCCGCGCGAGCGGGACGTCGCGCGGGTCGGGGTGGCGCTGTTCTGCCTCGGCGAGACGCTCGCGGTGCGCCTCTTTCGCGCGCTTCGCCAGGAGTGCAGGCGGCCGCTGGCGCGAGCCGCCCTCGATCGCATCCTGCGAGACGAGGTGCGCCATCGTGACTTTGGCTGGCAGCTCCTCGGCTGGCTGCTCGCGAGTCAGCCCGCGCTGCGGTCTGGTGTCGTGCACGCGCTGCCCGGTCAGCTGCGTGCGCTCCGCGCCAGCTACGCCCCGGCGCTGGGACGCGTCGTGCCCCTCGACGAGGAGGAGCGCGCCTGGGGGCTCGTCGATCCGCCGGAGTACGCGGCGATCCTGGAGCGCACCGAGCTGCGGGATCTGCGTCCGCGCTTCGCACGGCTTGGGATCACGCTCCCCACGTAGGCTCACCGCCAGGATTGACACCCCGCCCTCCATTCGCGACGCTCGCGCCGCGCGGGGTCGCGCGCGTTGGTCAACATTCATGCAAGGAGAGTCGATGCTTCGTGTTCGGTCGTGGGTTCATGCGGCTGCTTTGATGTTCGGGATCTCCGTCGCTGCACCGCAGGCGGTCGCCAAGCGCGCGGAGCACCCGGTCGATTTCGCCAAGTTCGCCAAGGACTTCGCCGCCCACAAGGAGGATCTCAAGCTCGCAGGCGAGTGCGTCGAGCAATTCCGCGGGGAGAAGGACGGTGGCGCCTCGATGGAGGATCTGCCCAAGCCGCCTCACCTCGCCAAGTATCAGGAGTGCGCCACCAAGCTGCGCGCTGCCGTCACTCGCTACGTCAAGGGCAGCGGCAGTGACGCCGAGACGATCAAGAGCAGCATCACGACGCCAGTCGGGATGGCGCTCTGGCTCGCCTGGAATCTCGCCGAGGCGCGGCTCGGCGCCGAAGACATCTTGATCACCGCGGAGCCCCATTTCCGCTGGGTGCTCGTCAACGATGGCAACGAGCGGGAGCCGACGATCCCGGCCAACATCGCCGCCGAGATGTTGCAGCAGGTCAAGGATGCCGCCGCAGCAGGCAAGGACGAGGTCAAGGGGCTCGCCGACGACGAAACCTTCAAGGCGCTGACGCTGCAGGACAGCGGCGGCAAGTCGTGGCTCGGCAACCTCCAGAGCGCGCTCAACGATCAAGCGATCTCCGGCCACGCCTACACGTTCGATGACGTGATGGCGGCTAGCAAGATGTTCGCTAACGATCACTTCAGCGTCTGGCTGCAGGGCCAGCTCCCGTTCGCCACCAAGCTCAAGGGCACCGACCTTCCGACGACGCTCCTCCTGATGAAGCGAATCGACGACCTCGAGACCGTCTGCACCAAGGACAAGGCGACCGGCTACGTGAACGTCACGCTCTCACGCGACAAGCTGCAGGCCAGCGCGGTCAAGAAGTGCGTCGAGACGGGCAAGGTCAAGGCGAGCTATTGGACCGGTCCGTTCCTCGCGACCAAGGCGGTGGGGGACTTTCTGAAGGCGCAGAGCACGCCTGGCAAGCGCATCGCGATCAACTGCGGGCGCAGCGAAGGCACGATGCGGGCGACGGCGGCGGTGGCGCGCGCGTCGTTCGCGGACGGCTTCACGATCAAGCCGGGTGGTGATCCAGCCGTTCTGATGTCCCAGCTCCCCAACAAGTGGGTTACGCCGAATCGTGTCGACGACGCGGAGGTCCGCTTCTGTGTGCCGGCGCAGGTCTACGTTGGGCCAGGGACGCCCGATCCGAAGGATCACCCGCGCGTCGACAAGCTCGGCAAGCTGGTGATGTTCTATGGCCTCGACCTGACGAAGTAGCGAGGAACGCTCATGCGGAAGCTCATCGCCCCTGCGATCGCTCTCCTGACGATCACCATCGCGGCCGCCGCACCTGCCCCAGCGCCCGTCGTCCTGCGCCAGAGCCTGTGGGTGCGCACCGCGACGATGCATGAAGACGACTGGGTGCCCTCGATCGCGTTTCTGCTCAAAGGCGACCTGCCGGTGGGCAGCGAGCTCGCTGCCGAGTACACCAAGCCCGATGGGGCGCTGTGGGGTCGCGTCGCGCTCCGCGCCGGCTCGCCTGACGGCAGGGGCGTGCGCAGCGTCGGGCAGACGATGCTCGACCCCGATCTCTCGATCAAGGACGGTGGCGTCTTCAAGGTGGCGATCGAGCTGTCGGGCGAAGGCGGCAAGGGCAAGCAGACGCTGTTCACGGGCCAGTTTCGAGTCGAAAAGCTGCCACCCCCCAACGCCTACAAGAAGCCGGCGTTCGCCGTCGATCACGACTGGGTCCTGCCGGTCGCGCAGCTCTATTTCGATCCGCAGCGCAGCGACAATCCATCACTGTTCGTCACCGCCTGGTTCAAGCGGCATGACGTGTCGTGCCAGGATGTCGACGCGACGCTCGTCTACGGGGGCAAGGTGCTGGCGTCAACGGAGACCAGTGATCAGGGCGACAAGGCGATGGCCGAGAGCCTGCGCAGCACCGACGATCGCGACGACCGTCGCTACGTGCAGTGTCGCTTCGAGCTGACGAAGATCAAGGGATACGTCAACGGCCAGTACCAGGATCAGGCGTCTTGGCACGAGCTCAGCAAGTTCCCGGGCGAGTACGAGCTCAAGATTGCGCGACAGCGCAAGCTCGATCGGACGCTCAAGTTCTCCGTCGACAAGAGCGGGATGCTGGTGCGCAGCGGAGCGGTCGAGCACGGGTACCGCGGTCTGCGAATGCTGGTTCCGACGAACATCCTCGGCGATGGGGACGGGGAGTGGCGGCGCGAGGCGTTCGCCAAGGAGGCGTTCTATGGCAACCCGGAGGGCAGCAAGGCCGCCGAGGCGACCGTCCTCGATCTCTATGCCGACTGGGCCAAGCGACCAACGAAGAAGAACTGATCCTCAACCTGCGGGCGAGTGGAGGTAGACTCGCCGCGCTCCATGTCACGAGAAGAGGTGAGCCATGTCCATGGATAGAAGAGAATTGCTGACCGCCGGAACCTTGGGACTGCTCGCGATCAGCGCGAGCAACGCGCTGGCCAAGCCGGCGGAGACCAAGAAGCCGGCGCCCGCGCCCGCTGCGCCCGCCGCCGCACCCGATCCGAAAAAGGCGCTGCTCGAGGCGCTCGCCAAGTGCATCTCCGCTGGCGAGGTCTGCCAGGCCCACTGTGTCGAGGAGCTCGGCAAGGGCAACGTCAGCATGGCCAACTGCAACAAGCGCGTGCACGAGATGCTGGCGATGTGTCGCGCCACGCAGACGCTCGCGGCGCTCGGCTCCTCGCTGCTGCCGCAGGCGGCGGCGACTTGCGCGGCCGCTTGTAAGGCGTGTGCCGAGGCATGCGGCGAGCACAAGGAGCACTTCGCCCACGGCATGCACATGGCCTGCAAGGAGTGCATGGAGAGCTGTCAGGCGTGCGAGAAGGCCTGCTCGGCGGTCAAGTAACTTGACCAAGTGATCCGGAGGATCGAATGAAGAGCTGCCACGCGCTCGCGCTGCTGGGCGTCCTGCTGGGTGGGGTTGCCTGCTCGGTGGACATCCCGGCGCGCGAGGCGCGGCAGCTCGTCGCGCAAGGCGCGCTGCTGCTGGATGTGCGCACGCCGAGCGAGTTCGCCGAGCGCCACGTCCCTGGCGCGGTCAACATCCCCGTCGAGCAGCTCAAGGAGCGGCTGGCGGAGGTCGGCCCGCGGGGGCGCGAGGTCGTCGTGTACTGTCACTCGGGCGCGCGCGCCGGCGTCGCGGCGATGATGCTGCGCAAGGCGGGCTATTCACGCGTCCACAACCTGGGTGCGATGGCGCGCTGGAGCCGCGACTACGACGCCTGGCCGGTGCTGCAGTGACCGAGCTGCTCGCCCGCCACCACTACGATCCGCTTCGGCTGGTTCAGATCCTGCGCGACGTGGCGAGGGAGCGTGGCGTCATCACCGCGGCCGATCTGACCACGCTCGCGACGGCGCTTCGCCTGCCGCGGGCACGCGTCGAGGGGGTGGCGGGCTTCTATTCGTTCCTGGGGACCCAGCCACGCGGGCGCTACCGCGTCCTCTTCTCCGACAACATCACCGACGAGATGCTCGGGATGCGGTCGCTGCGCGATCGACTGTGCGCCGCCTTCGACGTCCGCCTCGGAGAGGTGTCTCGCGACGGGCTGGTGAGCATCGAGGAGACCTCGTGCACGGGCCTGTGCGATCAGGGCCCGGCGCTGCTGGTCAACGGCCACGCGATCGGCCGACTCGACGCGGCGCGGCTCGGCACGATCACGGCGCTGGTGCGCGGCGCGGTGCCGATCGAGGAGTGGCCCCCCGAGCTGTTCGTCATCGAGACGCACGTCGAGCGGCGCGATCTGCTGCTCACGTCTGCGCTGGCACCGGGCGAGGCCATCGCGGCGACCGAGGCGCGCGGCGCCGCGGCGACCCTCGAGGAGATCAAGCGCTCGGGGCTGCGCGGTCGCGGCGGCGCCGGCTTCTCGACAGGTGCCAAGTGGGAGGCGTGCCGCGCGGCGCCCTCGGCCCCGCGCTTCATCGTCTGCAACGCCGACGAGGGAGAGCCCGGCACCTTCAAGGATCGCGTGCTGCTCATGCACCACGCGGACGAGCTCTGCGAAGGCATGACGGTCGCCGCGCGCTGCGTCGGCGCCGAACGGGGCCTGATCTACGTGCGCGGCGAGTATGCGTTCCTCGCCCCGATCCTCCAGGAGACGCTGGCGCGAAGGCGCGCCGCGGGGCTGCTCGGGCACGACTTCGAGCTCGAGGTGCAGTGGGGCGCGGGCGCCTACGTCTGCGGCGAGGAATCGGCGCTGCTCGAGTCGCTCGAGGGCAAGCGCGGCATCCCACGCAATCGACCACCCTACCCAGTGACGCACGGCTATCTCGGGCAGCCGACCGCGGTCAACAACGTCGAGACGCTGATCGCCGCGGCCCACATCGCGCGACATGGCGCGGACTGGTGGCGGAGTCGCGGCACCGAAAAGTCGAGCGGCACCAAGCTGCTGTCCGTGTCGGGCGATGCCGCGCGCCCGGGCGTCTACGAGTTTCCGTTCGGGGTGACGATCGCCGAGGTGCTCGCCGCGGCCGGGGCGACGGCGACTCAGGCGGTGCAGGTTGGAGGGCCCTCGGGCACGCTGCTGGGCCCCCGCGAGCTCGGACGGCGCATCGCCTTCGAGGACGTGCCGAGCGCCGGCGCGTTCATGGTCTTCGACGAGTCGCGCGATCTGGTCGAGATCGTCGACAACTTCGCGCGCTTCTTCGCCCATGAGAGCTGCGGCTTCTGCACGCCCTGTCGGGTTGGCACGACGCTGCAGCGGCAGATGACCGGCCACCTCGTCGCTGGCAAGGGGACGCGGCGGGATCTCAAGGACCTCGTGAGGGTCGCGACCCTGATGCGCGCCAGCAGCCACTGTGGCCTCGGCGCGACGGCGGGCAATCCTGTCTTGCACGCGCTCGAGCGGTTTCGCCCGTCGTTCGAGCGGCGCCTCGCCTCTCTCGAGATCATGCCGAGCTTCGATCTCGACGAGTCGCTGGCGCCGGCGCGCGAGATCACGGGGCGCGAGGATGCGCACGCGCACCTGGCGCAGACCGTCGACGGCGCCGCCGGCCCGAAGGCGACGTCATGAGCGAGCCGACCTTCGTGATCGACGGACAAGAGGTGCCGTTCGGGCCCGACGACTCGATCCTCACCGCTGCGATGGACGCCGGCACCTACGTCCCCCACCTCTGCTACCACCCCGAGTTCAAGCCGCACGGGAGCTGCAAGGTCTGCACGGTCAAGGTCAACGGCCACTTCGCGACGGGCTGCACGACCAAGCCGCGGCCCGGTGATCAGGTCGAGCTGCAGACGACCGAGCTCAACGAGCTGCGCAAGAACCTGGTGCAGTTCCTGTTCACCGAGGGGAACCACTTCTGCCCGTCGTGTGAGCAGAGCGGCAGCTGCACGCTGCAGGCCGTCGGCTACGAGCTCGGCGTCGTCTCGGCGCACTACAACCCGCTGTTTCCGGATCGGCCCGTCGACGCCTCGCACCCCGAGGTGCTCCTCGACTTCAACCGCTGCATTCTGTGTGAGCTCTGCGTCCGCGCCAGCGCTGAGGTCGATGGCAAGCATGTCTTTTCGCTCTCGGGGCGCGGCATCGGCAAGCACCTCATCGTCAACGCTGAGTCGGGGCGCCTCGTCGACACCAGACTGGCGGTCACCGACAAGGCGATGAGCGTCTGCCCGGTCGGCGTGATCCTGCACAAGCGGCGCGGCTTTCAGGTGCCGATCGGCCAGCGCAAGTACGACCAGCAGCCGATCAGTGTCGTCGCCGTGCTCGAGGCGTCGCGGCGGCGTGGAGCGATCAAGTGACGACGCCACCACGCAAGCTGCGAATCGCCACCGCGTCGCTGGCGGGCTGCTTCGGCTGTCACATGTCGCTGCTCGACATCGACGAGCGCATCCTGGCCCTGCTCGAGTTGGTCGAGCTCGACCGCTCGCCGCTGACCGATCTCAAGCACTGCGGCCCGTGCGACATCGGCCTCATCGAAGGCGGGCTGTGCAACGCCGAGAACGTCACGGTGCTGCGTGAGTTCCGCAAGAACTGCAAGGTGCTCGTCGCGATGGGCGCCTGCGCGATCAACGGTGGCCTGCCGGCGCAGCGCAATCATCTCGACGTGCGCGACTGCTTGCAGTCCGTCTATCTGACCCAGCCCGGCACGGTGCGCGGTCTCATCCCGAACGATCCGGAGCTGCCCTTGCCGCTCCAGCGTGTCCACCCGCTGCACGACGTGGTCAAGATCGACTACTTCCTGCCAGGCTGTCCTCCGTCGGGGGACGCGATCTGGCAGTTCTTGAGTGATCTCATCGCTGGCCGGACGCCGCACCTCGGCCATGGCCTGATCCACTACGATTGAGGCGACCATGAGCGAGCCGGTCGAAGCCACTCCCGCGGGACTCCGTCGCATCGCCATCGATCCGCTGTCGCGCGTCGAGGGACACGGCAAGGTGACGCTGCTGCTCGATGACGCTGGGCGGGTTCATCAGGTGCGCCTGCACATCGTCGAGTTCCGCGGCTTCGAGCGCTTCATCGAGGGGCGTCCGTACTGGGAGGTGCCGGTGATGGTGCAGCGCCTCTGCGGCATCTGCCCGGTCAGTCATCACCTGGCGGCGAGCAAGGCGCTCGATCGGGTCATCGGTGTCGCCGAGCTGCCGCGCACCGCGGAGCTCGTCCGGCGGCTCATGCACTACGGGCAGATCCTGCAGTCGCACGCGCTGCACTTCTACCACCTGTCGTCGCCGGATCTGCTGTTCGGCTTCGGCAGCGATCCGGCACAACGAAACGTGGTCGGCCTCGCCGCCGCCTATCCCGAGCTCGCCAAGCAGGGCATCCTGCTCCGCAAGCTCGGTCAGCAGATCATCGAGGTCACGGCGGGCAAGCGCATCCATGGCACCGGCTCGGTGCCGGGGGGCGTCAATCGCTCGGTCGGGGTCGAAGACCGACAGCGCTTGCTCGCAGCCGTGCCGTCGGCGCTCGAGTGGGCCAAGGCGGGCGTCGCGCTCATCGCGAAGCTGCACGAAGAGCACGCGGCGCAGTACGCGAGCTTCGGCACCGTGCCCTCCAACCTGTTGTCCCTGGTACGCAGCGACGGCGCGCTCGATCTGTACGACG
>CAZPEY010000026.1:24809-29117 GCA_964585665.1 uncultured Polyangiaceae bacterium | reverse complement strand
CGCGGCCTAGTCGCTGCGGCGGCGCAGCTTGGGCGCCTGCGGCCGCGCCGGCCCCGGCGGCGGCGCGAGGATCTCGCTGATCGGCTGCCCCTCGCACGAGGCGGGCTGGTTGACGTTGAGCAGCCGCGCCAGCGTCGCGGCGAGGTCGACCATCTCGGTCTCGCCGAAGTAGCCGCTGCCGAACGGCGCACCCCAGAAGAACACCGGCACGTCGGTGTCGTAGCGGTAGAAGCTGCCGTGCGTCGAGCCGACCTCCTTCTCGCCGTACTTGCCCCAGAACGAGAACGGCGCCTGCACGAGCAGCACGTCGCCGGCGCGCGGCGCGAAGAAGCTCCGCGCGATCGCCTTGTGTCCGACCGTCGGCGGGAGCTGCCCGTTCATGAGCTGCGAGCGCGTCACATAGCCGAGGAACCCCGGCTGCCCCATCATCGCCTCGCCCGCCGTCTGCTCGACCACGGCGGCGTCGAGCTTGCGCTCCTCGATCAGCTTGCGGTTGAGGTAGACGCTCGGGTCCTCGAGCGCCAGCACCCAGTCGCCCTTGCCGAACTTGGCGTCGAGCGCGGTGGTGATGGCGGTCTTGATCGTCGCCTTCTTGACCCGCTCGGCGTAGAGGCCGAGCTTGTGCGCGCGCTCCGGCGGCTGCGCCGAGCCGTGGTCCGCGGTGACCATCGCGATCCAGTTCTTCTTGCCGACCTTCTTGTCGAGGTAGTCGAAGAACTCGCCGAGCGCGCGATCGGTGCGCACGAAGCTGTCGGTCACCTCGTGCGAGTAGGTGCCGAACGCGTGGCCGATGAAGTCGGTCGGGCTGACCGAGATCGCCAGGAGGTCGGTCGTCGCGTCCTGGCCGAGCCCCTCACCCTCGACGGCCGCGCGCGCGAACTCGAAGGTGTGATCGATGCCGAACGGCGAGGTCATGAAGGCCTCCCAGAACTTGCCGGTCGGCCCCTTCTCCTTGCCGGTGATCTTGTGCGGGAAGGTCCGGCCGAGGCCGAGGATGTCGGCCTCCCACGCGTTGTCGTCGGGCTCGGGGCCGTACGCCGCCTCGGGCAGGCTGCGCGTCCACTCCTTGCCGTAGAACACGTCGGCGAGGCGCTTGCCGTTGAACGCGGTCACCCACGCCGGCAGCTCGTTCATGTAGTAGGTCGACGTCGTCCAGTCGCCGGTCTTCTCGCCGAAGAAGAACGCAGTGCCAGTGCGCCCGCCGAGCAGCAGCGCGCCGCGCTCCTTGACCGCCACCGAGACCACCTTGGACTTGCCGCCCGAGAGTAGCCGCAGCTCGTCGCCCACCGTCGAGCCGTAGAAGTTGCGCGGCGACGAGTCCTCGCCCACGTCGATCGGCCCCTGGTTGATCACCTGCGCCTTGTCGTCGAAGAGCATGCTCTCGGAGCGGCCGGTGGCGCGGTTGAACCACTTGTTCTGGAAGATGCCGTTCAGGTACCCGTACGAGCCCGAGAGGATGAGCGCGTGCCCCGGCCCGGTGTACGTGTTCTGCTGCCCGTAGTGGCCGTCGAGCCGCGCCCCCTCGTTGAGCAGGCGACGGAAGCCGCCCTTGAGGTGCGGCGCGAGCCGATCGATCTCGACCCGCCGCATCTGATCGACGACGACGACGACGACGAGCTTGGGCGGTTCCGGCGTGGTGGCCGCCGGCTTCGGTGCAGCGACGGCGGCGGAGGCGGCGACGAGCGCGCCGCAGAGCACGAGACGGTTCATGAGCAACCTCGAAAAGGGTTAGTCGTTCGGGATGATCGCGAAGTCGGTGCGGCGATTGAGCTCGCGCCCGCCCTCGGTCTTGTTGTCGCCGACGGGCTTGTCCGGTCCGTTGCCGACCGCCTGGATGCGGCGCTTGTCGAGCCCGTGCTTCTCGACGAGGTAGTCGACGAGCGCCTGGGCGCGCTTCTTGGACAGCGTCTGGTTCGCGGCGCGCGCCCCGACGTTGTCGGTGTTGCCCTCGACGCGGATGTAGGCGTTGCCGAACTGGGCGAGCGTCTCCTGGAACTGATCGACGATCTGGCGCGCGTTCGGACCGAGCGTCGCGTCACCCGAGGCGAAGTAGATCGACACGCTCTTGGTGAGCAGCGGATCGACGCCCGGCTTGGGCGCGCGGAAGACGAACTTCTCGGCGACCTTCTCGTCGGCGTGATCCTTCTGGTTCGCTTCGAGCGGCTTTAGCCACCGATGGGGTGCCGCCTGCGGCACGGTGTCGATGACGCCCTCCTTCTGCCAGAAGCGCGCCGCGTCGTCGAACAGCGTCACGTAGGCGCACTGCTCGCGATCGAGGCCGAAGAAGGCGCGGTTGTCGGCGAACGTCGCCGGCTTGATCTTGCCGAGGAGCGCGCCGGTCTCTTCGACCGACTGCTTGAAGGTGCGCGCGATCAGCTCGACGCCCGGCTTGGGGTTCTCGTCGAGCATCTTGACGCCCTCCAGCCAGATGCGAACGAAGGTCGTGAGCTCCTCTTCGTGCGACGTGAGGAAGCTCTGCCGCGCGAACAGCACGTCGGCGATCATGTTGGTCGCCGTCGTCGTCGAGACGAGCAGCCGCCCCTTGTCCCCGCCCATCGCCTGCGACAGGTGCGGCTCCCAGATCGCGACGGCGTCGACCTCGCCGCGCTTGAACATCTCGCCGGCCTGCGGCGTCTTGGTCGCGAACACGATGCTCGACTTGACCTTCTCGATCTCCTCCGCCTTCAGGTTCGACTTCTTGAGCAGCGACAGGAGGAAGTAGTGGGTCGGGGTGTTGCGCGTCGTCGCCACCTTGGCGTCGCGCAGCGCCTCGATCGACTTGATCGTCGGCTTGCTGACGATGCCGAGGTTGCCGCGGCTCCAGTCGGCCATGAAGAAGGCCTGCAGCTTGTCGCCCTTCTTGGCGTAGATCGGCACCAGGTTGGCGAAGTAGTCGAGCGTCAGCAGCATCACGTCGACCTCGCCGTCGTCGAAGGCCTGCAGGCGCTCCTTGCTGCCGCGGATGAGGCGGATCTCGACGTCGAGCCCGGCGCGCGAGAAGCGCGAGTTGGGGCCGGGCGTCGCGCCATCGTTGGCGACGATGCCGGGGTAGGCGCCGCCGAAGTCGTTGACGCCGACGATGATCTTCTTCGGGTTGCGCGGCTGCTTGGCCTTTGGCTTGCCGACGCCGCTCTCATCGACGGGCGGCTTGTCCTTGTCGTCCGCCTTGGCAACACCGGCGAGATCCGGCGTCGCCGCGGTCTTGGGCGGATTGAACGCACCACGCGAGTAGTAGTGCCACCCGGTGAAGCCCACGACGGCGACGACCACGGCGGCGATGAACAGCTTGGCGAAGGGTGTCAGGCGCATGCGCCGGCAGCATAGCGCAAAGGCGACCGGCGTTGTGCGTCGCTACTTTTCCGTCGCTGGACTGCCGCTCTGCGGCGGCCGGATCGCAGCGATCGCGCAGAGCAGCAGCCAAGGAAAGATCTGCACGAGATGCCGCTGCGACAGGCCGAGCGGCACGGTCGACGCCAGCACGACGAGGCGTGCACCGACGAGCGCACCGAGCACGAGTGCCAGCCGTCGATCGCGCCGGAAGATCCGCAGCAGGCCCGCCGCCGCAGCCAGATAGACGAGCACATCGTAGTACGCGACCCACGGCCGCTTGTGGACCAGGCCGAACAGCGGCGCGTTGATCGACAGCTCGCCCGATGGCACCGAGCGGAACATCGCCGGCACGCGGACCAGCGGCAGCGCCAGGACCAGCGCTGGATGCTCACGCCAGCGACGATCGGCGAGCGTCTCGAAGCCCGCGTCGACCGCCGGCGACAGCCGCTCCTGGTTGTAGCGATCGAGGACGCGCTTCTGCTCCTGGCGCTCGTCCTCGCTCGACGCCGACCACGGGATCGGCAGCGGCGACGGCAGCGGCCGCTCGAACGCGAAGAGTGGATCGAGGCTGTACTCGGACACGTCGCACCGCGTCCAGGTCCGCGCCCAGCGCACGACGCCCGTCGGCAGCGGCTTGCCACCGGCAGTGCGCCACTGCCACGCGAACGGATAGGGCTGGCCGAGCACCGCGAGGTTGCGGATCGGCCACGGCGCGTAGACCGCGAGCGCGACGCCGCCGAACAGCGCGAGTTGCAGCAAGCGTCGACGGAGCGCCGCTCCGCCGAGCGCGATCGCCAGCACCGCGGCCGGTAGTACGGTCAGCGCGTCGGCGCGCCAGAGCTGGCCGAGCCCCGCCGCGACGCCCGCACCGACGGCAAGCGGCAGCGATCCCGTCGCCGCGGCGAGCAGCGCCAGCACCAGCTCGGCCGTGCCCAGCGTCGTCGCGCTCGTCTCGGTCAGCGCGTGGGACGCCAGGAT
>CAZPEY010000026.1:0-24709 GCA_964585665.1 uncultured Polyangiaceae bacterium | reverse complement strand
GCGGTGACGAGACGCCCCGCGACGACGAGCGCCAGCAGCGCGGCGAAGATCGACGCCCGACGGAACGGAGCGCTAGCCAAGGCGAGCTACTTGCCCGACGGGCACTTGATCTGCTCGGGCGGCGCCGCGGCGTACTTCCACTCGCAGGCGCCAAAGACGTTGTTGCCCTGGTGCGGCTGGCGGCACTGGCCGAACTCGACGAGGCAGGTGAAGTTCTCCTTCGGCTTGGGCGGCAGCGGCACCGCCGTCAGACAGGCGGCGTCGACGGTGCGCGCCGTCAATTCGCTCCCCGAGCTCACCTTGCTCCAGCCCTTGCCGGTGACGACGCACTTCTTGAGGACGATGTACGCGCCGCCGTCTGCCGACTCGAGCGCGAAGCTGTACGCCTTGGCGATGTCCTCGCCCGAGACGGTGCCGGGCGTGTGCTTGGGCAGCCCCTTGCTCTGGGCGTACTTGCCGTAGTTGCGCCAGCGCTCGTTGAGCTCGTCGAACCAGGTGCGATGGTAGCGACAGCCGGCGAGCGGGAACTTCTGCTTCTTGCCGTCGCTGCTGAGCTCCACCGAGGTGGCATCGATCGACGCGATCGTGCCGCGCGTCAGCTTGGGCGAGTCCGCGTCGCCGGCTTCGACGGCAGTCGCCGCGTCCGGGCCGCACTCGATCGCGCTGCCGGCCGCCCACGAGAACGGGCGCAGCGACGGCTCGAAGGTCAGCGGGCCGTACTCCTGCGTCGTGCCGTCCGCGAAGGTCACCGAGCCCGAGGTGTTGCCATCCTCGGTGACGGCGGACTTGACCGTCGCCGCGAAGAACGAGTTGGTGCCCTCGCGCATCGCCAGGACCTTCTCTCCAACCTTCGGCGCAGCGAGCGCGCTGCCCGCCAGGCCGAGCGTGAACACTCCAAGGAACAGTGGCTTACCGAGTCGCATGCGCCCTCCTCCCCCGCGCGGGGCTCCATTTTCCGGGCGCCACGATACCCCGAGGAGCGCGCCCGCGATAGGTGGCTCGCTCGTCCCGCGCGCCCGCCCCCATGGTATAGAGCCGGACTGGAGGATCCTCTACATGGGCGCACTGGCCACCGCGACGGACCCGCAAACCACGACGAAGATCATCTCGCGCAACCCCGCCACGGGCGCAGTGCTTGGCGAGGTCGCCGAGGCGACGCCGGTCGAGATCAAGCGCGCCGTCGACGCAGCTCGCCGCGCCCAGAAGGACTGGGGCGATCTTCCCGTGCGTGAGCGCTCCCGTCGCATGGAACGCTTCCGCGACCTCATCGTCGCGCGCGCCGAGGAGCTCTGCGCCCTGATCGCCGACGAGACCGGCAAGACGCGCGGTGAGGCGCTCGCGATGGAGGTCATGGTCGTCTGCGATCTGGCGACGTACTTTCTGAAGCGCGCCCACAAGATCCTCGGCCCCGAGTCGATCCCGCTGCACCTCCTCACGACGCGCGGCAGCTACCTGCACTACGCGCCGCGCGGCGTGGTCGGCATCATCTCGCCGTGGAACTTCCCGTTCAGCATCGCCAACGGCGAGGTCTTCATGGCGCTGCTCGCCGGCAACGCCGTGGTGCTCAAGCCGAGCGAGGTGACGCCGCTCATCGCGAACAAGACCAAGGAGATCTTCGATCAAGCGGGGCTGCCGCCCGAGCTCTTCCAGGTCGTGCACGGGCGCGGCGGCGCGGGCGCGGCGCTCATCGACGCCGGCATCGACTATTGCGTGTTCACCGGGTCGACCGCGACCGGCCGCAAGGTAGCAGCGGCCTGCGGCGAGCGCCTCATCCCCTGCACCCTGGAGCTCGGCGGCAAGTCGCCGGCGGTCGTCCTCGCCGACGCGGACGTCGAGCGCACGGCGCGCGCGCTCGTCTGGGGGGGCTTTGCCAACCAGGGGCAGGTCTGCGTCTCCGTCGAGCGCGTCTACGCGCACGCCGCAGTGCACGACGAGCTCGTCGATCGGATCGTCGCGCTCACCCAGTCGCTCCGCCCCGGCTCGCCGGCGCTCGAGGACGGCGTCGACTTCGGCTCGATGACCTGGGATCGCCAGACGGAGATCGTCGAGGAGCGCATCAAGTCGGCGGTCGCGCAGGGCGCCAAGGTTCGCACCGGCGGCAAGCGCTCGGGCCAGGGCCTGCAGTTCCTGCCGACGGTGATCTCGGACTGCAAGCACGACATGGACGTGATGAAGAAGGAGATCTTCGGCCCGATCCTGCCGATCGCCAAGGTCGCCGACGACGAGGAGGCGGTGCGCCTCGCCAACGACTCGCACATGGGCCTGGCCGCCTACGTCTTTTCGCGCGACACGGCGCGCGCGCGGCGGATCGCCGAGCGCATCGAGGCCGGCACCGTGATGGTCAACGACTGCCTGCTCACCTTCGGCGCGCCCGAGACGCCGTGGGGCGGCGTCAAGCAGTCGGGCATCGGCCGCACCCACGCCGACGCCGGCCTGCGCGAGCTCTGCCAGCTCCGCCACGTCAACTACGATCGCCTCAGTCTCGGCAAGGAGCTGTGGTGGTACCCGTACTCGGGCGACGTCTACCGCCAGACGCTCAAGCTCCTCAAGTGGATCTTCCGATGAGCGCTCGCGTCGTCGACAAGCCGTGGGGCCACGAGCTCATCTGGGCCGAGACCGACCGCTACGTCGGCAAGATCCTGCACATCAAGAAGGGCGAGAGCCTGTCGCTGCAGTATCACGAGGTCAAGGACGAGACGGTGATGGTGCTCTCGGGGCGCCTCGCGTTTCACTACTTCGTCGAAGGGGAGGAGCCGCAGCTCGTCGAGCTCTTGCCGCGCCAGCCGTTCCGCGTCACCCCGCTGCTCCGCCACCGCATGGTCGCGCTCGAGGACACCGACGTGGTCGAGGTCTCGACCCCCGAGCTGCACGACGTCGTCCGCCTCGACGACAAGTACGGTCGCAAGGGCACCTCGCAGCCCTGACCCTCCCGCTTCCCTGACGGCTCTATCGATCGTCCCCAGGGTCCTCCGGTTGTGGCGGAAGACACCTGACGTGCACGAGCCGAAACACCTCCGGAGCAACCTCTCTTCCAAACCAACCGAACACCGCAGCGTCGAGCGACTTCCCACAGATCCCGCAGGAGGTCGGCCACCCCTGGTATCGCCACTCGGCAAGCTGCGCAAAAGGGACGCCGTGACAGAAGGCCGTCCACTCCTGATGGCTCATCCCGAGTTGCTGGGCGAGCGTCTCAGGGGCGTGGTCCATCCCTCGCTCGTACTCCTCGTACGCAGCCGCCTCGTCGAGGGTGCCCTCATGGATCAAGTACAGGAGGTCCATTCTCAGAGGTCGATCTTTCTCCCTTTGACTGCAGGCTTGATGACCTCGCCGGTCATCGGATCGAGCACGCCGAGGTGCTTTCCCTTGCGATCGTACATCTCGATCTCGCCGTGCAGTCCATCCCACTCATAGTACCGCTTGAACCTGCCCGAGCCACTGGTCTTGCGCCCATTGTGCCCAGCGTTCTCGAGCCCCTTCCAGATCGGCGACTCGGCTCGCTCGACCTTCATGATGCGCGCGACCGCCCCGTCGGTTGGGCACGGGCACCCGTTGTGGACGAGGACGCCTGAGGCTCCGACGAAATACGTGTGAAGGCCTTCGACGACGAGGTTGTAGACGGGCGCCCGCTCGTCCGTTTGCCGAGCCTCGAAGACCCTGGACCACCAGCCAGCTCGGTGCTCGATCTCGTCGGACGGCCGCAGGCCATCGACGCGCACCCAGCCGCGACGCGTCCAGAACGGATGCTCGCTCGTGACCTTCAAGGTCTCGGCGCTCCCCTGCCCGTCGTCGAGCACCACGGCCCACAGCGGCTCGTCGAACCGGATTGACGTGTGCAAGACCTGGCGGAGCGTCGTCTCGCCGGTCTCCGGATCCTCTGCCCAGACCCAGTCGCCGATCGCGATCGTCGAGATGGAGCGAGGGCCCTCCGCGGTGTGCACCGGGGTGCTCCCGACGAAGCAGGAGCCCGCAGGACACGACTGGCTCTCGAGGAGCTCTTTTTCCAGCCGCTTCTCGAGCTGCTTCTCCTCCTCCTTCTCGACCGCTCGCAGCTCGCGCTTCAGGAACCAGCGCGGGAGCGCGCCAAGGCGCGGTGGCGGCAGCGAGGAGTCGCTGTCGCCGAACGGCACGTCCACATCGCCCATCATGGCGCGAACCACGGACCCCCACGCGTCGGCGAAGTCGCTCCATGGCTTGAGTGCATAGGTGACGCGCGCCCCGAGGTATTCGTCCTGCGCCGCCAGGCAGTCGGCGCCGTGCCCGGGCTGGCAGGCGCGCTGGCGGGCCATCTCACTGGGCGGAATCAAGTAGAAGCGCTGCGCGCCCGGCCCAGCCAGGTGCATCAGGAACTCCCCCGTCTTGCTGCCGCGGCGGCGCGGCTCGTACCAGCTGTTGACCACCTGCAACCATTTCAGCCGACGCTCCGCGTCGCTGAGGTTCGGGTACTGATCGAGGGGCATGAACTCCTCGGGCGGCGTCGAGATTTGATCGAGCGCGCTCAGGAGTCCCGAGCCGATGATCAGCATTGCGGCCGAGAGGGCAGAGCCACTGCCGAGGCAATCCCACTCGACGCAACCGGGGGGCTGCATCCCGGAGGGATCGGTGCGATTGACCGGATCGTTGTACGCAAACGCGTACGGATGGCTCTTGCTCGACGAGCCGTCCAGCACCAGCGGGTCGCGCGACAAGAAGCGCCCGAGCCGCGGCTCGTACATCCGCGCGCCGAGCTGATTTACAGCCAGGGGACCGAACGCTTCGCCCCCGTTCCACTGCGCCGTTTCGTACGTCGCGGCGCCCGGAACCGCGGTATCGATCCGCGTTCCTCCAAACGGCCGATAGTCGATCTCGTGCACCAGCTTTCCGACGCGATCGAAGACCGCTCGGGCGCCACGCTGCTCGGCGTGTGAGTACAGGAAGGATGCGCTACTGCCCGTGCCCTCCTTCCTCACGACGACGTCCCCAGCCGGTATGAGGCGATCGAAGCGGCCAAGCGCGACGGACGATTCGTTCCATTCCGCGCGACCACCGTAGGCGACAGACGTCCGATTCTCCGCGCCAACCATCGACGATGCTGCGACACCGCCGAGAGGTCCGTACTGCCACGTCGCGGTGGTCAACTGCGCCGACATCGACTTGGTGCGACCCCGGCCGTCGTAGGTCGTCGTGCGGGTAGCGCCGTTGATGCCGAGGGGCGAGCTGGTGACGGCCCCGAGCACGTCGTAGGTGAACATGCAGCCGTCGCGCACCGGGAAACCCGGTCCGGACACACGACAGAGTCGGTCGCGATCGATCGAATCGGGAACGGCCGTGAAGCTGCGCGCACCGACCTGGTCGTCGAGGACCAGCAGGTTGCCGAGGCCGTCGTAGCGATAGGTCTCACGCTGGACGGCCGCGTTGGACGCCGACAGCGTGGCCATCGACCCGAGACGCCCCGCGCCATCGTAGCGATAGCTCGTCGTCTCGTTGCGCGACGTGCTCGTCACGACATCGGTACGCGATCCGATTCGTCCATTGCCATCGTACGCGAACGACGCCGACAGAGCGCCGCTGCTGGGCGAGAGCACCGAGTATCCCAAGAGCTCGTCCCGCTGTGCGTCGCGATAGACGCGCTTGGCGGTCACGCCGTTGCCGTATTGCACCGAGCGCAGGCGTCCGAGCGGATCTCTTGACGTGGCGCGAAAGAGCTCGCGCCCGCTGTTCGACTCGTCCGTCCACGTGACGACCTTGAGGCGCTGCGCCGAGTCGTACTCGAATCGCGCCAGCTCGTCGGCGACGGAGTCTGGCAACTTCCACTGCATCGCGATCGGCTGCCCGTCCGGTCGAAACGCACTCGTGTATTCGACCCGTCGCCCTGCGCTGTCGACCCATGCCTCGAACGTCGCCGCGCCGAACGGATCGTACCCGCCGTAGAAGCGCTGCGCAGCGTTGGAAGCAAACGTGAGCTCGCCGATGGCGTATTCGGTGTCGCGATGAAACGCCTCGCCCGAGGTGCGGTCGTACGCATACGCGGCCGCGGACGCAGCATCTTCGACGCCGTTCTTGGCCTCGATCGAGGAGGTCGGCCGCCCGAAGCCGTCGTAGCGCGTACGAATCGCCTTCCGATCGGCGCCGTCCATCCACCACGTCTCGGTGACGAGCCCAGCTCGATTGTAGGTCTGGGAACGAGTCGCAGTCCCCGGCTCCGCGAAGCGCAACCGCCAGCCAAGCGAGTCGGACTCGGAGACCCAGTCGACCGACTGCGTCGCCGCCGCGTCGGCATAGCGCCGCGTGAGACGCGCCTGGCCAAGCCGGTCGTACTGATAGTCGGTGCGCTCGAGCACGCTTGGCCCCAGGAGTCGTCGTTGACGCAGCGTTCGCCCACGCGCATCAGCGAGGGTCTCCGAGCTTGCGCCCCAGGACGACGAGCTCGGATCGAGGTCGTCCGGCGAGGCCGAGATCGTCAGGCGCTGATACTGTGCAAAGCGCTCCTCCGTGCACGACGCGAAGCGTCCGTCTGCCTGCGAGGTCGTCGGGAACAGAAACGGCTGCGGCGTCGCCAAGACCCGACAGGTGACTTCGCCACCGGGCGCATGAAAGTACGTCGTGCCGTAGTGCGGAGCGGCCGCGCCCGCGACGTAGGGCGCGGCTTCGAACGTCACCAGGCTGCGCCCGTCGTGTGTGCGCTCCTCTGCGATCAGGCTCTTGCCAGCATAGTCTTCGCCCAGCTGGATCTCCGTGAATCGCTTTCTCCCGAGGTAGTCGTACCAATGCGTCCGCCAGGTCTCCTTGCGTCCCGGCGAGGTCGCCCCCGGCACAAGCTCCGACAGCAGAGCTCGATCCGAGAACGTCCGGACACGGAAGCGGGTCCCCAGTGGATCGACCACGTCGCTCGGCCCCTCGCTCGCGTGAGGCGGCGCCGGGCCTACGACGGTCTGCCCGAAATACTCGGCAACGCTCTGGACGGTCTCGGTTCCATCGCGCGGGTCGAGCCACGTCAGGCGCTTGAGACGACCGTACCCGTCGTAGAGGGATCGCTCGACCACGCGCTTGGAGTTCGTGTTCGCAGTCAAGAGCAACGAATAGGGATCGTATTCGAGCTGCGACTGGAACACGGTCGGGGAGCCGACCGCGCTCGAAGAGATCGCAGCCGCCCGAAGGCCAAACGCATCGTAGCCGCTCACCGAGGTCGTGTGCGCCAGCCCGGCGCCGTTCTCGCGCCAGAACGTCTTCGGATTGCCTCGCCCGTCATACGCGATCTGCTGCGTTGTGAACTGATCGAGCAGCGCGCCGGTCGACGGATCGCGTCGCTCGACGATGCTGTGAGTTCCGAGCCCGACTCCGACCTGCCCTTCGGCCAGGCCATCGTAGCGTGCGTGCGCACCAGCGAGGATGATCGTCGCGCCCGCGCACGAGTCTTTCGACACAGGCAGGAATCGCTGGACCGACGCCGTTCGATTGAGCACTCGATCGCTCGTCTGCGGCACGGCATAGATCCGCTTCTCGCACCAGTCGTCGTCGTCGCGATGCGTGTCCCCCGCGTGATAGATCCAGGTGGGGCGGCTGTACGCATCGACCTCCGTCACCGAGTCGCGGAGCTCGACGAAGCGATCCGCACTCGGCGCCCCCTGGCCCTCCCGCTCTTGCGTCACGCGCTCGTAGACATCGACACGCGCGCGGCAGGGAGGATCGAGGTCGCCATCGCTCGCCGCAAAGGCCATCGGCGGGTAGGGTTGCGGTGCAGAGAGGCAATCGTCCGAGGCGCTGGAGTACCCCGGTAGCGGCTGCACCGCGGCGCCGTAGCTCCAGTCGACCTGCGAACGCCATTGGTCGTAGAGCGTCGCGTCGGCCGCATACGAGTTCGGATTGAACGAAAGGGAGCCCGCGAGCGTCGTGGTGCGCCGTGGACGCGAGAGGTACTGGTTCTCCCAAACGCCACTGACTGCGTCGCCGGGCCGATAGGCATCCGAGAGGATCGCGATCCCGCTGAAGAGCCCGTCCCCATCGTCGTCGCGGCCCTGCAGCGAGACGACTCGATCGTAGCCGAAGAACTGCCAGCGATCGGCGAGGCTGTCGAACCAGAGACGTGCGCCGAGGTAGCCGTACCGAGTCGGATCGAGATCCCCACCCGCCCCGCCGGCGCCGCGGGTCGTCCAGCTCTCGCTCAGGACGACCTCCGGAGAGGGGATCTGATGGCCGGGAAGCAGTCGTCCCTTGAGCGACTCGTAGCGGAAATGATCCGTCCGGCCGTAACCGTTCTCTCGCTCCGTGATGCGGCCGTTGGCCAGCGCGCCCCAGCCCCCCGTCGGCTCGAACAGGCTGAGCACTCGCAGCGACGCGCCATCGACGCGCAGATAGTCGAGCCGACCGTCTCCGTCCAAGTCGAAGAGGCCCCCCGTCGTGCGCAGCTTGGTGCCCTCACAGTTGGAGACCGACTCGGTCAGAGCGATCCCCGGATCTCCTTGTGGCAGGGTGGACGCGATCTCGATCGGTGCGGAGAATCCCGCGCCCGTACCGAACGACACGGTCACGCCATCCCAGTAGTCCGCGATGCCATCGCCATTGACGTCGAGAAGTCCCCGCACGGCGCGAGCGCCGTACTCTTGTCCGTCACGCGGAGGGTTCTTCGGATCGCGGCACTTGGCGTAGTAGTCGGTCTCCGTCTCGCTCAAGATCGCCTGGTCGGGGGTGACGAGCTCGGGGGCAACGACGTAGCCGATTCCGGTCCCAAAGCTCGCGCGAGCTCCCTCGCTGGTCTCGTCGATACGATCGACGATGCCGTCGCCGTTGAGCTCGACGAACCCACACGTTTGACGGGAACCACGAACCTGGATCGCACCAAAGATCTGGATCTCATCCTCCGGCTCCGCATCGGACCGGCTGATCTCGTCGGCTCTACTGACGTATTCTTCGACGCTGCAGCTCGGCACGCTGGTCAGCGCGATCCAGTCCGCGAAGGGCGACTGCGAACCGAGCCGCGCGCCCGCCGTGTTGAGAAAGACCATCAGGTGGTTCTGGTCTTCTTCCTTTTCCGGAACGTAGACGACGTCCCACGTGTCGTCGCAATATGCGCCCGAGCCTGGCTCGATGTGCCCTGGCCGCGTCGCCAGAAGCGCAGTGCAGTCGTCTCCGATCTTGCGCAGATTGGTGCGCAGACTGTTGGCGACGAGATCGGGATAGCCGTCGCCATTGACGTCCCGTAGCTGCCACTCGACGCGCGTTCTTTGTGGGCGAACCTCGAAGCTCGTCTTGACGTCGGGACACGGGATCCAGTTCGTCTCGTCCGTCGACGTAAAGCAGCGGTGCAGGATGCCCGGCGTGCCGGTGACGGACCGCGTCGACGGGAGCATGCCGCTGCCGACCCCGAGGCGCGATCTCAGGCGCCCGTAGACGAGCGACATGTCCATGGTCAAGGTCTGCCAGCCGTCGGGGCGATTGAGATACAGACGCCACGCGCCCGGAACGGAATAGGAGTCGATGAGGTCGGGGCGGCCGTCGTGATTCATGTCGATGACGGTGATCCACGTCTCCTCGAACCCCGCGCCGTTCTGAGTCGGCGAGCGAGGGTATTGAAACCGCGGAGCGCGCGTCGACTGTGCCCCGAGAGCGTCCGGCACCGTCGGCAGACCTCCAAACAGCGACATGGCGCCGAGGAAGAGGTCGCCGCGGTTCTGAAACCACTGCGAGCTGGTGACGTAGTCGAGGAGGCCGTCGGCATCGAGGTCGAGCAGCATGCCGTGCGTCGAGTAGTCGAATCCGGCGCCATTCGATCCGAACGTCCGCCCCAGATCCGCTTGACCGGCCGGCAGCGCACGAGGCGCGCGCTCGCCATAGACGAGCTGAGGCTCGGTCGCGGGGCCCTTGCCACCGAAGCCATACGCGCTCGTGCGTCCATAGCGATATCGTCCGAGAGGCAGCGCCACCGCCCCTTCCGGGGTTCCCTCCCTGCCGAACACATTAACCGCGACCAAGCGTGGCTGGCGCGTGTCGACATCGGGTGCGTAGAGCAGCTCGTAGCGACTGAGGGTCTTGGCCGCCGTAGTACAAGTACCGCCCCGCGCGAGGATCTGCACGCCCGTGAGCAAGCGCGTGCGCGCGCGCAGCAATCCTCGCTCGATCTCGACGCCCAGCAGCGCTCCCGTTGGCAGCTCAGGTGCCGCGCCGTAGAGAAGCTGCACTTCGTTCTTGGCGCAGCTCCCGACGGCATCGAAGTTGTAGCGCAGGCTCTGCAGCTCTAGCTCGGGTGCCGTGATCCCGCCCGTCGTGACCGACTGCACCCTGTACTGGAGCACCACCTTGCTCTGCGCGTCGTGCCCGCTGCGAATCTCCGTCAGATACCAGAGCGAGGGATCCCCGAGTCCTGGTAGCTTCTCGAAGCGATAGCGACGACCGGAGCCGTCCGTCACGGTCCAGACGTCGTTCGTCTTGTTCGCCTCCAGGAGAGCGCCACCGACGACCGATCGCCAGTTTCCCGCTCCGTCGACAGGGACCAGCGTGTAGCTGCTACCCAGCAACCTCAGGCTGGCTCTGCCGCGGTTCGGATCGTCCGCCGCAAACAGCTGGGGCGCGCCGCCGACGAGCAAGGCGCGCGGCCGCTGCCGGCTGAAGGTGTCGTTCTGGCTGATGCTGCTCAGGCCGACAGCCCAGCCGGCGCCAGCGCTGCCCACTTCGGTACCGCCCCCGAAGGAGACGGACAGTGGGATGGGCAGGCCATGTCGTTCGGCCGGCAGGTTGAGCGGCAGGGTATCGCCCCCAGCAGCACCGTCGCGATTGGCCGCGGCGGCCGAGCCACCAATCGGGGCCTGCTGCGCGTGGGCTGTCGAGACAAGACCGAGAAGCAAGCACAAGAAGCGAAGCGGAAGCGTATGGCGAGGCATACCTGAATAGACACGCCAGGCAGTTTTCGTTGCGCGAGAGCGGCCTTGCGTCTTGGTGCAAGCTGGTCAACCCTCGTCGGAGAGCTTTCCCCCACCGAGCGGCATTGGGGTTAGCCGCGGCGGTGAGAAATATGGTATCGGGTCGGCCATGTCCGACGCCCCCGAGCCCTATTCGCCCCAATCGATCGAGCCGCTCTGGCAGACGCGCTGGCAAGAGGCGGCCCTGTTCGCCGCGCGCCGCGATCCGAGCAAGCCCAAGTACTTCGTCCTCGAGATGTTCCCGTATCCGTCGGGGCGCCTCCATATGGGCCACGTCCGCAACTACTCGATCGGCGACGTCATCGCGCGCGTCCGCCGCATGATGGGCTACTCGGTGCTCTACCCGATGGGCTGGGACGCCTTCGGTCTGCCGGCGGAGAACGCGGCGATCAAGGCCAAGGTCCACCCGCGCACCTGGACGCTGCAGAACATCCAGCACATGCGCGAGCAGTTCGTGCGCCTCGGCCTGTCCTACGACTGGTCGCGCGAGATCACGACCTGCGAACCCGACTACTTCGTGCACGAGCAGCGCATCTTCATCGAGATGTGGAAGCGGGGTCTGGCCTACCGCAAGGGCGCGCTCGTCAACTGGTGTCCGAGCTGCGCGACGGTGCTCGCCAACGAGCAGGTCGAAGAGGGGCTGTGCTGGCGCTGCCGCTCGACCGTCGAGCAGAAGGAGCTGACGCAGTGGTTCTTGAAGGTCACCGCCTACGCCGATCAGCTCCTCGCCGACGGCGAGAAGCACCTGGCGGGCAAGTGGCCGGACAAGATCCTGGCGATGCAACAGAACTGGATCGGCCGCAGCGAGGGCGCGCGGGTCAGCTTTCCGCTGGTCAAGCCGCTTGACCAGTACGACTCGATCGAGATCTTCACGACGCGGCCCGACACGCTCTACGGCGTGACCTTCATGTCGATCGCCGCCGAGCATCCGCTGGCGACGCGCCTGGCAGCGGACACGCCTCGCGAGGCCGAGGTGCGCGCCTTCGTCGATCGCGTGCGCGCGGAGGACAAGACCAAGCGCGGCGCGGAGGACTACGTCAAGGAGGGCATCGACACCGGGGCACGCTGCCGCCACCCGCTCACCGGTGAGGAGATCCCGGTGTTCATCGCCAACTTCGTCCTGATGGACTACGGCACGGGCGCGGTCATGGCGGTGCCGGCGCACGATCAGCGCGACTTCGAGTTCGCGCGCAAGTACGCGCTGCCGATCAAGGTCGTCATCGCCGATCCCAACAGCACGCTCGATCCAGCGACGATGCAGGCCGCGTACACCGAGCCCGGCGCGATGACCAACTCCGGACCGTTCGACGGCACGCCGAGCGAAGAGGGCAAGGGCAAGGTCATCGCCCACCTCGTCGACAAGGGCGTGGGCGAGCGCACGATCAGCTACCGCCTGCGCGACTGGCTCGTGTCGCGCCAGCGCTTCTGGGGCGCGCCGATCCCGATGACGCACGACGGCCAGGGCCACTACGAGCCGGTGCCCGACGACGCGCTGCCCGTCGAACTGCCGAGCGACGTGACGCTCGCCGAGGGCGGCCGCTCGCCGCTGGCGGCGCACCCGACCTGGAAGGTGGTCAAGCAGGCTGACGGTTCGGTCCGTGAGCGCGAGACCGACACGATGGACGGCTTCATGGAGTCGTCGTGGTATCCGCTGCGCTACTGCTCGCCGACGAGCAAGCAGTGGATGGATCGCGACGAGATCGACTACTGGATGCCGGTCGATCAGTACATCGGCGGCGCCGAGCACGCGACCAAGCACCTCATCTACGCCCGCTTCTTCACCAAGATGCTGCGCGACTGGGGCTGGGTGAAGGCCGATCTCGACGAGCCGTTCGCGCGGCTACTCACGCAGGGCATGGTCTGCAAGGAGACCTACCGCTGCCCCGAGCACGACTACCTCTTCCCCGAGGAGGTGCGCAGCGACGAGACGACGAAGGCCAAGACCTGCGCCCAGTGCGGCAAGCCGGTCACCGTCGGCCGCGTCGAGAAGATGTCCAAGTCGCTCAAGAACGTCGTCGAGCCGCTGCCGCTCATCGAGAAGTACGGCGCCGACACGGTGCGCCTGTTCTCGCTGTTCGCCGCGCCGCCCGAGTCGATGCTCGAGTGGTCGGAGGCCGGCGTCGAGGGCGCGTCGCGCTTCCTCGGCCGCGTCTGGCGCTTCGTCAACGACGTCATCGCGCGCCCGAAGAGCGACGAGGCGCAGCCACTCGAGGCCGAGCTGCGCCAGAAGACGCACGCCACCATCAAGAAGGTCACCGACGACATCTCGGGCGAGCGCTTCCAGTTCAACACGGCCATCGCGGCGACGATGGAGCTGACCAACCAGGCGGTCACCGCAGCGCAGAAGTCCACGGTCGCGGGACCGGCGTTGCGCGAGGCGGCCGAGATGCTGGTGCGACTGCTCGGGCCGTTCGCCCCGCACCTCGCCGAGGAGCTGTGGGCGCGCCTCGGCCACCCGCGCTTCCTGGCGACCCACCCGTGGCCGAAGTTCGACCCCGAGCTCGCGCAGAAGAAGCGCGTCAACTACGCGATCCAGGTCGGCGGCAAGCTGCGTGGCCAGGTCGAGGCCGAGCCCGACGCGGCAGAGGACGCGGTCGACGCGCTGGCGCAGGCGCTGCCGACGGTGCAGCAGCACCTCGCGGGCAAGCAGCTCGTCAAGCGCGTCTTCGTCCCCGGGCGACTCGTCAACTACGTGGTGAAATAGATGAGCGAAGAGACCCTCTCGGCGTTCCGCACCGTCCCGCGCACCGGCGTCATCTACGTCACGACCGAGGCGAGCAAGCGCGGCTTTCAGTCGGGCGCGGCCGACTGGTGCAACCTCGGCCAGGGCCAGCCCGAGACCGGACCGATCGAGGGCTCGCCCCCGCGCGTCGGCTCGGTGTCGGTCAACGTCGACGACCTCGAGTACGCGCCGGTCGCCGGGCTGTGGGAGCTGCGCGAGCAGATCGCCTCGCTCTACAACCAGCTCTTTCGTCGCGGCATGGGCTCGCAGTACTCGGCGGAGAACGTCTGCCTCTCGGGCGGCGGCCGCGCCGCGCTGGCCCGCGCCGCCGCCGCGCACGGCCACCTCCACCTCGGCCCCTTCCTGGCGGACTACACGGCCTACGAGGAGCTGCTCGACATCTTCAAGGCGTTCACCGCGATCCCGATCCTGCTCGACGGCGCGCGTGGCTACACCTTCACGGCCGAGGATCTGCGACGCGAGGTGCTCGGCAAGGGGCTCTCGGCGGTGCTCTTGTCGAACCCCGCCAACCCGACCGGCAAGGTGATCGAGGGCGAAGAGCTCCGCCGCTGGGTCGAGGTCGCCAGCGAGGTCGACTGCACGCTGCTCCTCGATGAGTTCTACTCGCACTACGTCTATGGGCCGGCGACCGCGCCCGAGGCGCCGCCCCGGATCGTGTCCGCGTGCGAGTACGTCAAGGACGTCGATCGCGATCCGGTGGTCGTGTTCGACGGCTTCACGAAGAACTGGCGGTACCCGGGCTGGCGCGTCACCTGGGCCGTCGGGCCCAAGAAGGTCATGGAGGCGCTCGCCTCGGCGGGCTCGTTCCTCGACGGAGGCGGCTCGCGGCCGCTGCAGCGCGCCGCGCTGCCGCTGGTCAGCGTCGACTACGTCCATCAAGAGACGCGCGCCATCCAGGCGCTCTTCCGCAAGAAGCGCGATCGCCTGCTCTCGGGCCTGCGCGCCATCGGCGTCGGCATCGACTGTATCCCCGAGGGTACGTTCTACGTGTGGGGGCGCCTCAACGGCCTGCCGCAACCGCTGCGGGACGGGATGGCGTTCTTCCGGCGCGCGCTCGAGGAGAAGGTGATCTGCGTGCCGGGCGAGTTCTTCGACGTCAACCCGGGTAAGCGGCGCGGCGGACGGAGCTCACGCTTCCGCGACTACGTCCGCTTCTCGTTCGGTCCGTCGCTGCAGTCGCTCGACACCGCGCTGCAGCGGCTCGAGAAGGTCGTCTTCTCTGCCTAGCGATGAGCCACGACGCCCCAAACGACCACGAGCCGACGGCCAGCGAGGCCGCAGCGGCGCCGCTCGACGAGCGCGGCGTGCGCCGCAACCTCCTGCGCCTCGGCGCCGTCGTCGTGCTCTTCGCCGTGATGGCCTGGCCCTTCGCCTACGTCGGCACGATCAAGAGCCCCGCCTTCAAGCGCCTCGACAGCCTCGATCGATCGCTCGACTTCGCCATCGTCGGTGACTCCCGCGCCCACGTTGGCCTCTCGCCGACGGTGATGTCGAACCTCTGGCAGGCGCGCGGCCTGCCACCGCAGTTCGGGTTCAACTTCGCCGTCGACGGCTCGGACGCGCTGCACCACTTCAGCTTCACGCTGCGCGGCCTGCTCTCCGAGCCGCAAAAGCCGAAGGTGATCCTCTGGGCACCGAGCCCGCTGTCGGTCGACATGACGCGGACGGCGAATCGCCTCGAGCAGCTCTCGACTCGGGACATCAAGGCGCTGCTCTTCGCCGGTGCGCCCATCGAGGTGTTGCTCGATCTCTTCACCGGGGGCGCCTACCCGCCCTATCGCCATCGCCCCAAAGTGCGCGAGATCGTCGAGGAGAAGGTCGAGGGCATGGAGGCGCGCCTGCTCAAGGTGCAGAAGAAGCTGCTCCGTCTCGAGGTCCGCGAGCGCAGGAAGCCGCGCACGTATCTCGAGCAGCCCGATGGCCACGAGCCGTTCGTCACCATCGGCGATTGGGACGATCGCTTCGAGCGCGGCCTGACGGGCTATCGCGTCAACTACGAGAAGCTCCAGCTCTCCGACTGGCACATCCAGATCGCGCGGGCGCTGATGCGGCGGTGCAAGGAGCGCGGCGCGCTGCTGGTGCTCGTCGAGCTGCCGATCTCGCCGACGTACCAGCGCGAATTTCTGCCGCTGCGCAAGCACCACGAGTGGCAGCGTCGGATGAAGGAGCTCGCGGAGGCAGAGGGCGCGATCTGGCTCTCCGACGCCTCGCTCTATCCGTCGGACGAGATGTTCGGCGATCCGGCTCACATGGAGCTGCAGACCTCGATGCAATACTCCGTGTCGCTCGCCGACCGGCTGCTCGCGATCCCCGAGGTGCGCGCCGCGCTCGAGCGTCCGCGGTTCGTCCCTTCGACGAACGGAAGCAAGTGAGATGCTCTTCAACTCGCTGACCTTCGTCTACTTCTTCTTCGTCGTGCTGGCGGTCAACTACGCGCTGCCGCCGCGCTGGCGCAACGCCTGGATCCTCGCCGCCAGCGTCCTCTTCTACGCGTCGTGGAGCCCGCTGTACATCCTGCTCCTGCTCGGCACCGCGCTCATCGACTACAAGGTCGCGATCAAGATGGCGTCGCTGCCGACCCAGCGCGAGAAGAAGCGCTGGCTCGTCGGCAGCATCATCTTCTCCCTCGGCAGCCTGGCGCTCTTCAAGTACACGAACATGTTCCTGCTCACCGCCGGCACGGTGGGCAAGTGGTTCGGATCGCACTGGCAGCCGGGCCTCTACGACATCGTGCTGCCGCTCGGCATCTCGTTCTACACCTTCGAGACGATCAGCTACGGCGTCGACGTCTATCGCGGCGAGCTGCAGCCCAAGCGCAGCTTCTTTCAGTACTTCAGCTTCCTGATGTTCTTCCCGAAGCTCATCGCCGGACCGATCGTCCGCGCCTCCGAGCTGCTCTACCAGATCCCGAGGACGCGCACCTTCACCGACGAGCAGTTCCAAGGCGCGATGAACCTCTTCGCGCTCGGCTATCTCAAGAAGGTCCTGTTCGCCGACAACATCGCGGTCTTCGTCGAACCGGTGTTCGCCAACCCGATGGCACACAACCGCTTCCTGTGCATCGTCGCGGTCTACGCCTACTCGATGCAGGTCTACTTCGACTTCTCGGCCTACTCGGACATGGCGCGTGCGGCCGCCAAGCTCCTCGGCTACGAGCTGCCGCTCAACTTCAAGCAGCCCTACCTCGCGGTCAGCATCTCGGACTTCTGGCGTCGGTGGCACATGACGCTCGGGCGCTGGCTGCGCGACTACCTCTACATCCCGCTCGGCGGCAACCGCAAGGGGCGCCTGGCCGGCTACAAGAACCAGTTCCTCACCATGTTGCTCGGCGGTCTGTGGCACGGCGCCAACTGGACCTTCGTCGCCTGGGGCGCGCTCAACGGCCTCTTCCTCGTCGTCGAGAAGGCGTGGCACGACTGGCGCGGCACCAAGCCGCCGCGGCCCGAGGACGTGCGCGGCTTCGACCGCCTGTGGCGCATCGTCGTCGTGTTTCACCTGATCACGTTCACGCGCATCTTCTTCCGTGCACCGACCTTCGCGATCGCGCTCGACATGCTCCACGCCATCCGCTCGCCCGCGACGACCGAGGCGCGACCGACGCTCGGCCTGTTCCTCATCCCGGCGGCCTGCCTCACGTACATCCTGCTCGCGCCGCTCAAGGAGCGGCTGCTCAAGATCCAGCCGCGCGGCTCCCGCCTGATCTGGTACTCGGGCGTCGCCTTCATCCTGTACCTCCTCGGCGCGAGCCAGGCGGAGTTCATCTACTTCCAGTTCTGAGCGGCGCGCACAGGCGAAGCCATCTCCGGCTCCCCGACCTGTCGCGGCCACGCCCTCGTATTTAATTAATCAGTCAGTCACTTTTTGCGTGATCCAGCCGTTCGATGTCGCTAGGCTCCGATCGTGTCTACGCGCTTTCCCTTCACGTCGTTCCCCGAGGGCTGGTTCGTCATCGCGTTCTCGTCGGAGATCCCGGCCGGCACGGTCAAGACCGTGCACTACTTCGGTACCGACCTCGTGCTCTTCCGCACCCTGGCCGGCCAGCTCTCCGCGCTCGACAAGACCTGCCCGCATCTCGGCGCCCACCTCGGCGGCGGGCGTGTCGACGGCGGCTGCCTGCGCTGCCCCTTCCACGACTGGGCCTTCGACGCCGAAGGGCACTGCGTCGAGGTGCCGTACGCGCCGAAGATCCCGCCGCGCGCGGCGGTACGGGCGTGGCCGCTCCTCGAGCAGAACGGCGTCGTGCTGGTTCACTACAGCGCCGATCGTAGGGCGCCGACCTGGCAGCCGCCGCTCCTCCCCGATGCGGACTGGACGCCGAACCGGACGATCCGCTGGGAGATCCGCTCCCACCCGCAGGAGGTCGCCGAGAACACCGTCGACTGCGCCCACCTCGGCCCGGTCCATCACGTCCTCGAGACGCGCATCCTCGAGGTCGAGCAGCGCGAGCACTGGATGCGCGTGCTGCTGCACCTCCACGCCACTGGACAAGCGATCGGCATGCCCGAGGAGATCAACGACGTCCACCTCGACGTGACGCTGCACGGCCTCGGCGTCATCAAGAGCGAGACACACGTCCTCACCTCCGGCATGCGCACCCGGCAGCGCATCCACCCGACGCCGATCGACGGCGAGCGCATCGCCATCTTCGCGGTCGCCAACACGCAGCAGATGCCCGATGCGGCCTACACCGCCGAGATCGATCAGATCTTCTGGGAGGCGTTCACGCACGACTTCGCGCGCGACTTTCCGATCTGGGAGAACAAGGCGTACCTCGAGCGGCCGCTGCTCGCCGGTGGCGACGGGCCGATCGGCACCTATCGCAAGTGGTGCCGGCAGTTTTATGCTGGATCGCAGCAGGCCGACCAGACGGCACCGTCGGCGCCCGCTCCAGCGACGCCGCTCGGTCGGCTGGCGCCGCTGCGCAGCAAGCTCGCGCAGTGGTCCGCCGAGCTCGCGCCCGCGCTGCTGGCACGGCTCCCGGTCGCGCTCCAGGCGCGGCTCGGCAGAACCCCGGCGACGACGCCCCACGAGGACGACGCCGGCTCTTCGCCGCGCCCTGCCGCGGCCGCAGCTCCCCCTGCCGCGGCGCCAACGCGGCGCTTCGCCTCGGTGCAGGACTACTTCGACAGCCTGCCGCGCCGCTTCGACGCCAAGGTCGCCGGCGACCTCGACGCCGTCTTCCAGTGGGTGTTCGTCGACGCGCCCGAGCTCCAGCACTTCGCCGAGGTGCACGGCGGCCAGCTCCAGACGCAGAGCGGCCGCCACGAGCAGCCGACGCTGACCATCGAGATGACCTCGGCGGACTACCTCAAGATGATCAACGGCGAGCTCAACGGCGCGCTCGCCTTCTCGACCGGACGAGGCCGCCTCTCGGGCCCGGTCAAGCTCGCGATGCGCATGCAGCGGATCTTCCCGCTCGACGCGCGCTAGGATTCGACCAGCGCCATGCCCTGGCACCACCTCAACAGCCCGCTCGCCAAGTGGGCGACCCAGCCGTCGTTCCTCGTCGGAGAGTACCTGTTCATCGCGCTCGCGCTCGTGGCCTTGTGGCACGCTCGACAGCGCGGCCGCAGCCACCTCTTGCTGTGGTTCGCGGCGCTGGTCGCCGGCACCGCCAACGACGCGCTCTTCATGATCCTGCCGGTCGTCGACAACTTCTGGCAGGCGCAAGCGACGGTGATGCTCACCGCGCGCATGCCGCTGTACATCCCATGCGTCTACATCTGCTTCATGTACTTTCCGACGGTGGTGGTGCGCCGGCTTGGTCTGCCGCCGCTGGCGCGGGCCGCCGCCTCGGGCCTGCTCGCGAGCCTGTTCTACGCGCCCTACGACATCGTCGGCGCCAAGTTCCTCTGGTGGACCTGGCACGACACCGATCGCCCGATCGCCAACCGCCTCCTCGGCGCGCCGATCGGCAGCACGATGTGGGTGATCACGTTCGTCGCGGTGTTCAGCTACCTCGCCAACCGCGGGATCGACCGATCGCCGACGCTGCCGAGCCGCGCCATCGCCAGGACGCTGGCGCTCGTCGCCGGGCTGAGCTCGATCTTGATGGTCGTGCAGCTGACGATCTTGCAGCAACTCGACGGCGGCGTGCCCGGCCTGCGCGGTCTCGTCGTCGTCACGATCCTCTACGGCGCCCTGGCGATCCGCGGGCTGCGCCGCGCCCGACCCGAGGCTCCCCACCCCGCCGATCGGGTGCTCACCGCGGTGCTGCCGCTCTACTTCGCGGTGCTCATCCTCATCGGTGCGGTGTTCACGCCCGAGACCCATCGCTCCGAGAGCGTCCACCAGACCTACGGCGCGTGCCATGTCCCGGCCAAGGACATCACCGGCGCGGTGCGCTTCGAGTTCCTCTGCGCCGAGGACTTCGACGAGGACTTCACCTTCGCGTGCATCGATCGCCTGCCGAGCCCAGGCACGCGCTGGTACACGGTCTGCGGCCGCGCCCACCGCGACTTCGCACGCTGGATGCTCGGCCTCGGGCTGCTCGGTCTCGTCGGCACGGCGCTCTTCGTCACCGCCCTGCGCGCCCGCCCCCGCCCGCAGCCCTGACATCACCACGTTCCCGATCCCGGCCTCGGTCTCGGCCTCGGTCCCGGACCCGGTCTCGGTCTCGGACCCGGACCCGCCTACCTCACAAGCACTGACGAACCGCGCGCCGCGCCGCCTTCTCGCACTCCTCGAGGCCCTTGCCTTTGTCGGCTCCACAGCACGCCGCCTCCGTGCGACAAGCTGTCAGCGCTTCGGGCGCCTCCCACGCCCGAGCCCCCAGCCTCACCTCGGCCTGGCACTGTCGATGGAGATCGGCGGCGCGTGCGTGCTCCATCGCGTAGCGGCAAGGCTCGCTGCCAAGCGGCGTCCCGGCGCAGGCCGAACCATAGTGCTCGATCTCGCTCGCCGACAGCGGCCCTGTCGGCAGACTCTGGGCACACCAAGAAGCCACCGCGACAGAATAGCGACGAATGCAGGCACGCTCCGTCTGCTCCACGCGATCGAGGCAGGCGCGATACCGCGGCAGAACCGCGTCGACACACTCGGCGCGTCGACTGTGTCTTTCGCCTGCGCAACCGACGGCAAGTGCCACGCCGATTAAGACTAGCCACACTCTCTTCATCCCAAGATCACCTCGAGCAACATGAACGACTCACCGAATCGGACCACACTTGGCCAATCCGGCTGCCAAGAGCTTCCTGCAGGGCGCAAACACCTGATGGTCACAGCACTCCTCGGCAGATCGACACCTCCGGTCACCTTCCTGGAAGGCATCGAACGCAGGGCCACCCTGCCGAAGCTGCATCAAGCATCGCTGCTCAGCCGCCGCTGTCCGCTCGGCTAGCAGCGCTGCCACACACTTGTCCTCGTCTCCTCGCCCCTTGCAGGCGCTCCGAAACCTCAACAGATCGGTACTCATGAGAGTGTCTCGTTCTGCGCGATCGCGACAGAATCGAACGGCGCTATCGAGCCAAGCTTGCACGCAACGATCGAGCGCTCCAAGCCCACGCTGTCTACACGCGACGAACGCGTCTTGTGCCCTCCTCTCACACGGGCTCATCTCCGGCCTGCGGGATCTGCGGGAGGCCCCGTCCGCTCGGACGCAGGCGGATCACCGCCGCTCGGTTCGCCTCCGCCGGCCGGCGTCGTTGGCGAAGGGTCGGGTGGCGGGCCTGCGTTCGAGGAGCCCGTCTACTCGTTCCTTGAGTCCGCGGGATCAGACGACGATGGGACGGTCGATCCCGAACCTGTGGAGATCGATGCCCCCGCAGTTGAGCTCGCCTCCGTGCCACAAGGAAACTCGGGAGTACACACCTTCGGCAACGACTCCCGCGGCCCGGTGCATGCGGCCATCCAAACGAGAATCGTCAGGGAGCGATGGATTGTCGACGACGCGGCCACTACCAAACGCTAGCAGGTTTGCGAGCAGGTCGATCGAACAAGCGTCGTACGAGTTCGTGCGACAGCCTCGCCTACCGCGATCGTGCGGTGACGACGAAGGGCACCTGCCCTTTGGGGCGCAGCGTCGCCTGCGGATCCGTCTCGGTTGGACGATCGCTCGCCGGCCGCAGATCGTAGCGCCACAGGATCGTCGCCAGCACGAGCGGCCCCTCCATCAACGCGAAGTGGTTGCCGATGCAGGTGCGCGGCCCGGCCGAGAACGGCAGGTACGCGCTCTTGTGCCGCCCGGCCTCCGCCTCGGGGAGGAAGCGATCGGGATCGAAGCGCTCCGGATCGGGCCACAGCTCAGGACGGTGATGCAGCGCGTACGGGCTGATCAGGACGACGGTGCCCATCGGCATGCGGTACGGCCCGACGTCGACGTCGGCGATCGCGACGCGCCCGAAAAGGTACACCGGCGCGTAGAGCCGCAGCGACTCCTTGAAGATGCGCAGCGCCAGCGGCAGGCGCGGCAGATCTTCGACGGTGGGCGCGTGTCCGAGCGCCTCGACCTCGGCGCGCAGCGCAGCGTAGATCGCGGGGTGCTGGCCGAGCAGCACGAAGGCCCACGACAGCGAGGTCGCGGTCGTCTCGTGCCCCGCGACGAAGAGCGTCAGCACCTCGTCGCGAACCTGGCGATCGGGCATCGCCTCACCCGTCTCGTCGTCGCGCGCCGAGAGCAGCAGGCTCAGCAGGTCGCGGCGGGCGCGCCCATCGCTCGCGCCGGCGCGCCGATCGGCGATCATCCGCTCGACGCGGCGATCGAGCAGCGCCACCGCGTCCTTGAGCGTGCGCGTGCGCTCGCCAGGGACGAGGATCGGCACGGTCAACCGCCGATAGAGCTTGCGCAGCGGCGCGGCGAGCGCCTCGGGCAGCTTCTCGGCGACGAGGCGAACGCCGATCGCGGCGCGCGCCTGTGCGATGAGCAGCGGGCTCGCCGACTGCTCTCCGGCCCAGTGGAGCGCGGTGGTCAGCGCGTCACCGAGCTCGTCCGACTCGTTGAAGGTGTCGACGTCGAACAGCGTCCGCCCCGCCACCGCCATCGTGATGCGCGTCATCTCGTGGAGGACGTCGACCGTGCCGCCATCGCGCCAGTCGGCGACGGCACGCTCGGCGCAGGCGATCATGTCGCGCCCGAACCCCTGCATCACGTTGGGATGGAACAGCGGCGCCATCAGCTTGCGCTGCCGACGCCACAAGTCCCCCTCGCTGGTGAACAGGCCGTCGGCGGCCAGCGGATAGAGCGCGGCGCGCATGATCGGCGACTTCTCGAAGCTGCGCGCCTTGGTGACGAGCACCTCATGGATGAGCTCGGGGGTGTTGACGAGGACGACGTCGCCGAAGAGGAACCCGAAGCGCCCGATGTCGCCGTGATCTCGGTTGAACGCGAGCAGTCCCCCCAAGCGATCGTCGCGCATCAGCCGCATCTGCGCTCGGCGATCACCCATCTCCGGAATCGAGTCGAGGCTCTGGCTCATGGCGCGATGCGCCTCCTTCCCGCGTAGACGTTGAGGCTGCCTGCTCGCAGAAAGCCGACGAGCGTGACGTCGAACTGCTCGGCCAGGTCGATCGCGAGCGACGACGGCGCGCCGACCGCGGCGACGAGCGGCAGCCCAGCCGCGATCGCCTTCTGCAGGATCTCGTAGCTGACCCGGCCAGAGACGACGAGGCCGAGGCCTTGCAGCGGCAGGCGGCGCTCGGCGAGGGCCCAGCCGACGAGCTTGTCGACCGCGTTGTGGCGACCGACGTCCTCCCGCACCGCGACGAGCAGGCCCGCCTCGTCGAAGAGGGCTGCTGCGTGCACGCCCCCGGTCGCGGTGAACAGCGGCTGCGCGGCGCGCAACCGATCGGGCAGGCTCTGCACGAGGGCGCGACGGACCTCGAAGCTGCCAGGCCTGGTCGCGCCGGCGCGCACCGCGAGCTGCGCGATCGACCGCTTGCCGCACACCCCGCAGCTCGACGAGCTGTAAAAGAGCCGCTCGGGCAGCGCCCGCGCCACGGACGGCGAGAGCGTCACGTCGAGCACGTTGCCGAGCTCGTCGCCGACGAGGCCTGGCGGTCGCTCGAGGGCGACGATCGCGTCCACGTCCGGGATCAGGTCCTCGCCGTAGAGGAAGCCGCGCACCAGCTCGAGATCGTCGCCGGGCGTGCGCATGAGGACGGTGGCCGGCTTGCCGCCGATCCGGATCTCGAGCGGCGCCTCGACGATCACCTGGTCCCGACGCGCTCCGTCGGCGTCGACGACCTCGACCGTGGCGAGCGCCTCGCGATCTTCAGGCACGCTCGGCCTTCCCGAGCTCGTCCTTGGGCGTCACGGTGAGCAGTCGCTCCCGGTTGGTCACGATCGCGTCATGGACGAGCGGCGACAACCCCTCGGCCGCCCCGGCGTCGAGCGCCGCGACGATCGCCGCGCGCATGCGCGGCTCCCAGAAGCGCCGCAGGTGGCTGGCCACGCCCTCCTGCGCGATCCCTGCGTCGGTCTCGGCCGCAAAGTAGGCGCCGATCTGGTTGGCCATCCGCACCAGCTTGCCGATCTCGACGTGCGGGGGCTCCTCGTGCGGCGCTCCGTCGAACGATCGCCGCACCTCGACCGCGGTCACCTTGTACTCAGGACAGTTGGTGGCCCAGTCCGAGAAGTCGGTGGTGACGAGGTTGGTCGCTGAACCCGGGTGGTGAAAGGTCGTGTAGACGACGCCGGGCTGCATGCGATCGGTGACGTGCGCACGCAGGCGCGTCGCGCCGATGCGGCTCTGCACGCTCACCCACTCCCCGTCGGTGATGCCGCGGTGTTCGGCGTCGAACGGGTGGAGCTCGAGCCGGTCCTCGCCGTGCCACGCGACGTTGGCAGTGCGCCGCGTCTGCGCTCCGACGTTGTACTGCGTCAACACGCGCCCCGTCGTCAGCACGAGCGGGTACTTGGCGGTCGTGCGCTCCTCGGTCGCGACGTACTCGGTGAGCGCGAAGTACCCCTTGCCGCGCACGAAGTGATCGAGGTGCATGATCGGCGTGCCCTCGGGCGCCGCGTCGTTGCACGGCCACTGCAAGCTGCCCAGGCGCTCGAGCTTCTCGTAGCTGACGCCCGCAAACGTCGGCGTCAGCCGCGCGATCTCGTCCATGATCTGCGACGGGTGGTCGTAGTGCA
>CAZPEY010000025.1:8379-29541 GCA_964585665.1 uncultured Polyangiaceae bacterium | reverse complement strand
TGTACGACGGCGTCCTGCGTGTCCGCGATGCGGAGGGGGCGATCGTGATCGACGGCCTCGATCCGCAGCGCTACCGCGAGCGGCTCAAAGAGGAGGTTCGCTCCTGGAGCTACATGAAGTTCCCCTTCGTCGAGTCGCTCGGCGTCGACCGGGGCTGGTACAAGGTCGGGCCGCTGGCGCGCGTCCAGAACTGCGACTTCATCGACACGCCGGAGGCGGAGGCGGCGCGGCAGGCGTGGCGGGCGCGGAGCGGCGGCGCGCTGGTGCACGCGCCGCTCGCCTATCACTGGGCGCGCATGATCGAGCTGCTGCACGCGGTCGAGGTCGTCGAGCGGCTGCTCGGGGACGAGGCGCTCTCGGGGACGGAGCTGGCCTCGAGCGGCGCTCACACCGGCGAAGGGGTCGGCATCCTCGAGGCGCCGCGCGGCACGCTCATCCATCACTACAAGGTCGATGCGCAGGACCTGGTGACGATGTGCAACCTCATCGTCTCGACGACTCACAACAACCAGGCGATGAACGAGTCCATCGCCGCCGTCGCGCACGAGTATCTCGACGGTGAGGAGCCCACCGAGGGGCTGCTCAACCACATCGAGGTCGCGATCCGCGCGTTCGACCCGTGCCTGTCGTGCGCGACGCACGCGTTTGGCAAGATGCCGCTGGTGGTCGAGACGATCGACCGCGCAGGCGCGGTGGTCGGTCGCCTGCAGCGCAACAGCGACGGTACCTTCGAGCGAGGCGAGCGGTGAAGCCGGTCGTGCTGCTTGCCTGCGGCAACCCGAGCCGCGGTGACGACGCGATCGGTCCACTGCTGTTCGAGCGCGCGGCGCGCCTCTGCGAGCGCGAGCGGCTCGCGGTCGACTGCCTCGAAGAGTTCCAGCTCCAGATCGAGAATGCCCTCGACCTCCGCGATCGGAAGCTCTGCCTCTTCGTCGACGCGTCGCTCGACGCCACGGCCCCGTTCGCCTTCGCGCGCGCCCGGCCGAGCGGGGTGGAGAGCCCGCTCACGCACGCGCTGTCGCCAAGTGCGGTGCTGGCTGTCTACGAGCGGATCGAGCACGCCCCGCCGCCGCCGGCCTTCGTGCTCGCGGTGCGCGGCACGTCGTTCGAGCTCGGCGAGCCGCTCAGCCAGGACGCGCTCGCCAATGTCGAGGCGGCCTGGGGGCTGCTGGCCGCGCTGCTGCGTGCGCCCGAGCTGCCGCGCTGGGTCGCCGAGGCGAGCGGAGCCGCGTGATGCACGAGCTGGCCCTGGCCGAGGAGATCTTGCACATCGTCACGACCGCGGCGAGCGCCGAGGTCGGCGCGCCGGTGCGCAGCGTGCGCAGCGTCAAGCTGGTCGTCGGCGCGCTGGCCGGCGTCGAGGTCGAGGCGCTGCGCTTTGCGTGGGAGGCGGTTCGGCAGGGCAGCGTGGCGGCCGCGGCGCCGCTGGTGCTCACGTCGGTGCCAGCGACCGGCAGCTGTACGGTTTGCGGGGATGTCTCGCCGGCGTGGGATCGGCTCGAGCTCTGTCCGGCGTGCGGCAGCGCCGCGCGAGCGATCCGCGGTGGGACGGCGTTTACCGTCGAGAGCGTGGAGGTCGACTAGTCATGTGTGCCACCTGTGGTTGCGCCGAACACGTCCCCGCGCACGACGCGCACGACCACGACCACGAGCACGACCACGACCACGACCACGACCATGACCATTCTCCGTCGCGGCGCCTCGTGCTCGAGCGCGCCGTGCTGGCGCGCAACGATCGCTTCGCCGACGACAACCGCGCGTGGCTGCAGGGGCGACGGGTGCTGGCGCTCAACCTCCTGTCGTCGCCGGGGAGTGGAAAAACGACCCTGCTGACCGAGACGCTGAGGCGCAGCCGCGGCCGCTTCGCCAGCTTCGTCATCGAGGGCGATCAGCAGACCAGCCTGGACGCCGATCGCATCCGCGCCGCGGGCGCCCCTGCGGTGCAGATCAACACCGGTCTCGGCTGTCACCTCGACGCGCATGGCGTGGGCCACGCGCTGCAGGAGCTCGCGCCGACGGAGCGCGGCGTGCTGTTCATCGAGAACGTCGGCAACCTCGTCTGCCCGGCAGGCTTCGCGCTCGGCGAGGCGCACAAGGTCGTGGTCTTGTCGGTCACCGAAGGGGACGACAAGCCGGCCAAGTACCCGGACGCCTTTGCGGCCGCGTCCCTGCTGTTGGTCAACAAGATTGACCTTCTGCCCTACGTGCAGTTCGACGTCGAGCGCTGCGTCGGGCTGGCGCGTCGCCTCAACCCGCGCCTCTCGGTCCTCGCGACCAGCGCGACCCGTGGTGACGGGCTCGACGAGTGGATCGCGTGGATCGAGGCGCGCCGACCCGCGTGAGGCCCGCGCAGGCGCGACGACGCGTCGCTATCGGCGGCGTCGTCCAGGGCGTCGGTTTCCGTCCCTTCGTCTACCGGTTGGCCACCGCGCATCGGCTGACCGGCTGGGTCGGCAACGACGGCGCGGGCGTCGAGCTCGAGGCGCAGGGAGCCCAGGACGATCTCGAGGCCTTCTGCGCCGCGCTGCAGGGCACCCCGCCGCCGCGTGCCCGCATCGATCGCTTCGAGACGAGAGCGGCGCCGGTCGTCGACGGCGAGCGTGGCTTCGTCATTCAGGACAGCCGCACCGGCGGCGCCATCGCGCCCGTGCTGCCCGCGGATCTGGCGACGTGCGAGGCGTGTCTGCGTGAGCTCGACGACCCGACCGATCGTCGCCACGGCTATCCGTTCCTGAACTGCACCGACTGCGGCCCGCGCTACACGATCGTCGAAGGGCTGCCCTACGACCGGCCCCACACCAGCATGCGGAGATTCGCGCTCTGCGCGGCCTGCCAGCGTGAGTACGAGGACCCCGGCGATCGTCGCTACCACGCGCAGCCGATTGCCTGCCCGAGTTGCGGCCCGCGCCTGCGCTTCCTCGACGGGGTCGGCGCGTCGGTGGGGGAGGGCGAGACAGCGCTGGCGATGGCGCTCGCGGCGCTCGCCAAGGGGCAGATCGTAGCCTGCAAGGCGCTCGGCGGCTTTCAGTTGCTCGTCGATGCGACCGACAACGAGGCCGTCGCCCGCCTGCGCGAGCGCAAGCGCCGTCCCGACAAGCCCTTCGCGCTCCTGGCGCGCGATCTGGCGATGGCGAGCGTCGAGTGCGTCGTCTCCGAGGAGACCGCGACCCTGCTGTCCTCGGCCCGCGCGCCGATCGTGCTGCTGCCGCGGGCGGCGACCGCAACCGTCGCCGGCGCGATTGCCCCCGACAACGCGCTGCTCGGCGTGATGCTGCCGAGCACGCCGCTGCATCACCTGATCGCGGCCGCTGCGGCGCGGCCGCTGGTCTGCACGAGCGGCAACCTGGCCGACGAGCCGATCGCGTTTCTCGACGAGGAGGCCCTGGACCGGCTCGCCGGGATCGCCGACGGCTTCCTGCTGCACGATCGGCCGATCGTCCGCGCGGTCGACGACTCGCTGCTGCGTCCGACGGTGCGCGGGCCGCTCGTCCTGCGGCGGGCGCGTGGCTTTGCGCCCGAGGGCGTGGCGGTGCCGGGAGCCGCAGGCCTGCCCCCCGTCCTCGCGGTCGGCGCGCAGCAGAAGAGCACGGTGACGCTGCTCGTCGACGGTCAGGCGATCGTCAGCCAGCACCTCGGCGACCTCGGCACGCTCGAGGGCAATGCGCTCCACGCCCGCACGATCGAGGATCTGCTGGGCTTCTTTGCGGTCAAGCCAGCAGCGATCGCCTGCGATCTTCACCCCGACTACGCCTCGACGCAGCTCGCCGAGCAGCTCGCTGCGACGGCGAGCGTGCCGCTCGTGCGGGTCCAGCATCACCACGCCCACGCGCTGGCGCTGGCCGCCGAGACCGCGCTGGCGGCGCCGTTTCTGGCGCTGGCATGGGACGGGGCGGGACACGGACCCGACGGCACGAGCTGGGGCGGCGAAGCGCTGCTCGTCGACGGTCTGAGCTGGCGGCGCGGTGGCTCGGTGCGCTCGTTCGCGCTGCTCGGGGGAGATGCCGCGGCGCGCGAGCCGCGGCGGAGCGCGCTCGGCCTCTGGTGCTCGCTCGTCGGGGTCGACGCACCGCTGCCCGACGAGGCTCGGTGGTGGCCCACGGCGGAGCGCGCGAACCTCCGTCGCCTCGTCGCTGGCAGCCCGCGCACCTCGAGCGTCGGTCGTCTCTTCGATGCCGTGGCCGCGCTGCTCGGGGTCCGCTGGCAGAAGGGCTACGAAGGGCAGGCGGCGCTCGCGCTCGAGCTGGCTGCGACGAACGCGTCACCGTCCGCGCCGCTGCCCTGGCGGTTCCTCGAGGAGCCGGGCTCCTTGATCGCCGATCCGGCGCCGCTGGTCATCGCGCTCGTCGAGCGTCGCCAGGCGGGCGAGCCGATCGCGGCGCTGGCGCGCGCCTTTCACGTCGCCCTCGCCGAGCTCGCGCTCGCGTGGGCCGAGCGGACGGGGCTGCGCACCGTGGCGCTGACCGGCGGTTGCTTCCAGAACGCGCTGCTCGTCGAGCTCACGAGCGCGCGGCTCACGGCAGCCGGCTTCGAGGTCGTCACGCATCGCCACGTCCCCCCCAACGACGGCGGCGTCAGCCTCGGTCAGGCGCTCGCGGCCGCGCTGACCCTGCAGCCGCCCCCGCTCTGACCACCCGCGCCCCAGACACCCCCAAAAGCCCCGCAACTTCCCTCCTCCCGCAACTTCCCTCCTCCCACAAAGTGGCGCGGCGCAGCGGTTCGCCAAGAAAATGCGTCAGACCGAGGGCCGCCGCGGCCGAGCACGGACGGACGGACACCCTGCGTTCCCGGCGCGCTGGCCCTCCGCCGTCCCCGCGTCCTCTCCCACAAGCACACCCACGCTTCCCTGCTCGCACGCTCGCCGCTCGCCCGAGCGAGAATCGTATGGATCATTCGCGACAGGGGCTCTACCGTCGCGACGTCATGTGTCTCGCGATCCCCGGCCGCGTGATCGAGATCGGTGACGACGCGCTGCGCACCGCCAAGGTCGCCTTCGACGGCGTCATCAAGGCGGCGAGCCTGGCGCTCGTGCCCGAGGCGCGGCTCGGTGACTACGTGATCGTGCACGCCGGGCTGGCGCTGCAGATCGTCGATGAGGAGTCCGCTGACACGATCTTCGCGACGCTGCGCGAGCTCGCCGCGGCGAGGGAGCTCGATGAAGTTCCTTGACGAGTACCGCGACGCCGACGCGGTGCGCACCCTGGCGGCGGCGATCGCGCGCGCGACGACTCGATCATGGAAGATCATGGAGGTCTGCGGCGGGCAGACGCACAGCATCGTGCGGTTCGGGCTCGATCAGCTCTTGCCGTCGACGATCGAGCTCGTGCATGGACCAGGCTGCCCGGTCTGCGTGACCCCGATCGAGCGCCTCGATCAGGCGATCGCGATCGCGGCGCGGCCCGAGGTGATCTTCTGCAGCTTCGGCGACATGCTGCGGGTCCCCGGCTCGCGCGCCGATCTCTTCGCCGCCAAGAGCCGTGGCGCTGACGTCCGCGTCGTCTACTCGCCGCTCGACGCGGTCGAACTCGCCAGCGCTCACCCGGCGCGGGAGGTGGTCTTCTTCGCGGTTGGCTTCGAGACCACCGCGCCGGCCAACGCGCTGGCGCTCGTCGAGGCCAAGCGGCGGGGGCTGACGAACTTCTCCCTGCTCGTCTCCCATGTTCTCGTGCCCCCGGCGCTCACCTTGATCCTCGACGATCCGACCTGCCGCGTCGACGGCTTCCTCGCCGCGGGCCACGTCTGCGCCGTGATGGGCACCGAGCAGTACGCCCCGATCGTCGAGCGCTACCAGGTGCCGATCGTCGTGACCGGCTTCGAGCCGCTCGACCTGCTGCAGGGGATCTGGCGGCTCGTCGAGCAGCTCGAGGCGGGGCGCGCCGAGCTCGGCAACGAGTACGCGCGCGTCGTGCGCAGCGATGGCAATCGACGCGCGCAGGCCCTGATCGCCGAGGTCTTCGAGGTGCAGCCGCAGGCGTGGCGCGGCATCGGCACGATCGCGGACAGCGGCTGGCAGCTCCGCCCCGCGTACTCCGAGTTCGACGCGCGTCGGCGCTTTGCGAGCGCGTGCGGTGACGCCGCCGTCGCCGAGGACCCGGAGTGTCGCAGCGGCCAGGTGATGCTCGGCGTGCTCAAGCCGCCTGCGTGTCCCGCCTTCGGCCGCCGCTGCACGCCGGAGCACCCGCTCGGCGCGCCCATGGTCTCGGCCGAGGGCGCGTGCGCAGCGTACTTTCGCTATCGCACCGAGGAGCAGCACGCGTGAGCCAGTGCCCGACGCCGCTTCGCCACGACACGATCCAGCTCGCGCACGGTGGGGGCGGTCGGCTGCAGCAGGCGCTGCTCGACGCGATCCTGCTGCCGCAGCTCGGCAATCCCATCCTCGCGGCGCAGCACGACGCGGCGGTGCTGTCCGTCGAGGGCGCGCGCCTCGCGCTCTCGACCGATAGCTTCGTCGTCACGCCGCGCTTCTTCCCCGGCGGAGATCTCGGCGAGCTGGCGGTCTACGGCACCGTCAACGATCTGGCCTGCGCGGGCGCGCGTCCGGTCGCGCTGTCCTGCGGCCTCATCCTCGAGGAGGGGCTGCCGATCGCCGAGCTCACGCAGCTCGTCGCGTCCCTGCGCGCGGCCGCCGATCGCGTCGGCGTGTCGGTCGTCACGGGCGACACCAAGGTCGTCGATCGCGGCCGCGGCGATGGCCTCTACATCAACACGACCGGCCTCGGCGTCGTCTCGCCGGGCTGCGACCTGCGCCCGTCGCGCATCGCCTCCGGCGACGTCGTCCTGGTCTCCGGGGACCTCGGTCGCCACGGCGCCGCGATCATGAGCGTGCGCCGCGGCCTCGGCTTTGACGCCGCGCTGCAGAGCGATTGTGCACCGGTCTGGTCGCTGGCAGCCGCGCTCCTCGAGGCCCAGCTCGACGTGCACTGCCTGCGCGACCCGACGCGTGGTGGCCTCGCGGCGGTGCTGTGCGAGCTCTCGACCACCGCAGAGCGCGGCATCACGATCGAAGAGTCCGCGCTCCCCGTCCACCCCGAGGTCGCCGCCGTCTGCGAGCTGCTCGGGCTCGATCCGCTGTACGTCGCGTGCGAAGGGCGCCTCGTCGCGTTCGTGAAGGAGGACGAGGCCGAGCGCGCCTTGGCGATCTGGCGCGCGCTGCCCGAGGGTAAGGACGCGCAGCGCGTCGGCCGGGTGGTCGACGCGCATCGCGGTCAGGTCGTCCTCCGCACGCGCTACGGCACCAAGCGCCTCGTCGATCTGCCGAGCGGCGAGCAGCTTCCGCGCATCTGTTGATCGGGGACGCTCGCTTTGTAGCGGGCGATCCAAGTTTCGAGGTGCGTTGATCTCCTACGCCGTTCTTTCGCAAGATGGGGCATGCGCAACGCTTGGGTGCTGCTCGTCGCCGCGTCGATCCTTGGCTGCAAGCACGAGCCGGGTTCGCAGGGCGGCGTGAACGATCTCTCGGTCGCCGCGAGCGATCTGACTGGTGCGGCGCCGCCGGATCTGACGGGCGTGGCGCCGCCCGATCTGTTCGGCATCCCGCCGGGCGACATGGCCAAGCCGCCCGGTGACCTCGCGGGTAGCCCCACGATGTCGAGCAAGTGGGTGATGGGCTACTACGCCGGCTACGAGACCACCGACTACCCGGTCGCCTCGATCTACTGGGATGGCCTGAGCCACATCGCGGTCGCGTTCTACCTGCCGAACAGCGACGGCACGCTCGACACGTCACTCTTCCAGGGAGGCAGCGATGGACCCAAGCTCGCCAAGGCGATCGTCGACGCTGCGCACGCGCACGGCAAGAAGGCGATCATCTCGATCGGCGGTTCGGACACGCGGCCCGGGTGGGTGGGAGCAGCGAGCGCCGCCAACCGCAGCAAGTTCGTCAGCAACCTCGTCGCGCTGCTCACCGATCCAGGCTTCGACGGCATCGACTTCGACTGGGAGCCGGTCGACTACTCGGCGGACGCCGCGTCGATCAAGGCGCTCGTCGAGGCAGTGCGTGCGGCCGCACCGTCAAGTATCTTGACCATGCCGGTCTTCCCGCAGAACACCAACATCCCCGACGATCTGTCGCTGTACGGCCAGATCCACGGCTCGCTCGATCAGCTCAACCTGATGAGTTACGGCATGGCGGGCGCGTACCCGGGCTGGAAGAGCTGGCACTCGTCGGCGCTCTATCAATCCGACTCCCTCGCGCCGACCTCGATCCACGAGTCGGCGGCGGCGTATGTCGCCGCGGGCGTGCCGAAGGCCAAGCTCGGCGTCGGCAGCGGTTTTTACGGCCTCTGCTACTCGAGCCCGGTGACCGCGCCGCTGCAAGCGCTCAATGGCGCGACGATCAAGGCCAACGACGGCAAGATGTCCTATCGGAACATCGTCACCGGCTACGAGACGCTCGGCAACGCGACCAAGATCTACGATGCCGCTGCCAAGGTGCCGTACCTGACGTTCACCAGCGAGTCGGGCGCTCAGGGCTGCCGCTACGTCACCTACGAAGATCCGCAGTCGATCGCGGACAAGTCGGCCTACGTCAAGGCGCAGGGCTACGGCGGCACCATCATCTGGACGATCAACCAGGGCTATCTACCCGCGGCCGCCGTGGGTGCGCGCGATCCGCTGCTCGCCGCGTTCAAGGCCGGCTTGCTCGACTGAGGCGGTGCGGCCGAGGCCGTGTTCCGTCTGCCGCGCGTAGTCCGTGACGTCTTCGAGCTGCGGCTCCAGCCCGAGCTTCCCGATTGCCGACAGAGTCTCGGCGAGGGCCGCGGCGTTGGCAGCGTACGAGGCCGAGGAGCGGCGCGCTCACCAGCCAGCCATCGACTTGCGCGAGCAGGGGAGCGAGGTCGCCCGTGGGCAGCGCGATCTCGGTCACCCGGTCAGGCCCGCAGGCGGTTGACCGATGCCCGTCGCCGCCCTAGGCTGCAGGGATGCGCAGTACCTTGCTTGGCCTCGCTCTTTTTCTCGGCGTCAGCGGCTGTGATGACGGCATCGACTTCAAGAAGATCGTCGGCAGCTACGACGCCAAGCTCACGGTGTTCGGCCAGACGGATCAGAACATCCTGACGCTGAGCGAGGGCTCTCACTCGACGCTGCTCTTCAGCTTCACGACGGGCCTGCACGCCGATCCAGCGGGCCCGAGCCCCAACGGCATCCGCGCCAACCTCTCGGGCGAGAAGCTCAAGATCGTCACGCAGCCGGTGTTCCTCGATCACGCCAACGGCACGTCCGAGGGGCTGCTCAACGGTAGCGGCACGCTCACGACGGTCAAGCCCAACAAGGTCGATGTGACGCTCACCTTCTATACGAAGGACACGTTCGACTTCATTCAGCCCAACGACGGCGGCGTGCCGACGCAGACGGACATGGGCAGCGCGGTGACGATTGAGGTCAAGGCTACGCAGCAGTAGCCGCGCCGCTAGCCGCTTTCGCTGGTCTGGAGTCCCCACTCTCCACGCTTCCCCGTCGCTGTGCAGGTTTGGCCCTCGGCTTGCTCCAGCCGACGGGCATGAAGATCAAGCCCCGCAAGAACAAGCTCCAGGCACTCTCGCTCGCGGCCCTGCTCTCGATGGGCGGCGGAATTGGCTGTAATGGCGCTGACGACGGAAACGTCCTCGGGCACGGTGGCGGCGGCGGTAAGGGCGACTCGTCGGCGATCGCGACCTTCCTCACCTTCGAGTTCGATGGCTCGGTCGACACCGACACCGCGTGGAACGCGCGCTCGGTGATCGACGATCAGCTCCTCTTCACGATCGGCCACCTCAACGGCAACAACTCGGTCGGCCGCCTCGACAAGGTCGAGATCACCAACATCCAGCAGGGCACGTCGAACGGCAAGACGCGCATCTCGTATCACGCCAAGCTCCCGGTCGCGTGGGGCAGCAAGACGGATCTGCCCAAGACCTACCAGTTCACGCTGCCGCGGGACATGTCCTACGCCGGCAAGGAAGCCTTCACCGAGAAGTACAAGCACGACTGCGTCGACTGGGGCGCGCACGACGTCGACACCGGATCGATGTGGTACTACTACCGGCCGGCGAGCAGCGAGTGCCGCCTCGACGACGCCGACGTGCTCAAGTTCTCGGCGCAGACGACGCTCAGCCCGACCAACTCGAAGAACACGTACCCCGAGTACGACAAGGTCTGGGAGGACGGCAAGCTCAACGCGCTGCTGATCTTCGGCAAGTACGAAGACGGCTCGACGACCGATGCCGACGCGGGTATCGCGGGCTTCAACACCTTCGTGCGCACGGCGAAGAACGCCTTCCCCGGCATCAAGACGACGCCAGAGAACGTCTCGGACAAGCCGGGCATCGCGGTGCCCGACGTGACGTTCGACGTCGATCTCGGCAACGGCCGCACCATGCAGATCGTCGCGCTGCTCGTCGACAACGTCCGCACCTCGGATCCGCACTTCAACGAGCGCTACGAGGCGCTCTCGACGCGCGCCGACATCATCGCCTACAACGGCCACGCTGGCCTCGGACAGAACGTCCGCGCGCTGGCACGCAAGGGCAAGTTCGTCTCGGGCCAGTACCTCATCATGTTCATGAACGGCTGCGACACGTTCGCGTACGTCGACGGCTTCATGGCCGAGGCGCGCCGCCAGCTCAACCCCGAGGATACGACCGGCACCAAGTATCTCGACATCGTCACCAACGCCATGCCGGCGTTCTTCTCCAACATGCCGACCTCGTCGCTGGCGCTGATCCGCGCCCTGACCAAGGTCGAACAGCCGATGACGTACGAGCAGATCTTCGGTGGCATCGACAGCTCGCAGGTCGTGCTCGTCACCGGCGATGAGGACAACCAGTACAAGCCCTCGTCGTCTGGCGGTGGCGGCGGCAACGGCGCGTTCTCGATGCGCGAAGAGGCCTCGGTCGGCCGCGGCGAGACGCTCGAGTTCGAGACGCCCGAGCTGCCCACCGGCAACTACCTCGTGCGGATGGCGCAGACGAGCGCGCACCCCGGCGGCGACGCGGATCTCTACGTCAAGGTCGGCAGCAAGCCGAGCGATCGCAGCTACGACTGCCGTCCGTACAAGGATGGCTCGGACGAGGAGTGCCGGGTCAAGCTGAGCGCGGCGCAGAAGATCTACATGAGCGTCAAGGGCTACGCGGAGGGCGAGTCGTTCTTCGTGCTCACCGCGGACCCGGACGCGACTCGCTAGTCATACCTCTCCGCTTCGACCTGACAGCTCTGTCAGACTCTTCTCACCTACATCGCAGCAAGTCCTCGAAATCTCGTCTGGCATGCGTCGTGGAATTACCCACAGCATGAGCAAATCACTTCTCCCTGTCCTTCGTTCGGTCCTCTCTCTCGTAGTCGCGGGCGCGCTCGGCGCGGCGGTTGTTGGCTGTGAGCCCGAGTTCCAAGACCCGGGCAAGCGCGGTCGCGTCGTCCTGCTCAGCAGCAGCGGCCAGTCGGTCAAGACGACGCCGTTCGCGGTTGGTCTCACCACGACGCTGCGCTACCGCATCAACGTCTCGAACATCGATGGCGGCAAGCTGAAGATCGAGGCCGAAGATCCGACGCTCTTCGAGATCCAGCAGGGCGACTACAGCCCGCGCATCAAGGCGCTGCGCGCCGGCACCACCGACCTGGTCTTCTCGGTCAACGGCAGCGAGCTCGATCGCTTCACCGTGTTCAGCGAGGCGGTCAGCTCGATCTCGCTGTACGTCGACGGGGACGGCGTCAACCAGGTGCTCAAGGGCTCGACCCTCAAGCTGCCGAGCGCCAAGCCGGAGCGCGCCGGCGGTGGGTCGTTCTACGGTGAGGCGCTCAGCGGCCTGGCGACCACGACCGAGGGCGAGCTCTTCGTCGATGACGCGCAGACCGAGTTCACCACCAACGGCGACGGCAAGCTGATCTTCTCGTCGGGCGACGCCAAGGCCGAGCTCGGCATCTTCGCGGTCGGGATCGACCAGATCACGAACCTGATGTTCCAGGTCGACCCGTCCCCGGTCGTCGATCGCGACAGCCACCAGACGACCTACTTCTTCTCGATCAGCGGCCAGACGGAGAGCGGCGTGGTGGCGGGCGTGTCGTGCGACTTCGGCGCGGTGCACCCGACGCTGCTGTGGGACAACTGGACCAACAAGAACTACTCGCTCGTCCTGCCGACGGGACAGACGCAACAGGTCGACTGCAAGCTCGGCGACAAGGTGGTCACCCAGGTCCTCGGCGTGAAGCCGCTCTAAGCGCAGCTGACCAGCCGCCGCTCGCGGTATAGTCCGCGCCATGTTCGACCTCCCGGCCTCTCTGCCACTCCCCACCAACGAACCGATCCTCGGCTACTTGCCTGGCTCTCCCGAGCGGCTCCGCCTCAAGCAAGCGCTCGCCGAGATGACGAGCCACCCGATCGACATCCCGCACGTCATCGGCGGCCGGCAGATCTTCGACGGGGCGCCGTTCGAGGTGCGCGCGCCGCACGAGCGGGCGCGCCTCTTGGCGACCGTGCACGAGGGCGGCGCGGGGCTCGCCGAGTCCGCGATCTCGGCGTCGCTCGCGGCGCAGCGTGGGTGGGCGGCGATGCCGTTCGAGGCGCGGGCGCGGATCTTCCTGAAGGCCGCCGATCTTCTCGCCGGCCCATGGCGCGCGATCCTCAACGCCGCGACGATGCTCGGGCAGAGCAAGACGGCGTATCAGGCGGAGATCGACGCGGCGTGCGAGCTCGCTGACTTCCTGCGCTTCAACGTCGCCTACGCCTCGCACCTCGTCGATCAGCCGCTCTCCTCGCCGGGGGTGCGCAACGTCCTCGAGCTCCGACCGCTCGAGGGCTTCGTGCTCGCCGTGACGCCGTTCAACTTCACCGCGATTGGCGGCAACCTGCCCTCGGCGCCGGCGCTGCTCGGCAACGTCGTCGTGTGGAAGCCCGCCGAGACGCAGAGCCTGGCGGCGCACCACACGATGCGCCTCTTCATGGAGGCGGGGCTGCCGCCGGGAGTCATCAACGTCGTGTACGGCGCGGGCGCGCCGATCGGCGGCGCCTGCCTGGCCAGCGAGCACCTGGCGGGGATCCACTTCACCGGCTCGACGGCCGTGTTCCAGCACCTGTGGCGCTCCGTCGGGGAGCGCATCGGGACCTATCGAACCTACCCACGGCTCGTCGGCGAGACGGGGGGCAAGGACTTCGTGTTCGCGCATCCGTCCGCCGATGTCGCAGCGCTGGCGACGGCGCTGGTGCGCGGTGCGTTCGAGTATCAGGGGCAGAAGTGCTCGGCGGCTTCGCGCGCGTACGTACCCCGCACGCTCTGGCCGCAGCTCCGCGATCGGTTGATCGAGACGACTCGAACCTTGCAGGTCGGCAGCGTCGAGGACTTCCGCACCTTCGTCGCTGCAGTGATCGACGGGCGCGCGTTCGCGAGGCTCTCTGCCTGGCAGCATCGCCTCGCCGCCGATGCGAGCTGCGAGATCCTCGTCGGCGGCAAGGCCGACGACAAGGTCGGCTACTTCGTCGAGCCGACGATCGTGCGGGTCGACGATCCGCGCCACGCGGTGATGCACGAGGAGCTGTTCGGTCCGCTGCTCGCGATCCACGTCTACGACGACGCGGGGCTCGACGAGATGCTGACGATCGCCGACGGCACCAGCCCGTACGCGCTGACCGGCGCGATCTTCGCGCAGGATCGCGAGGCGCTGTCGTACATGGCGACGCGGCTGCGCAACGCGGCGGGCAACCTCTATCTGAACGATAAGCCGACCGGCGCCGTCGTCGGACAGCAGCCCTTCGGCGGGGCGCGCGCCTCGGGCACCAACGACAAGGCCGGCTCGGCCTGGAACCTGTTGCGCTGGGCCTCGCCGCGCACGATCAAGGAGACGTTCGTGCCGCCGACGCACCACCTCTATCCGTACATGAGCGAGGCGTAGCGGCGGGCCCGCCTACGATCGGCGCGGCGGGTAGAGCAGGGTCAGCAGCGGCGGCAGCACGATCACCGCGGCGAACAGACAGAGCCCAACGGCGAGCGCCCCCGAGAGGCCAAGCAAGCGCAGGCCGTCGAAGCGCGCCATGCCGAGCGGCAGGAAGCCGGCGATCGTCGCCAGCGAGGTCACCGCGACCGCGCGCCCGACGGAGCGCAGCGTCGCCGCGGCGGTGACGCTCGGATCGCGGCGGTGCTCGGCGTCGTGGCGATGGACGAGGAAGATGTGATCATCGATGCCGTAGCCGATGACGAGCGGCACCGCGAGCAGGTTGAACAGGTTGAGCGGCCAGCCGAGGGTCGCGAGCGCCGCGGCAAACAGCACCCAGGCGAGCCCGAGCGGCAGTACGACCGCGAGCCACGGGCGGAGGGCCCGGTAGTAGAGGGCGAGGAGGAGCAGCACGAGCGTGGTTGAGGCCGCCGTCACCACCACCGTGTCCCGCTGGACGATCTCGTAGAGCGCGCGCTCGAGGATCGGCGAACCAGTGACCACGCCATCCACTCGCTTGCTCACCTCGATCAGCGCCGCCTCGGCCTCGACAGCGGTGCGGCGCGGCGCGTAGGCGAAGGTCGCCAGTCGGCGGACTCCGTGCTCCTGATCGTCCTGGATATGCGTGCGGACCAGGAAGTCGAGCGGACCGCGGCGAAGCGCGTCGACCTCGACGAGCTCGCCCGGCGTCGTGAGCTGCTTGAGGACACCCTCGAAGGGCTCGGTGTCGAAGCCAACCTCGGTGAGCGCGGCGCGCAGGCCAGTGGCGATGCGTGCCGGATCGAACGAGTCGAGACGCGCGCGGCGAGCCAGCTGTGTGGCACGCGATGGGATGAGCGTCGCCGCGGACTGAAATCCGGTGATCACGCCCGCCTTGCGCAGCCGGTCGAGCTCGGGGTGCCAGCGTTCGTTCTTCTGCAGGGCAAGATCGGGGTCGCGATCCTCGACCAGCAGCACGAAGACGAGCTCGCGCTCTCCGAAGCGCCGCTCGAGCTCGCGCTCGACCCGCATGGGCGGCATCGCCTCGGGCTGGATCGAGATGAGGCGCCGCTCGAACTCGACCTTGCGCGCCGCCGGCAGCGCGATGACCCCGAGCAACAGCGCCGCCACCAGCGTCGAGCGAGGCCGTCGCTGGAGGCGGGCGGCGAGCGCTCCGAGCGTCGCCCCGATCCAGTCGTGCTGCGTCGTGCCGCTCCACCATCGTTCCGGCAGCGCGGCGAGCAGCGCCGGGAACACGGTGATCATCGCGAGGAAGTTGAAGCCCAGCCCGATCGCCGCGAGCACGCCGAGCTCGCCGAGACCGCGATAGTTGGACAGGGCGCAGGCGAGGAAGACCGCGCCGGGCCCGAGCGTGGCGAGCAGCGATGGACGGATGAGGTCGGACATCGTGAGCTCGAGCGCGGCGCGCGGCGAGCTGCCGCTCGGGGTCGCGAGCTCTTCGCGCAGCCGGTTGAAGAGCTGGATCGGCAGGTCGATGCCGATCGACAGGAGAATCGTCCCGAACGCCAGCGACACGGCGTTGACCCGGCCGAACAGCAGCACCGCGGCAGCGCCGGTCCACCACAGCCCGAACGCGAGCGGGAGCGCGACGAACGGCAGGACGCGCAGGGCGCGGAAGAACAGCGCGAACAGCACCAGCACGGCGACACCCGAGAGCACGGTGGCGCGCATCGTGTCTTCGTGCAGCCAGTCACGATAGGAGACGGCAAACGAGGTCGCCCCGGAGAAGCCGACCTCAATCTTGCTGCGGTGCAAAAAAATTCCATCGGCGGCGATGGTCGCCCCGAGCTCCTCGGCGCGCGCCGCGGCTCGTGCCTGCAGCGCACGCCCGGCCTCGATGTCGAAGGCGCTCGCCTTGGGACGGACGAAGATCAACGCCGCCTTCTGATCGGCGGTGCGGAAGTACCCGCTCTGGGTGTCGATGGGCAGCCCGCTCTGCATGCGCGCCGACAGGCTCGCCAGGAGCTCGAAGGGATCGGCGGTGAGGATCGGCGCGAGCGCCGAGCCCCCCGGCGCGGACAGCAGGCTGCGCAGGCGCCGAGCGCGCTCGGGCAGCGCCGCTGGTCGAGTCCTCTCCTCGAGGAGGCGCAGCTCTTCGTCACCGAGGAGCTGGAAGAGGTGGTCCCGCAGGTAGAGGGCCGCTTGCGCCGACAGCCGATGGCGTACCTCGTCGATCGACGGATCCTTGGCGAGCGCGGCGGCGTAGTCATCGAGGAACTTCGGCAGCGCCGCCGCGTCTTCGCTCTCGACGAGGATCAGCATCAGCTTCTCGGACAGAAAGCCACGGCTGTAGCGCGCGAAGGCCTCCGCCTCTGGGCTGTTGCGCGGAAACAGACCAATCAGATCGGTGTCGAGGCGCAGGCGCACCGCCAACGGAGCGAGCAGCAGCGAGACGAGGATCACGACGGCGAGCACCGTCTTGGGGCGCGTCACGGTGAGGCGCGCCAGGCGAGCCGACAGCGTCACGTCGACTCCGCCGCCAGCTTCTGCCCGAGCTCCCAGCCCTGGCGCAGCGCATCGTTGAGGCCGGGGCCACGATACGACGAGCCGATGAAGTGCAGGCGATGAGCGGCGCCGCGCCGCTCGATCTCTGCGAGCCGCTCGAGGTGGCCGACCGCGTACTGGTCGATGCCTCGGCGCCAGCGCGAGACGTCGACGAACCCCGGCGACCCAGACGCCCCGACCAGCGGCTCGATCGCTGCGAGCGCTCGCGCGCGGAGCTCGTCGTCGGTCATCGTCTCCACCTCGGGCGCGTGCGCTCCCCCCATCAGGACGCGCAGCGCGACGTGACCCACCGGCGCGTAGCCGTTGTCGGGGAAGATGCTGCTCATGAAGATGGCACCGAGGATCCTGCCACCGGGCAGCGGCTCGCGGCGCGGCACGAGGAAGCCGAAGCCGTCGAGGGGATGGTTCACCTGGGCGCGCGCGTAGCCGAGGGTCACCGCCACCATCGGCACCATGCGCGTCTGATCGAGGAGAGACGCCAGCGACCCGTCGATGGAGCGGAGGAGGTCCGCCGCCGCGACGGCGGGGAGCGCGAGCACGATCGCGCCCGCCTGGTCGGGTAGCGCGGTGAAGCGCTCACCCGCGACGATCGACGGCGCGAGTCGCCGCTCGAGCCCATCGATGATGCGGCGCAGGCCGCCGCGCAGCGAGAGCAGCGTCGTCTTGGCGCGGCCGCGCATGGCGCTCGCGCTCGCGAGGGCGCCTCGCAGCAGCGAGCCGTGCTTCGACTCGAGCTCGGCGAGCAGCGGAAAGCACGCCTGCAGGGAGAGCTGCTCGATGTCACCCGCGAAGATCCCCGATTGCATCGCGTCGACCAGCACCTCGGTCGCCTCCGGGCCGAGATGGCGACGGAAGAAGCTCGCCATCGACTCGTCCGGCCGGGCGCCGGCACGCACGAACAGATCGCCGAAGAGGCGCAGCTTGCCGCGGGGAGAGAGCAGCGGCGTGCCGATGAGGCCGGGTGGCGCCGAGGGCACGGGCACCAGCGCGCCCCCGTGCGCGAGGTAGCGACGCTTGACCGCGTCGCTGCCGCGCACCACCTCGGCGGTGAGGTCGAGCTCCTTGAGGATCTGGTGGGTCGCCTCGACGTTGTCGAGCACGGCCGCGGGGCCCTTCTCGACCAGCCAGCCGTCGCGTCGCTCGCTCTGCACGCGCCCACCGAAGCGCGACTCCGCCTCGATCAGGCGGAAGGCGCGTCCGGCGCGCTGCAGCGCCAAGCCGCACGCCAGCCCAGCGGGACCTCCGCCGACGATCGTGATCATGAAGCCTATCCTCGTCCGGGCGCTCGCGCGCCGAGTCGATGCACCATCTCTACGAGCGCGACCGCGTGATCGGGCGGCGTCGGGGGAAGGATGCCATGCCCGAGGTTGAAGACATGCCGCCCGCCCGCGGCCTCGGCCAGGATGCGCTCGACGTTGCGCTCGATGAACGGCAGCGGCCCGAAGAGCGCCGTCGGATCGAGGTTGCCTTGGAGGGTGACCTCGGCGCCGACCGCGGCCCGGGCCCGATCGAGCGGATTGCGCCAGTCGACGCCCAGCGCATCGGCGCCGAGGCGAGCCGCCGCGTCGAGCAGCGTCGCGCCATCGTTGGCGAAGTAGATGATCGGGACCTGCGGAGCGCGAGCGCGCAGACGCTCGATGATCTGCTGGACGTAAGGGGCCGCGAACACCGCGAAGTCCACCGGCGCGAGCTGCCCGACCCACGAGTCGAAGAGCTGCACCACGTCGGCGCCCGCTTCGATCTGCGCCTCGAGGTAGAGGATCACGGTCTCCGTGATCTTGGCGAGCAGGGCGTGCGCTTGCTCGGGCGCCGCGAAGAGCAGGCGCTTGGTCTCCGCGAACTGCTTGCCGGTCTTTCCTTCGAGGATGTACGACAGCAGCGTGAACGGCGCGCCCGAGAAGCCGATGAGCGGCACCACGCCGTGGAGCTCGCGCTTGATCAGGCGGACGGCGTCGAGCACGTAGCGCATGTCGCGCTCCGGATCGGGCACGCCGAGCGCCGCGATGCCGGCCGGATCGCGCACCGGCTGGAGCTGCGGCCCCTCTTCGGTGAAGTCGAGGGGGACGCCCATCTTCTCGACGGGGATCAAGATGTCGGAGAAGAGGATGGCGGCATCGACGCCGAGGCGCGTGATGGGCTGGAGCGTCACCTCGCACGCCAGCTCCGGCGTCTTGCAGAGGTTGAGGAAGCTGCCGGCCTTCTGGCGCGTCTGACGGTACTCGGGGAGGTAGCGACCCGCCTGCCGCATGATCCAGATGGGGGTCGTATCGACGGGCTGACCGCGGAGGGCAGCGAGGAAGCGAGTGGCGCGTGACATTCGGGTCGCACTATACCGACGAGCGACCCGGTGGCAACGGTCGCGTGGCCAGGGCCGGACCCGGCCTCGACGGCGCCTCGGCTACTCGGCGCGGACCGCGGCCATGACGCTGGTGGCGCGACGCGCCTTGCGGCCAAGTCCGTCGTACGCGGCGTACTTGTAGAGCTCGGACAGCGTCGGGAAGTTGAAGACCTGGTCGATGAAGTCGTCGATCGTGCCGCCGAAGTGAAGGACGGCCTGGCCGATGTGGATGAGCTCGGTGGCGCGCTCGCCGAGGATGTGCACGCCGAGCAGCCGCTTGTCCTCGACCGCGAAGATCAGCTTCACCACGCCCTCGAGGTCGCCGACGATCTGACCGCGCGCGTTGCCCCGATAGGACGCCCGACCGACCTCGTAGTCGATCCCCTTCTGTCGGCACGACTCCTCGGTCTCCCCGATCATCGACACCTCGGGGAGTGTGTAGAGCCCATACGGGAAGTTCTCGGCGACCCGCTGCTTGTATTGAAAGCCGAAGGCGTGGCACGCCGCGACGCGCCCCTGCTCCATGGCGACCGAGGCCAGCGACGGAAAGCCGACGACGTCGCCGGCGGCGAAGACGCGACCGCTCGCGGTGCCGGCCAGGCGCCCCTGCGCATCGGTCTTGAGCAGGCCGCGCGAGTCGACCTGCACGCCGATGCGGTCGAGGCCGAGGCTGCGCGTGTTGCCCGCACGTCCACCGGCGAACAGGACGCGCTGGCAGCCGAGCTCACGGCCGTCGTGCAGCGTCAGCACGAGGCCATCGCCGCGGCGCGCGATCGAGCTCACGGTGGTCTGGAGCAGGATCTCGCAGCCGAGCTTCTGCAGCTGAAAGTGCAGCAGCCGATTGATCTCGCCGTCGAGGAAGCCGAGGATCTGATCGCGCCCCTCGATGATGGTCACCTTGGTGCCGAGCGCTGCGAAGAGCGATCCGTACTCGCAGCCGATGACGCCGCCGCCGAGCACCACCAGCTCGGACGGGATCGTCGGGAGCTGCAGGATCGTGTCGCTGTCGTCGACCGCGGGATCTTCGAACGGCACGAAGGCGGGCCGGTAGGGCGAGCTGCCCACGGCGACCAGGATGGCGTCGGCGGTGACGCGGCGAGGGACTCCGCTGGCAGGGACGATCTCCACGGTGTGCTCGTCGACGAAGGTCGCCGTGCCCGAGATCAGATCGACGTTGTGGCGGCGCAGGTTCTCACGCAGGCGGGTCTGTTCGCCCTGGATCACGGGATCCTGACGGCACATCAGCTCGTTGACCGAGAAGCTCGCGTCGATGTTGCACGACAGGCCATACATCTCGCGGTTGCGATAGCCCGAGATGTAGATGGCGGTCTCGCGGAGCGTCTTGCTCGGCAGGGTACCGGTGTTGATGCACGCGCCCCCGACGACCCGCTCCTTCTCGATGACGGCGACGCGCTTGCCGAAGTACGCCGCCTGCACCGCCCCCTTCTCGCCCGCTGGGCCCGACCCGATCACCAGCCAGTCATAGTCGTACATGGCGGGCACTTTACCACGGGGACGAGCCCCCTTCGGAGGCCCGGTTTCCGCGCCTCAGGGGCAGCTGCGCAGCTCGAAGTACCGATTGAGGACGAGCTGATGAAAGCCGAAGGCGACCTCGACCGGCTGCTTGACGATCACGATCTCGCTCGTCTCGCCGGAGAGCACGAACGGAGGAAGGTCCTGCCCCCGCATCGGCTGCGCCAACCCGAAGAGGAGCAGCACGCCGCGCTCGACCGAGGAGTGGCAGTCGAGCAGCGACACCTCGTCGGCGTCGATCCGCACCCCGGTCTCCTCGAACAGCTCGCGGGCGCACGCCTGCTGCCAGGTTTCTCCGTAGTCGACGTAGCCGCCAGGCAACGCCAGCTTGCCTCGCTGCGGCTCGATGTTGCGGCGCACGAGAAGAATCCCACCGTCGACGGGGGCGAGCACGACGGCGACGGGCGTCGGATTGCGCCAGGTGGTTTGGCCGCAGCCGTCGCAGTGGCGCGGCCAGACGTCGGAGAGGTACGCGGCGCCGCAGTACGAGCAGTGGCTGTCCTTCTTCATCCCAGATCCGTCGCATCGACGCCGAGGCAACGCAACAAGAGATCGGAGACGAATGGCCTCAACTCCCGGTACACTCGGGGAGGCGTGGCGCGTTCGCCCTCGACGATCACCGTGACCGTGACGAGCCAGCTCCTCAAGACGCGGGGCGCGGCGCTCTATCTGTTGCTGGTGTTCACGACGCCGATCTGGATCCTCGGCGCTTGCTGGGGCGCCTACCAGTCCGCCATCAGCCCCGAGCTGGGCTTCCTCGCCGACATTCCGGTCATCGAGGCCGTCGATCAGGCCCGCTGGCCGGGCCTCAAGATCGGCGACCGCCTCGTCGAGGTCGATGGCAAGCCGGTCGATCGCGAAGTGCTCTCGGCCCTCGGCCATCGCGCCCC
>CAZPEY010000025.1:6831-8279 GCA_964585665.1 uncultured Polyangiaceae bacterium | reverse complement strand
CTGTCGGGCTTCTCGCTCGGAGCGGGGCTCGGCCTGCATCTGTTCTCGACGTTTCCCGCCGCCGCGCCGATCCTGCTGCGCCGCCCGCGGCTCGGCCTGCTGCTTCATCTGCCGGCGCTCGTGCTCGTGCCGCTGGTGCTGGCGACGCCCGCCGAGTCACGGCTCTTCGCTCGGCTCGGGATGGTCGTCTACGTGCTCGTCGGCCTCTCGGCCATCGCGGTGACGGTGGTCATGCTGCTGCTCTATCGACGAGAGAAGCGCCGCGGCGCGGTCGACACGCTGGCCCAGTACCGGCTGGTGATCTTCGCCGTGACGCTCGGCCTCGCCGTCCCGGCGGTGTGGAACCTGATGCGCCAGGTCTTTGGCTTCGGCACGACCCGCTACATGGTGCACTGGAACACCCTTCCCATCCTGCTGTTCGTCGCGGTGACGGCCTTCGCGCTGGTGCGCCACAACGTCCTGCTCGGCGACCGCTTCGCGACGCTGGTGGTTGGCTATGCCCTGACACTCGGACTGATGAGCCTGCTGCTCGTCGGGCTCGGCGTCGGAGCGTCGCTCGTCCTCGGTGGACGGCTGACGGGGCTGTCCTCGGAGGCGCAGATCGTCCTCACCGCGCTGGCGGTGCTCGCGGGCCAGCCGCTCTTCCGGCAGCTCAAGCGGCGCGTCGATCGTTGGTTCTCGCGACAAGAGCTCGACCCACAGCGCGCGGCCGAAGCGCTCGCGCACCTGGCGCGCGGTACGCAAGGCGCCTCCCGCGAGACCGCCCTGCAGCTCGCGGTCGACACCGTCGGCATGCTCGGCTCCGATCTGATCGAGCTGTGGGCAGTGGACGACGATGGCAGCTTCGTCCGCCGCAACGTGCGTGGCGTGCCGCCCAGCGGCGCGAGCCGCGCGATCTCGCGCGAAGGGGAGCTTGGCCGTGCCCTGGCAGCGAGGCTGTCGGGGGGCGTCGGCGGACTCGCAGCGACGCCGCTGCCGGCCGAGGTGGCGACCGAGCTGTGGGCGCATGGTCTGGCGCTGTGCACCTCGGTCGTCGCGCATGGCGTCGTCGCGGGCTTCCTCGCAGTGGGGCGCAAGCGCTCCGGAGCAGGCTTCGACGCCGCCGATCTGGCCTTCCTGTCGGCCGTCGCGGGTCAGGTCGGCGTCGTGCTCGAGCGCTCGACCGACGACGGCAGCGCCTTCGGTCGCTACCGCATCGAGCGCCGCCTGGGTCTTGGCGGGATGGCCGAGGTCTTCCTGGCGTGGCAGCTCGGCCCCGGGGGCTTCGAGCGTCGGGTCGCGCTCAAGCGACCGCTGCCGGCGCTGGTCGACGATCCCGCCGCGACCGCGATGTTCCTCGACGAGGCGCGCCTCGCCGCCGAGCTGCACCATCCCAACATCGCGCACGTCTACGAGGTCGATCGGTACGCGGGGACCTACTTCATCGCGATGGAGTACATCGATGGAGC
>CAZPEY010000025.1:0-6731 GCA_964585665.1 uncultured Polyangiaceae bacterium | reverse complement strand
GCTTCGGTGCGCAACTCGCAGATCTCCGAAGCCGTGGCTGGCTTCCTCCAGCGGGCGCTCGAGCTCGATCCAGATGCACGCTTCTCGTCGGCAGAGGCGATGCAGGAGGCGCTGGCGACTCTGCTCGAGCCCGCGTCGCCCCGCGAGATCGCTGCCTGGGTCGAGGCGCTCCTCCAGCGCACCGCGGAGGCTGGGGTGGAGGAGTCTCCCGACGCGACGCGCCCCAATCGCTCGCTCCGCTAGCGCCGCAGGCCAGACGCCGCTCAGCTCAGAGGATGTCGTCGTCGGACGAGAAGACCTCGAGGTGACCGCTGCGAAAGGTATCCAGATCGCGGCGCTGGATCCAGACGAGCCCATCCTCGATCGTGGCTTCGAAGCGGGCGACCGACGCACCAGGGACGCCCTGGCTGCGACCGGTGGCGAGCGAAAAGTCCCAGCCGTGATGCGGACAGACGAGTCGCTCGTCCTCGACCACCGCGTCGCTCAGCGGCGCGTGGCGGTGCGGGCAGCGCCCGTGCAGGACGTGGACGTCGTCGCCGACGCGGATTACTGCGACCTCGACCCCTGCGGCGAGGAAGCGTCTGGCGCTTCGCTCTGGAAGGGTCGCGAGCGGCGCCAACGCCCAGCGACCGTCGCGCTCGTAGAGCGCTGGGGCCGGGGGCGTGGTATCCGTCTGCGGAGCGCGGGCGAGCGTGTCGAGCGCCCGTGGTGTCGTCGCTGGCTGGTCGTCGAGCAGGATGCGCGCGTAGTCCTCTTGGGCGGCGCGTGACAGCTCGCGCAGCGTCCGCTCGACCTCGGGGATGCCGAGGCGCAGCGCCATCTTCTGGTTGGTCTCGGCGATGCGATCGAACAGCGGCGTGCGCTGTGGCTGCTTGGCGAACTGGGCGAGATCGTCGGGATGGACGAACACGGTGTCCCCTGTGCGACCGGCGTAGAGGCGATCGAGCGCGTCGAGGCGCACCCACTGAATCGTCGGATCGGGGGTGCGCCGAAACAGCGGGATCAACGCGAAGGGGTTGACGGTCGAGTAGGGCAGTGACGGGTGCAGCGGCGCGACGGCGAAGACCTCGTCGCGCGCCCCACGCGCTGAGCGCAGGCGCGCGTTGCCCGCGGCCGTCACGGCGCGGCAGAAGCGGATCCAGTCGTCGGGCGTCACCTCGACGAGCGGCAGGATGACCTGCACGACGGCGCGGCTCGGATCGTCGTTGGCGCGCACGAGCAGCTCGACGAGCGGCTCGGCGTCGATCGCGTCGGCGTAGTGGACGAAGCGTTGCGTCTGGCCCTTGAGCCGACCGCCGCGCGCGAAGGGGCAGAACGAGTGCGGTTCGAGGAAGGTCTCGAGGTAGCGATCGTTGGCGGTCAGCGCCGCCCTCTCGATCGCCTGGCGCATCGACGCGTCGATCGGCGGCAGCGGCTCGAATGGCAGTGCGACGGGCAAGGGTGCCGGCGCGCGCGGCTCCGCAAAGGTCATCCTCGCCAGATACGCCTTGAGCTGTGCTTCCTCGTCGGTGGACACCGACTCGATGCTGCAACGCCGCGAGCCGCGCCGGCATGACGTGAGTCAATTCGGCGCGCGAACGGAGCGCACGAGCGCGGCCGCGGCCGCCTGTGCCGAGGCCACTGCATCCTCGTGCAGGCCGAAGCCGAAGTGGCTCCCGCAATAGTAGGTGTGCAGCACGCCGTTGAGCCGCGGCAGCTCACGGATGGTTGGCACCGAGGCGAAGTCGAAGTGCGGGGTGCGCAAAGTGGTTTCGAGTTCGATCGATTCGCGGCGAATGGGAAAGTTCGGGTGCTGCGTGCTGATGTAGGGACAATCACTGCGCACGCCAGGCTCGCGCCAGAGCGCGCCGTTGACCGAGGTATCGAAGGCGTCGCCGCGCTGTCGGTAGAGGAACGTGTAGGCTTGGATGAGCGGGCGCGGCGGGAAGGCGGACGCGTCGGTGTGGACGACGACGCGCCCTTCCTTGTAGCGCCAGGCGCCGAGCAGGCGTCGCTCGTCCTCCGTCGGCTCTTCGAGCAATGCGAGCGCCTGATCGGCGTTGCATGCGAGCACGACGCGATCGAACGAGCGTGTCGCGCCATCCGCGAGAACGAGGGTGATCCCTGCGGAGCTTCGTCGCACGGTGTGGATCTGGGCGCCGAGCGCGAGGCGTCCGCCGAGCCTGGCGGCGAGCGCGTCGACATAGCGGCGTGTCCCCCCGCGCACGCAACGGATCGAATAGAAGGCGCGCGGCGACATGACGTCAGCGTGGACGGCGAGCTTATCGAAAAAGAACTCCGCCGGTGCCGCTAGCACCTCCTCGCCCGACATCGACGACAGGAGGCAGAGTGCGCAGAGGAACATCAGCCGCCCCTCGCCGCGCAGAGCCGGGATCATCGCCAGAGCCTCCCGCAGGGTCTTGCCGGACAGCGCACCCGCCGCCCGCAGCTCCTGACCTCGGTGCATGCCCCAGGCGAGCCGCGCAAGATCGACGAGGTGGCGCGGTGCGAGCGCCGCGAAGCGCTGCTCGAGGAGGCCGGTCAGCGAAGGCGTCGCGTAGAAGCCTCGGTTGGTCTCGCGATCGTGGACGGAGACGAACGCGCCCGGCGAGACGCTCGGTGTGATGCCGAGCTGGTGGAGGAGTGCATAGAACCGCGGATAGCCGGCCCGTCCGAACGCGGCCACCGCGATGTCGACGGTGTCACCGCGCCGCGTGTCGATGGTGTAGGCGTTGCCGCCGAGGCGCGCCGCACGCTCGTACAGGAAGATGTCGTGATGTCGATGCAGCTCGTACGCGGCGGTGAGTCCGGCGATCCCGCCACCGATGACAGCGACCTTCACGACGCGCTCCCGAGGAGCTCCGGCACGTCGAGGATCGCCTCGCAGCGCGGTGCACGCGAATAGAGGAGAACGTTACCGAGCCCGAGTGCTCGCCACGTCGCGGCACGCGGGTGAGCGCCGAGCTTGATCGTCATGCCCCGCAGCAACACGTCTCCATGCTCGACGCGGTGTAGGCGCATCCGGGTGCGCAGCGCAGCGCCGTCCTTGAGTGGATAGGTTCGCAGCGTCATCACATCGAGTCGGCCGCAACCTGCCCCCGTCGACTGTGTCGAGACGGCGTTGCCGCGGATGCTGAGGATGAGCGCGCCGGTCTGGCGGTCGCGGACCTCGCACACCCGCGCCTGTGCGTCGTCGCAGAAGGCGATCTTCGACAGGTACTTCGGGTAGCCGAAGACGACTAGGCCGCCCTGCAGCGCGATCTCGGTGTCGACCGGAAGATCGAGGATGTGCGCGTGCAGCTCGCCGCCGAGCAGCGCCGTCGCGAGACCGGGCAACCCCGGCAGCGCGCCGTGTCTATCGAGCAACACCGAGAGCGCGACCTCGTTGTACGGACCGACGTCGGAGTCGCGGTACTCGATGCAGTGCACGACCGCGACCGCCTTGCCGGGCAGCACCTCGAGCGGTTCGTGTCGGGGGGTGGGCATCAACGCTCGCGCGGCTGGCAGGCTGCACAGGAAGGCGCCGCTCATCATGTCGACGTCCCGGAAGAAGAGCGGAGCGCGCCCTGCGTGCTCTCCGAACTGGAGGGGCGACTGTGCGATCCCTGCGAAGAAGGCGCTCGGCGTGGTCGGCGGTGTGCGCATCGCCCGACGCTGCCAGTTCGCCGGCGCCCGCGACCATGATGCGCGTCAAATCGCGGTGGGTTGCTCAGTGCGTGACGTGCGGCGACTTCTGGCGGGGCAGGGCCTCGAGCTCGGCGGCCTGCTCCTGGAGATGCGGTGGCAGCTCGGCGTAGACGTCGGTGAAGATCGAGCGGATTGGCGGGTTGCCGACCTTCTCCTCGGCGGCGACTGCGGCGCGCACCTCGGCGTCGAGCTCGGCGCGCAACGCCTCGTCCGCAGCCTCGCTGTGGTGGCCCTCGGCGATCAGCCAGGTTCGGAAGCGTGCGATCGGGTCGCGCTCGGTTCGCCAGACGAGCGTCACCGACTCGTCGCGATAGCGCGATGGATCATCGGACGAGGTGTGGGCGCTGACGCGGTAGGTGAGCGACTCGATCATCGTCGCGCCCTCGCCGCGCCGCGCGCGCTCCACGGCCTGCTTGACCGCGGTGTAGACGGCGAACACGTCGTTGCCGTCGACGCGCACGCCAGCGATGCCGTACGCGAGCGCCTTGCAGGCGAGGGTCGGCGCAGCGGTCTGCACCGTCGAGGGCGTCGAGATCGCCCACTGGTTGTTCTGACAGAAGATCACGAGCGGCAGCGCGTATTGCCCGGCGAAGTGCGCCGCGTAGTGAAAGTCCGGCTCGCTCGTCGCACCGTCGCCCATGCAACCGACGACGACCGCCTTGTCGTGGGCGAGCTTGCAGCCCCACGCCATGCCCATCGCGCCGGGCAGCTGGTTGGCGACGCACGACGACATCGTCACGTAGTGGTGGGCGCGCAGGCCCGGATGGCAGGGCATCTGCCGACCCTGGGTGACGTCGTTGGCGTTGCCGAAGATCTGCGCGATGTAGTGGCGGAGCGGCAGACCGCGGTAGATCCCGGCGCCCGCCTCGCGCAGCGCCGGCACGAGCCAGTCGCCATCGGAGAGCGCGTGCGCCATGCCGATGACGCCCGCCTCCTGACCCTTGGCTTCCCCGTAGAAGCCGATGCGCCCCTGACGCTGCATGCCCATCAGGCGCTCGTCCATGACGCGGATGAGCAGCATGCCGCGATACATGCGCTGCAGCTCAGCGACGGAGAGCGCCGGCAGCCGCGCAGCGTCCGCCGTGCCGTCGGGCCGCAGGATCTGCAACAGGCCGAGGCTCGGATCGTCCGACGGCAGCCGCAGCTCGCCGGGGCCGAGCGGCTGCGCCACTAGATCATCTCCAGAAACATCGTCGTCGGATCTTGCAGCAGCTCGATGACGTGCTGCAGGAACAGCGCGCCCTCGTAGCCGTCGACGATGCGGTGATCCAGCGACACCGAGAGGTTCATGATGTCGCGGATGACGATCTGTCCGTCGCGCACCACCGGCGTCTGCTTCATCTTGTGGACGCCGAGCACGGCGACCTCGGGGAAGTTGATGATCGGCGTGGCGAGCACGCCACCGAGCGCGCCGAGCGACGAGATCGTGAAGGTCGAGCCGGTCAGGTCGTCGCGCGTCGCCTTGCCGGTGCGCGTCTTCTCCGACAGCGTCTCGAGCTCGCGCGCGATCTCGAAGATCGACTTGCGATCGGCGTCCTTCAACACCGGGACGATGAGCCCGTCTGCAGTCGCTGCCGCGACGCCGATGTGGTACTGCTTGCGGAGCACGATCTCTTGCGTCGTCTCGTCGAGCGTCGAGTTGACGATCGGGTACTTCTTGAGGCCGGCGACGACCGCCTTGATGAGGAACGGCAGGAAGGACAGCTTGATGCCGCGCTCCTCGGCGCGCTTCTTGGCGCGGCTGCGCACCGCCGACAGCTCGGTCGCGTCGCACTCCTCGACGTAGGTGAAGTGCGCCGCCGTCGACTTGCTGCGGTGCATGTTCTCGGCGATCTTCTTGCGCACGCCGCGGAACGGGATGCGCTCGTCGCCGGCGACCGCGGCGACGGCAATCGGCGCGGGGGCCGGGCGCGCGGCGCTCGTGGGCGACGGGCTCTTGCTCGGCGCCGCCTGCCCACCCTGGGCACGGGCTAGCACGTCGGCCTTGGTGACGCGCCCGTGATCGCCGGTCCCACCGACGGTGGCGAGATCGACGTTGAGCTCACGCGCCAGCTTGCGCGTCGCCGGCGTCGCCAAGACACGCGCGCCCGCCGACGGCGCGAGGCCCGGCGTAACGACCTCGATCTTCGACGGCGCGGCGGCGTGCGCCGACGAAGGCGCAGGCGCCGACAGCGGCTTGGTCGCCGAGCCGTTGCCACCGACATCGATCTTCACCATCACCTGCCCGACCTGGCAGAGCTTGCCCTCGGGGGCGTTGATCTCGACGATGCGCCCGGCCTTGGGCGACGGGATCTCGACCGTCGCCTTGTCGGTCATCACCTCGACCATCGGCTGATCCTCGCGCACCGTCTCGCCGACCTTGACCAGCCAGCGCACGACCTCGCCCTCGACGACACCCTCTCCGATATCCGGCAAACGAAACTCGAAGGACATTAGAAGCTCACAGTGTCGCGGATCGCTTTGACGATGCGATCGGCCGACGGCATGTATTCGTGCTCGAGGGTGTACGGGAAGGGCGTATCCCAGCCCGTGATGCGAAGGATGGGCGCTTCGAGCGACAAGAGCGCCTTCTCCTGAATCAACGCGACCAGCTCGGCGCCGAAGCCGCAGGTCTTGGGCGCCTCGTGTACGACGATGGCGCGACCGGTCTTCTCGACGGAGGCGACGATCGACGGCAGGTCGAGCGGCAAGAGCGTCCGCAGATCGATCACCTCTGGATCGAAGCCCTCGGCGACGGCGCGCTCGGCCGCTTCGACCACCGTGTGCACCATCGCGCCGTAGGTGAGCACGGTGACCTGCTTGCCGGGGCGCACCACCTTGGCGACGCCGAGCGGGATCGTGTAGTCGCCCTCGGGCACGTCGCCGCGCGAGGCGCGATAGACGCGCTTGGGCTCGAGGAAGAGCACCGGGTCGTCGCCGCGCAAAGCCGACAGCAGCAGCCCCTTGGCGTCGACCGGGTTGGACGGCATCACCACCTTGAGCCCCGGCGTGTGGAGGAAGTACGCCTCGGGCGACTGCGAGTGGTAGTGCCCGCCGCGGATGCCACCACCGACGGGTGTGCGGAT
>CAZPEY010000024.1:0-29948 GCA_964585665.1 uncultured Polyangiaceae bacterium | reverse complement strand
GGGCCGCCGATGTCGATGTTCTCGACGACCTCGCCGAACGGCGCGCCCTTCTGCACCGTCTGCCGGAAGGGGTAGAGGTTGACGACCACCAGATCGATCGGCCCGATGCCGTGCTCGCGCATCTGCTGCTCGTGCTCGGGGATCGGTCGACCGAGCAGGCCGCCGTGTATCTTCGGGTGGAGCGTCTTGACGCGCCCGTCGAGGATCTCGGGAGCGCCGGTGTAGTCGGCGACCTCCTTGACGGTGGCACCGGCGGCGGCGAGCGCCTTGGCGGTGCCGCCAGTCGACAAGATCTCGACGCCGTGGCGCGACAGCCCCGTCGCCAACACCGCCAGGTTTCGCTTATCGGAGAGACTGATCAGGGCGCGACGAATCTTCACGGGGCGGAACATACCCAAGATCGTTCGGCGGGACTAGCGGAGGAAGCGGGGGAAGCCGGGGCCGGAGCGCGGCCGATCAGAACGTCGGATCGGCGTCCCCGTCTTCGCCGGGGGTGACCATCTTGAGCTTGAGCAGGCCGCGCACCTCGACCTGGCGGATGCGCTCGCGCGTCAGGTTGAGGATCGCGCCGACCTCTTCGAGCGTGATGCCGCCGCGGTCGGCGACGTCGAGCGCGCAGGTGTCGGCGAGCTCCCAGGGCTCGAGATCGGGGAAGTTGATCTTGATGCTCCCGGTCTCTGGATTCACGTCGAGATAGAGATGGTGCTTGCACGACACGTACGGGCAGGGCCGCACCGCCGTCAGGCACTCGCCACGCGTGCCGGGCCGCTCTTCGTCGATGAGGATCGGCAGGAGCTCGCGCATGCGCAGCTCTTCTTTGGTGAGCCGCCGCGGCGCGATGGTCTTGCTGCGCGCCCCGAGCCGCCGCTTCTCGCGCACCTTGCGGCTGAGAATCGGCTGGTTCAAGAACTCTTCCTCTTCGGGGCTGAGGTCCTCGTCGATACCGAAGGCTTCTCTATCTTTCTGTTCCATGTAGCCCCTCCTCCGGCGCACGCGCCGTGGAAAAACGCACGCAGGCGTAGCGCCCGCGCAAAACTCACAAGAGGTCGCCAGCTCCGCCCGACGTTCCCGTCGAGAAGGCGCGCGCCCTGGCCGCCCGCTCGAGCGGCGCGACGATCACCCGCTCGAGCTCGGCCAGCGTCTCGACCAGCTCCTCGGCCTGCTGCTTGGCGTCGGCGACGGAGCGCTCGAGCTTGCGCTTCTTGGCCGCGTCCATCTCGAGCGCTCCGAGGTCGCGCTCGAAGCCATCGAAGATCGTGCGCAGCGCGCGCTCGAGCGCCTCGAGCTGCTCGGTGAAGCGCAAGAACGTCCGCTGGATCTCTTCGATCGTGTAGCTCTCGCCCATCATCCGGCGGATGGCGTTGAGGCGCCGCACCACGGTCGCGGGGTAGAGCCCCATCGATCCCTGGTGCTTCCCCTTGCGACCCACGCGGCGTGAGCGGGGCAACAGCCCGAGCTGCACGTACTTGCGGAAGGTCGCCTCCGAGAGCTTGAGGCCGCGCAGGCGGAACATCTCCACCACTTGCGCGGACGACAATCCCTCGGGGTTCAGGCGCTCGATTTCGTCCAGCTCAGGCTCCGCGATTAGTCCTTCATGGCTAGCACTACGGCTTACACTCTTTGCCGATGACTTCGCCATGATGCGTTTCAATGTAATCTATTCAGTAGAAACGCCTCAAGCGAAAAAACGCACTAAACACGCAGAAAATCACTGAACATCGAGTCAGTTCCCGGCGCCGCCTGGATCTTCAATCCCCGCCGTCGAAGATCCACAGGCTCTCCGACGAAGGAGCGCCCAATTTTCGCGCAATCCTTTTGAATTTTTCGGGCGCTGCTATGCTCCAATCCGCATGCAGTCAAGGCGCTTGGTTCTGGTGCTCGGGTTGGTGGTGGCAGGCCTCGCGGTCGCCACCGGGGCGCTCGCTGCGCCTCGCCTCTATCGCAACGAGGCCATGAAGGTGCGCGCCTTCGATCCCCCCTCCGGCTGGGAGCTCGCGCCGCAGGTCTCCTATCCCGGGCTCCTCGCCTCGTACACGCACGCCGACGGCGGCCGGCTGACGCTCGCCGCGCAGCGGGTCGCGGCCACCGTCGACAGCAAGCAGCTGGCCGAGCAGAGTCGGCCGGTGCTCGAGCGGCAGGGCTTCGCCGGCATCAAGCTGACGCCCGAGGAGGGCGGCCTGCGCCTCGACGCGACGCTCGACGGTGGCAAGCGCCTGGTGCGCCAGCACTACCGCGTCGTCGCGCCGTTCGGATACGTCGTCACGATGATCGCGCCCGTCGAGAAGGCGGCCAAGTTTCAGCGCGACTTCGAGGACGCCCTGCGCAGCCTCAACCTCGTCGGCCCCGACAAGTAGCGCCAACGCAGCGCCAGGGCGCCGACTCCGCCGTGCGGCGCCGCGGCGTCAGGATTGGCGTCGCGCCGCTCGCCCGTGTACGCTCCGGCCATGTCCTTCTCTTCCGTCGCTGAGGTGAGCGAGCGTCTGGCCGCGACCGGCTACGTTCCGACCGCCGAGATCGCGACGACGGTGTTCCTCGCCGATCGCCTCGAGCGGCCGATCCTCCTCGAGGGCCCCGCGGGGGTCGGCAAGACCGAGCTCGGGCGCGCCCTCGCCACGGCGCTCGGCACGACGCTCGAGCGGCTGCAGTGTTACGAGGGTCTCGACGAGGGCAAGGCTCTCTATGAGTGGGAGTATCCCAAGCAGCTCCTCTACGCGCAGCTCGTCCGCGACGCGGTGGGCAAGCAGCTCGCGGACGCTCCCTCGCTCGGCGCGGCAGTCGACGCGATCGCGCGCCAGGACAACGCCTTTTTCAGCGAGCGCTTCCTGCTGCCACGGCCGCTGCTGCGCGCCATCCGGAGCCCGCGGCGGGTCGTCCTGCTCGTCGATGAGGTCGATCGCGCCGATGTCGAGTTCGAGGCCTTTTTGCTCGAGGTGCTGGCCGACTTTCAGGTGACCGTGCCGGAGATCGGGACGCTCGCCGCGACGGAGAAGCCGCTGTGCGTGCTGACCTCGAACAACGTCCGCGAGCTGTCCGATGCGCTGCGCCGCCGCTGCCTCCACCTCCACCTCGACTATCCGACCAAGGAGCGCGAGCTGGCGATCGTGCGCAGCCGCATCCCTGACGTCGACGCGCAGCTGGCCGATCGCGTCGTCGGGCTCGTGCACGCGCTGCGCGCTCGCGATCTCAAGAAGAAGCCGAGCATCGCCGAGACTCTCGACTGGCTGCGCGCCCTGGTCGCGCTCGGGAGCACCGTCGAGGGGCCAGGGCTCGGGGCGCGCCTGGTCGAGACCCTGGGGACGATCGTCAAGTTCGAGGGCGACGCGGACGAGGCCCGCCGCGTGCTCGCCGAGCACGCGACCGAGCGCGCCGGATGACCAAGGCGCTGGCCGTGGTGCTCGTCGGGTTCGGGCTGCTGTACGCGCTCGCGCTCGCCGTGCAGCACGCGTTCGTGCCCGATCCTGCGGCACCGCCGGTCGCCAAGTCGCCGCGCCAGATCGACGACTGCAGCGACGACTGTGAGCAGCGTTCGATCGTCGAGCGCTGGCCCGACGGCATGCTCCAGCGCTGCCGTGCCGCCTGCCGCGGCCAGGCCGGTCCGCCGCGTCCCAGCGAGACGCCATCACGAATCACCGTCGGCAGACCCGATCACAAGCCCGGTCCTGGCGAGGCGAAGGCGCCGCCGATCACGGTGACGCCGATCCGGCCTTCAGCCCCGCCGCCGGTCGCGCCGCCACAGGTCAAGTAGCTTGACGATCACGTCCCACGGATGGAGGAGGGTCGATGGCTCCCGTCGATAGTGCTCGCGCGCTCGAGCGCGCCAAGCGGGCCCAGCGCATCGCCGCCGGGCGGATGCTCGGCCTGATTCGACTGATCGGCGCGACCCTGGCGTTCGCCACCGCGTTCGTGGCTGACCGCACCGGCGCCAAGGACTGGGGCGTGATCCTGCCGGCGCTCGGCGCGTTCTGGCTCGGCTCGGCGCTGGTCGCTGGCGCGAGCCAGAAGTGGGAGCGCTTCGCCGCGGTCTCCGGCTACGGCGTCGCAGTCCTCGACATGCCGACGATCTATTACTTGATGGCGCTGTCGATCCCGGTATCGCCGTCGCCCGGAGGGGTCGCCGGCTTCGCGCTCGGCTTCTTCGTGCTGTTCGTGCTCTTCGCCGCCTTCTCGTGGAGCCGCGCCCAGGTCGCGATCGCCGCGCTCTGCGGCGTCGGCCTCGAGATCGCCCTGCAGCGCCAGGCGGGCATCGGGGTGGGCGCCCAGGTGATGAGCATCATCGTCCTCGGGACCGCGATGATGGCCATCGCGTTCGCGCTGCACCGCATGCTCAACCTCGTCGCGCAGGTCTCCTCCGAGGAGCTGCGGCGCGAGCGGCTCGGGCGCTACTTCTCCCCCGCGGTCGCCGCGCAGCTCACCAGCCGAGAGGCGACGCCGGAGCTGCGCGACGTCACCGTGCTGTTCTCCGACGTGCGCGACTTCACGTCGATCTCGGAGAAGCTGGCCCCCGAGAAGGTCGTCGAGATGCTCAACGAGTACCTCACCGAGATGGTCGACGAGATCTTCGCGCACGGCGGCACGCTCGACAAGTTCATCGGCGACGGCATCCTCGCCTACTTCGGCGCGCCGCTCTCCGACGACGACCACGCGCGACACGCCGTCGCCTGCGCCAACGGCATGGTCAAGCGGCTTGACCTCCTCAACCAGCGCCGCGTCGCGCGGGGCGAGGAGCCGCTGCGCATCGGCATCGGGCTGCACACCGGCAAGGCGGTCGTCGGCGACATCGGCTCGCCCGAGCGCCGCGTCGAGTACACGGTCGTCGGCGACACCGTGAACCTGGCGTCCCGCCTCGAGGGGCTGACCAAGTCGATCGGCCGCACCGTGCTCGCCTCGCGCTCGACGCGGGATCTCGTCGGCGACGCCGCCACGTTCGATCCGGCGGGCACCGTGGCCGTCAAGGGGAAGGCCGAGCCGGTGGAGGTGTTCGGTGTCAGCGTCGCGTCCGCGTAGCCGCCCGGCCCAGCGCCGCTACCGCCCCGCGAAGAAGGCGCGCATCGGCTCGAAGTAGTACAGCTCCCAGCCGCTTCGATACTCGTCCGCCGTGCCCTCGGGCAGCTCGCTGTGCAGCAGGGTGAGCCGTGTGCCGCCTCGCACCTTGTCGAGACGCAGCTCGAGGCGCGAATCCCCGGCTTCGTCGGAGAAGTCGGTCGTGCGCCAGCTCTGCACGATCCGGGCGGCGCGCTCGCCGGGCTCGAGCGCGAGGTTCTTGCCCGTGATGTAGCCCTCGCCGGCGGAGAAGCGCCCGCCCACCCGCGACGAGCCAGTCGCGCGCCCGCTGCCCGTCATCGCCCCGTGCATCGGCCCCGAGAGCCACGCCTTGTAGAGCGCGGCGGGCTCGACCGGGAAGGTTGCGACCAGCTTGATCGTCTTTCTACCCATAGATGGATGAGCGTAAAGCAGGAGCCGCAAGCAGTGCTATGGTATCGGCACGCATGAGCGCCTCCGTTTCCTCCGGCCCCTCCTCCGCCCCAGACGCCGCCACCGCCCGCGATCTGGTCGCGGCCTTTCAGCGCGATCTGCAGCGCCTCCAGCGCGAGCTCGGCAAGGTGATCGTCGGCCACGACGACATCGTCGAGGGCGTGCTCTTCGCGCTCTGCGCGGGTGGCCACGCGCTGCTCGAAGGCGTGCCCGGTCTCGGCAAGACGCTGCTGGTGCGCACCCTCGCCGACACGATCGATCTGCGCTTCTCTCGCATCCAGTTCACGCCCGACCTGATGCCGGCCGACATCCTCGGCACCAACGTCATCGTCGAGGACAGCGGTCAGCGGCGGTTCGAGTTTCAGCGCGGGCCACTGTTCGCCAACGTCGTGCTCGCGGACGAGGTCAACCGCGCCACGCCCAAGACGCAGTCGGCGCTCCTCGAGGCGATGCAGGAGCGGTCGGTGACGATCGGCAAGACGTCCTACAAGCTCGACCTGCCGTTCTTCGTCCTGGCGACGCAGAACCCGCTCGAGATGGAGGGCACCTACCCGCTGCCTGAGGCGCAGCTCGATCGCTTCTTCGTCAAGCTCAAGGTCACGGTCCCGTCCTCGGAGGAGCTGCACACGATCCTCGACCGCACCACGGGGCAAAGCATGCCCACCGTCGAGAAGATCCTCGATCGCGGGCGCCTCCTCGAGCTGCAGGAGCTGGCGCGGCGCGTGCCCGTCGCGCGCCCGGTACAGGACTACGTCGTGCGCATCGTCCAGGCGACGCACAAGTCGGGTCCGGGCAAGCGGCCGGCGATGGTCGAGAAGTACGCTCGCTACGGCTCGTCGCCGCGCGGGGCGCAGGCGTGCCTGCTCGCGGCCAAGATCGCGGCGCTGCTCGACGGGCGCTTCGCGGTGTCGACCGCGGACATCCGCCGCGTCGTCAAGCCGACCCTGCGCCACCGCGTGCTGCTGAGCTTCGAGGGTGAGGCCGAGGGCATCGACGTGGACACGCTGCTCGACCGCATCCTCGCCGAGCTGCCCGAAGGTTAGCGAGACGACCGTGGCCGCGCCCGCACGTCGCTCGCGGTTCGACGAGGCGTTCCTCAAGCGCCTCGAGTACCTGTTCCTCGTCTCCCGACGCGTGTTCTCGGGCCAGCTCCGCGCCGAGCGACGCAGCCGCAAGCGGGGCTCGGGCATCGAGTTCGCCGATCACCGCGACTACTATGCTGGCGACGATCTTCGCTACATCGACTGGTCGGTCTACGGCCGCCTCGACCGCCTGCTGCTGCGCCTCTTCGAGGAGGAAGAGGACCTCCACATCTATCTGTTGTGCGACTGCTCGGGGTCGATGGCGGCGCCCGCCAAGCTCGACTACATGCTGCGCCTCGTCGCGGCGCTCGCGTACGTCGGCCTCGCCAAGCTCGATCGCGTCTCGGTCGTGCCGTTCGGCGGCGGCGGCAAGGGGCGACTGCCGGCGTCGCGCGGCAAGGGCAATATATTCAAGGTCCTTGACTTTCTCGATCAACTCGAGGCGAAGGGCCCGACCGACTTTCTGCGCGCCGTCGAAGGCTTCGTGCACGCGGCGCGACGGCCGGGCCTGGCGATCGTGCTGTCCGACTTCTTCGCCGAAGAGGGCTACGAAGAGGGGCTCAACCTGCTGCGCTACCACCGTCATGAGCCGACGGTGCTGCAGATCATCGATCCGGCCGACGCCGATCCGCCGCTGCTCGGCGACGTCGAGCTGGTCGACGTGGAGACCGGGGCGCATCGCGACGTGACGCTCACCGAGAGCGCGGTCGCGGCGTACCGCGAGCGCTTCGCCGCGTACTGCGAGGAGCTGCAGCGCTTCTCGCACGCGCGCGGCATGCTCTACTTCCGCGCCTCGATCGACGTGCCGTTCGACGAGCTCGTGCTGCAGCTCCTGCGGCGCGGCGGGCTGGTCGCCTGATGGAGCGAGCCTGATGGCGCTCGAGCTCGGCAGCGCGTCGGGCGCGCTCGGTGCCGGCCTTGGCATCGCGAGCGCCGCCGTGGTCACGCTCTACCTCCTCAAGGTGCGGCGCCGTCGGCAGGCGGTGGTGTTCCTGAAGCTGTGGCAGCAGGTCCTCGCCGATTCTCAGCGCACCGCGTGGTGGCGAAACCTGCGCCGCTTGCTCAGCCTGCTCCTCCAGCTCGTGCTGCTCGCGCTGCTCTTCGGCGCGCTGGCGCGCCCGCGCCGCGCGGTCGATGAGACCGATCGGACGATCGTCCTCGTGCTCGATCGATCGGCCTCGATGAGCACCGCCGATCTCGACGCCCAGACGCGCTTTGCGGCGGCTCGTCAGGCGGCCCTCGCCCTGCTGCTCCGCCTCGGGCCGCGTGACCGCGCCACCGTGGTGCTCGCCGATCATCACCCGCGCGCGCTCGGGCCGATCGGCACCGAGCCGAGTGAGCTGCGTCGCTTGCTGTCCGCCGTCGAGCCAGGCCAGACGGCCCTCGACGTGGCGGCGACCCTGCGCCTGTCGGCCGACCTGCTCCTCGGCCAGCCCAACCCGACGATCGCCCTGTTCACCGACGGAGCATTCGAGTTCCCCTCCGACGTCCACTGGAAGACCGCGCCGCCCGGCGACGCCCCCTCGGCGATCGATCTGCGCGGGGTCGCGCTCTCCGTCGAGCTGTTCGGCAAGCAGCGCGGCAACGTCGGGATCACCGCCTTTCAGGCGCGCCGCTACCGCACCAACCTCACCGCGTACGAGGTGCTGCTCGAAGTCGGCTCGAGCTTCGCCGAGACCAAGGCGGTCGAGATCGAGCTGCTCCTCGATGGGCAGACCGTCGCGGTCGACACGCTGGTCGTCGAAGCGGGCGGTCGGGCGCAGAAGATCTACACGAACCTGGCCGGCCACGGCGCGGAGCTCGAGGCCCGGATCAAGCGCCCGCTCGACGCGCTGCCCGTCGACGATCAGGCCTTCGCCGTGCTGCCGCGGCCGCGCCCCCTGCGCATCCTGCTGGTGACCGCCGGCAACCTCTTCGTCGAAGGGGCGCTGCTGCTCGACCCGACGCTCAAGGTGCAGAAGATCGCGCCGACCGGGTGGCGCGATGACCTCGCCAAGGAGGTCGACGCGATCGTCTTCGACCGCTTCCTGCCGGAGCGGCTGCCCAGCACCGCCGCGTTGATCCTCGGCGCACCCGTCGCGGCGAGCGCGTCGCCCTTCGTGAGCAAGCGCGAGCAGAAGACGCCGATCGTCACCGAGCTCGATCGCAAGCACCCGCTGATGAAGTGGATCGATCTCAAGGATCTCAACATCGCCTCCTCGGTGGTGTTCGAGCCGGCGAGCGGCGATGTCGTGCTGGCGCGCGCGCTGCGCGATCCGATCGTCGTCGCCGGCACGCGCGGCAAGCACCGCTACGTCGCGATCGGCTTCGACGTGCAGAAGAGCGACTGGCCGCTGCGCGTGTCGTTCCCCGTCTTCGTCACCAACGTGCTCGGCTGGTTCACCGAGACCAGCGAGGCGCCCGATCTGGCGCTCCGCCTCGGCGTGCCGCGCCGCGTACAGCTCGACGGCAGCGCCGGCGCGGTGCAGGTGACGCTACCCGGACAGCCGCCCCGCCAGACGACGATCCGCGACGGTCGGCTCCAGCTCGTCGCCGAGACCCGCGGCTTCGTCGAGCTGCGCCTCGCCGACCAACGCACCCTGACGCTGCCGGCGAGCCTGCTCGATCCGGAGGAGTCGCTGCGACCGATGGCAACCTCGCTCCAGCTCGACGGCCAGCCGATCGGCGGTCCGCTCGAAGGACGCAGCGGCCTGCCGGTCGAGCTGTGGCCGCTCTTCGTGCTGCTGGCGCTCGGCCTCGCGGCGATCGAGTGGTGGACCTATCACCGACGGGTGACGGTATGAGGGGCATGCTCGCGACGATCCGACCGCGCACCTGGGCGATCGGCGCGCTGGTCGCGCTCGCCATCGCGCTCGGCGTCTGGCTCCTCGGTGCGCAGCCGCTCGCGTTCAGCGTGCTCGACCGTCGCGTCGAGCTCGAGCGGCCTCGCTACCTGCTGCTCCTCGCGCTGCTGCCGACCGTTGCCCTCGCGCTGTCCGTGTCGCTCGCCGATCTCGGCCGCGTCCGCCGGGTCGCCTCGGCGACGGTGCGCATGGCGCTGCTGCTCGCCCTGGCGATCGCGCTCGGTCGCCCGACCCTGGTCACCGACCGCGCCGACCTCTCGGTGGTCGTGCTCGTCGACGTCTCGACCTCGATGTCGGACGCGCAGATCGACGTGGCGCGCCGCTTCGTCGACGAGGCGCGCGCGCAGCAGCGGCCGCGCGACTCGCTCAAGCTCGTGCTGTTCGCCGAGCGCCCCCGCGTCGTACCGGTCCCGCCCGTCGGCACGGCGCTGCCGCCGTGGCCGCGCGAGCGCGCCAGCGAGACCAACCTCGCCGCCGCGATCGAGCTCAGCCGCTCGCTCCATCCGCCCGGTACGCTCCGGCGCGTCGTCCTCTTCTCCGATGGCAACCAGACGCTCGGCGAGGCGCGCGCCGCGCTCGCCGGCGATCCCGCTCCGGCGCGGCTCGACACCGTCAACCTCGCCGAGGCGCTGCCCGACGAGGTCCTGGTCCAGGGCCTGCGCCTGCCCACCGACGCGCGCATCGGCGCGCCCTTCGTCGTCGAGGCCGAGATCTTCGCCAGCAAGCCGGGCAGCGCGACCGTGACGCTGTTCCGCGATGACCTCGTCAACCCCTTCGAGGGCCGCCGGCGCGAGACGCTGCAGGCGGGCCGCAACCTCGTCCGCTGGAAGAGCGAGGTCGCCGTCCCGGGCACGACGGTCTTCCGCGTCGAGTGCAAGCCCGAAGGCAGCGACCGCTTCCCCGAGAACAATCAGGCCGTCGCGGCGCTGACCGTGCGCGGCCGTCCGCATGTCCTCTACATCGAGGGCGAGCCGTCGAGCGCAGTCCACCTGCGCACCGCGCTCGGGAAGAGCGACATCGAGGTCGAGGTGCGGCCCCCCTACGGTCTGCCGCGCACGGCCAAGGAGCTCGACGCCTTCGATCTCGTGATCCTGTCGGACACCAAGGCCGCGTTCGTCGGCCCCGATCAGATGGCGGCGCTCGAGACCTACGTCAAGGATCTCGGCGGCGGCTTCCTGATGGCCGGCGGCGAGTCGAGCTTCGGCTCGGGCGGCTACCAGGGCACGACGATCGAGCGCGTGCTGCCGGTGCGCTTCGACGCCGAGAAGAAGCGTGACCAGCCGTCGCTGGCCCTCGCCCTGGTCATCGATCGCTCCGGCTCGATGAGCGGTGAGCGCATCGATCTCGCCAAGGAGGCGGCGCGCGCCACCGCGGAGGTGCTGTCGAACGACGACCTCATCTCGGTCATCGCGTTCGACACCACGCCCATCTCGCTGGTGCGCATGCAGCGCGCGTCCAACCGCATGCGCATCGGCTCCGAGATCGCGCGCCTCCAGGCCGGGGGCGGCACCAGCATCCTGCCGGCGCTGCGCGAGGCCTTCGTGCAGCTCGACGGAGTGCAGGCCAAGGTCAAGCACGTCATCCTGCTCACCGACGGCAAGGCGAGCTACGACGGCATCCGTCAGCTCGTCGACCAGATGACCGAGCGCAAGATCACCGTCTCGGCCGTCGGCATCGGCAGCGACACCGACAAGACGCTGCTGACGATGATCGCCGAGCGCGGCAACGGCCGCTTCTACTACACCGACGACGCCCAGAGCATCCCGCGCATCTTCTTGAAGGAGACCACCCAGGTCGCGCGCTCGCAGCTCGTCGAGACCCCTTCGACGATCCGCGTCCTGCGCCGCGCCGAGGTGCTCGACGGGGTCAACGTCACCGAGGCGCCGCCGCTGCTCGGTTACGCCTCGACCAAGGCCAAGCCGCTGTCCGAGCCGATCCTGGCGATCGGCGACGGCGAGCCGCTCCTGGTGCGCTGGCGCTACGGCCTCGGCCAGACCGCCGTGTGGACGTCCGACGTCAAGAACCGCTGGGCGGTGCGCTGGCTGCCGTGGGCGGGCTACGCGCGCCTCTTCTCGCAGCTCGTGCGCTCGACGATGCGCCAGCAGTCGACCGGCAGCGGGCTGCCGAGCTACGAGATCGCCGTCGAGGTCGATCCGCCGAACGTGCACGCGCGCGTCGACGCCATCGACCGCAACGATCAGTTCGTCTCGGGCCTCGACTCGCAGCTCGAGATCGTCGATCCGCTGAGCAAGAAGCCGGTGCGCAACGTGCGCCTCGATCAGACAGGGCCGGGGCGCTACGAGGCGACGTTCGCCCTACCGCGCTACGGCAGCTTCGTCGGGCGCGCCCTGCAGAAGCGCGACGGGCGGCTCGTCGCGGAGACGCCGACGACCTTCGCGCTGCCCTATCCGAGGGAGTTCCTCGCGCTGCCGATCAACCTGGCGCTCCTCGAGGAGCTGCGCGTCGCGACCGGCGGCGATCAGCTCTCCGCCAAGCCGAGCGATGCGTCCGACAGCGTGCGCCGCGTGCTCGATCCGCGCGGCGAGCACACCCGCGCGGCCACGGCTCTGTGGCCGTGGCTGCTGTGGGGCGCAATCGGGTTGCTGGTGCTCGATCTGTTGCTGCGCCGCCTGCCGGACTCCCGACAGGTATTGACAAGAGTGCCGCGAAGAGAGTAGACCGTCGTCTCCTTCGGGGCGTAGCGCAGTTTGGTAGCGCGTTCGGTTCGGGACCGAAAGGTCGGAGGTTCAAAACCTCTCGCCCCGACCAGTAGTACCTGCAAGAATGGGTGGTAACAGGAGGTCGGCCAGAAGGTGGCACAGCTAAGAATCCTCGTCGTCGATGACGACCGAGACGTCTGTCAGTACCTCGAAGACTTCCTCGGAAACGAGGGTTACTTCGTCGTCACTGTGAGCGACCCCACCCAGGCCGTCGAGGTTCTCCGCGGCGACGACTTCCACGTCTGCATCCTCGATCTCATGATGCCCAAGCTCTCGGGCATCGATCTCCTCTCCGAGATCCGCCGTCAGGACAGCGACATCGCCGTGGTGATCCTCACCGGCAATCCGTCGCTCGAGACCGCGACGCAGTCGATCGAGCTCGACGTCTCCGCCTACATCCGCAAGCCGTTCTCCACCGAGGAGTTTCGCGCCGTCTTCGAGCGCATCGCGCGCAAGAAGGGCCTCGTCCTGCGCCGCGAGGACGAGCTGCACCACACGATCGGCCGCTCGATCCGCGAGCTGCGCAAGACGCGCGGCCTGACGCTCAAGCAGATGTCGCGGCGCACCAAGCTGTCGGTGTCGCTGCTGTCGCAGATCGAGCGCGCAGAGTCGTCGGCCTCGGTCTCGTCGCTGTTCAAGGTCGCGACCGCGCTCGACGTGCGGATCACCGAGCTGTTCGGCGACTTCTAGCCGGTCGACTCCATCGCTACTGCGGGGCCGCCTCGACGGGCGCGCCGCCATCGATCCACGCCTCGATCAGGTGCAGCGTCGCCTCGTCGAGGGGAGGCGCTGGCCAGGGCGGCATGCGCACCCCGTCGATCGCCATCTTCGGCCAGCGCTCGCCGGCCTCGGCCTCGCTCGGATCACCGCCGAGGAGCTTGCGCAGGAGCACGCTGCGCGCCGCATCGCCGGGCGCCACGCGGGCCAGCCGCGCGCTCGTATCACGACGCGAGAGCGCCGGCACGCCGATGAGCCCGTAGATCGAGTCGCGTGGATCACCGTCGAGCACCAGGTTGCGCGCCGGCGCATTGCCATCTCGCTGCGTGTGACAGCCGGCGACCGCACACCCCTCGAGGTGCGGCCTGACGTCGGCCCACTGCGGCGGCGGCGGCTCGCTCGGTAGCTCGGCGAGCTCGCCTCCCACGCCGATGCGGACGCCCAGGCCCGCGTCGGGGACGTGCCGCCCGCCGATCGAGCCGATGCCGCTGACCGACAACAGATAGAGGTTGTTGGGCCACAGCAGCGACCGCGGCCGAACCTCGATCGCTCGATCGACGAGGCGCACCCTGACGGTCGCGTCGAACAGGGCCGAGCCCGAGGTCAGTGCCACGGCACCGAACGGCAGCGTATCCGGATCGGGGTAGTCGTCGAAGGTCAGCACGAACCGTGAGTTGCGGTACACGCCGCTGCCGCCGGGCTGGGGCACCGCGCGCACCGACATCGTCAGCGGCGTAGAGGGCAGGCCATACCAGTCCACCGGCTGCACTTCGGAGCAGCCGAGGGTGAGTCCAGCGGCGAGGAGTGGAAGAGGGAGAAGGGAGAGACGCAGGCTACGAATCGGCGTACGTGCGGATTTGATCGTGCAGGACCTGCTCGCTGATCCCGACCTTGATGTAGTCTTGGAGGCAGTCGGCCAGCGTGATCATCATGTCGGAGACGCCTCGGTCCTCGACGAGCTTGGCGAGCAGCGCCCGCGCCTCCTGGCTGTTGTCGTCACGCAGGTAGTCGCGAACTTCGTCGAGCGTGAGGTCGCCCTGGAAGTCGAGGATAAGGTTTTCGAGGAGATATGCGATTAGCCGTTGCACGGGTACCTACCCTCCAATGAGTGGAGACTACCGGTGATAGAGGAAACGAAAACTAGACCGAACGTTCCTAATATCCCATTTTCGTGGATGCGGCAACGAATTGTGACCCCCTTTTCGGTTTGAGGAGCGTGCGCTGCTACCGTTTGGACTACTGCTAGCCTCCTCGCTGGGGCTGCTCTTCGCCGAGTGCGCGCGCCGACAGCTCGCGATCTCGGACCAGCGCGTCGCGCGCGAGCTGCTCGCGGTCGCGTCGTTCGCGGTCATGCTCGTCCTGCCGCTCTCCATCTACCTCTACCTCGCGTACGCGGACTGGTACTGGCTCTTCCTCGTCGAGGCCAAGCGGCTGCCGACGGGCACCGGCGTCCTCCTCGTGCTGCTGCCCGGCGGCGCGATGATCGGCTCGTTCCTCGGCGGCGGCGCCCTCTTGCGGCTCGGCCGGCGGCGCCTCCTGCGCTACCTCGAGCTCGGCCACTTCGTCCTCATCGCCACCGGCGCGATCGTCCTCCGCCACCGGCTGCTCTACAACGGCACGACGCTGAGCTTCCAAGCGGGCGTGCTGGTCTCGGGCCGGCTCGGCTGGGCCCTGCTCGTCGTCTCGGCCGGGCTGTCCGTCGGGGCGCTGCTCGTGGCCCACGCGCTCGTCGACGAGGCGCGTCGGACCCGCATCCCGGGCGTCAACCGTCGCGCCGGCCAGGCTGCGCCGGCGCCTCCCGCGCCCCGCCCGTCGCAGAAACCGAGTCCCAACGCCTCGGGGTAATTCTTGATTCCGACGCGGAACGGATGATACGTTGCGCCAAAATGTCACTCACCTACCGGAGTGCTTTCTCTGCCGTCGGAGGCGTGCTGGTCTCCGGCCTGCTGCTCGCATCTGGGTGCGGCCCCATCCAGTACATCACGTACATCACGCTCCAGGCGTCGCGTCAGGTCGAGACCGCCAAAGGACTGCGTGCCGATAAGTACGCGCCGTACGAATACACCGCCGCCGTCGAGAACCTGACCAAGGCCAAGGAGCTGGCGGGTCACGCGCGGTTCCAGGATTCGGTCGAGTTCGGCAAGCGATCGCGCGACTTTGCCAAGAAGGCGCAGAGCGTCGCGCGCGAGCGGGCCAACAAGCCCGAGGAGAAGCAGGAGGACAAGACCGGCACGCCGCCCGCGGGCGCCGCCCCTGCGACGACCAGCACCCCCGCCCCGTCCAGCGCTCCCGTCGAGAAGGACGAGAAACCGCCGATGAATCCAGCCAAGGGGGGCAAGTAGATGCGCCTCCTTCGCACGCCTCTCGTCGGAGTCTGCCTCGTCGTCGGCCTCGCCCTCACCACCGGTTGCCCCGGGAACGAGCTCCGCGGTCGGGCGCGCTCGATCAAAGATCTCATCCAGCAGGCGCGCAACAACGGCGCCTATCAGTGCGCGCCCCGCGAGCTCGCGATGGCCGAGGCGCACATCGAGTTCGCCGGCGCGGAGCTCGATCACGGCAGCTACTTCGCCGCCCGCGACGAGGTGAGGATCTCCGACGAGAACGTCCACCTCGCGCTCGAGAAGAGCCCGCGCGATCGCTGCGCGCCTCGCCTCGATCTGCCGCCGCCCAAGCCGACCGAGCACGACACCGACGGCGACGGCATCCTCGACAAGGACGACAAGTGCCCGAACGAGCCCGAGGACAAGGACGGCTTCGACGACGCCGACGGCTGCCCCGACGCCGACAACGACAAGGACGGCCTGCCCGACGTCGACGACAAGTGCCCGAACGAGCCGGAGGACAAGGACGGCTTCGACGACGCCGACGGCTGCCCCGATCCGGACAACGACAAGGACGGCATCCTCGACAAGGACGACAAGTGCCCTGACGTCCCCGGCAGCAAGGAGAACCAGGGCTGCCCGGACAAGGACACCGACGGCGACACGGTCCTCGACCGCGTCGACAAGTGCCCCGACGTGCCCGGCCCGGCCGACAACGATGGCTGCCCGAAGCAGAAGTTCATCGTCGTCACGAAGGACAAGATCGAGCTCAAGCAGAAGGTTCACTTCGCGACGGGCAAGGACAAGATCATGCCCGACTCCTTCGCGATGCTGAACGAGATCGCCGACGTGCTGAAGTCGCGCCCCGAGATCCGCGTCCGCATCGAAGGTCACACGGATAGCCGCGGCTCGGCCAAGCTCAACACGAAACTGTCGCAAGGCCGCGCCGACAGCGTTCGTCGCTTCCTCATCGAGCGCGGTGTCGACGGTGGGCGTATGGAGGCGCAGGGCTTTGGTCCGTCGCGTCCGATCGCAGACAACCGCACCAACCAGGGCCGCGAGAAGAACCGACGCGTCGAATTCTTCATCGTCGCGCAGTAGTAACGAATGGCACGCACACTCCGCACGGCGCTCCCTCTCCTCGCACTGCTGCTCACGTCTTCGCTCTCGACCACTGCGTTCGCGCAGGACGTCGAGAAGCAAGTCACGCGTATGAACAAGAAGGCCCTCGACGACTACGACTCGCTCGAGTTCGAGTCGTCGCGGCGTACGCTGATCGATGCGGTCGCGATGCTGCGCTCGAACGGTCTCGACGAGACGCCGCTGGCGGCCAAGACGTACATCAACCTCGGCCTCGTCTACATTGCCGGCTTCAAGGACAAGAACCGCGGTGTCCAGCAGTTCGTCAACGCGCTCAAGATCAAGCCCGACGCCAAGCTCGATCCGAACGTCGCGACGCCCGAGCTCGAGGACGCCTTCGCGCAGGCACAGCGGCAGCTCGGCCAGAGCCGGCCGGCCAAGCCCGTCACGCCGCCCAAGCCCGAGCCGGAGCGCATCCCGCCGAAGAACGAGCCGGAGCGGATGCCGCCCAAGAGCGAGCCCGAGCGCATGCCGCCCAAGGGCAAGCCCGAGGCGAAGAACGAACCGAAGCCGGAGCCGAAGCCCGAGGCCAAGCCCGAGCCGAAGCCCGAGCCCGTCGCCAAGAAGCCCGAGCCCGCCAAGAAGCCCGAACCCGCCAAGAAGCCGCCCGCCGAAGAGGTCAAGGGGCTTGTCCATCAAGTCGTCGAGGAGGCCAAGCCTGGCGCTCCGATCGTGATGCGGGCGCAGCTCGGCAGCGACACGGGCGCGAGTCGGGTCTTCTTGCTCTATCGCGCCGTCGGACAGGAAGAGTACGAGGCGGTGCCGATGAACAACGAGGGCGGCGCCGAGTGGTCGGCGACGATCCCAGCCGACGTCGTGACCGGCCGCACCCTGCAGTACTACGTCGAGGCGCGCGACGTGCGCGGCCGCGGCGTCGTCGCCAGCGGCTCGGCGGCGAACCCGTACATCGTCATGATCACCGACACCGCGACGACGGCAGATCCGGATCGCGAAGATCCGCTCGCGCTGGCGCGGAAGCGCAAGAAGGAGGAGTCGGGGCGCGGCAAGAGCGGCAAGTTCGATCGCGTCTTCCTGCTGCTGATGCCGGGCTTCGGCTTCGGCTATCAGCCCGGCGGCAACAAGACCGAGGTCGCGTGGCAGTACGACGGCAACACCGATACGTACGTCCGCGAGGAAGTTCGCAAGCCGGGCGGCACGACGATCGCCCCCTTCCACCTGTCCTTCGAGATCGGCGGCAACATCACGCGGAAGATCTCGCTGTCCGCGCTCGCGCGCATCCAGCTCGTCACCGGCGCCAACGCGGAGACGGTCGCGACGGGCATGGAGAATGGCGGCACCAAGAAGGCCTTCGGCGCGATCGCCGGCATGCTCCGCTTCCGCTACAAGTTCCTCGACGGGCGCTTCCACCCGTACCTGCACCTCAACATCGGCGGCGGCACGATCCGTCACATGCTCGCGGTTCAGGTCGATGCCGAGCCGCTCGTCGATGCAGCGACGGCGATCGAGTACAACGCAGGGAACAAAGAGGTCTTCCGCCAGGAGGTCTGCAAGGACCGCAACCACTGCGTCGACTCGATCCTGATGGGCTACGTGCTCGTCGGGGGCGGCGGCGGCGTGTGGTTCGACGTGGCCAAGCACGTCGTGCTGATCTTCGACGTCAACGTGCTCGGCGCGATCGCGCTCAAGGACGCGCAGAGCGGTCTCAACATCGATCTGCAGCTCGGCATCGGCGCCAGCTTCTAGGCAACGCGCGACCCGCAGAGCCCGCCGCGAAGTCAAGCCTCAAAAAGCCGATTTCTCGACGGACAAAGCGACCTCGGTCGCTTGCCAGCGCCCGGTATTTTGTGCACAGTGGGATTCCCGAGAGGTTCTTCACACTCTTGGCATACCTCGGATAATTGGGACCGACGACGGTGGCGCAGTTCTACACGACAAAGCAGATCTCGGAGCTGTGCGGGGTCCACATCACGACGGCCATTCGCTGGATCGACGCGGGCGAGCTGCGCGCGTTCCGCACGCCGGGCGGACGTCGTCGTGTCGCGGGGGAGGATCTGCGCGAGTTCCTGCGCAAGCTCAAGCTGCCGCTGCCCGACGCCCTCAAGGAGGGCAAGCTGTCGGTGCTCGTCGTCGACGAGGACACGCAGCAGCTCAAGGCCGCGCAGCGCTCGCTCAAGTCGAGTGATGGCTTCGAGGTCGCGACGACGACGTCCGCGCTCGAGGCGCTGCTGACCATCGGCGCGGATCAGCCGCAGGTCGTGGTCGTCGACTCAGCGCTCTCCGCCGTCGACGCGTGGGAGCTGGTCGGGGTCATCAAGAAGACCGCTGCGACCAGTCACATCGCCGTCGTCGTGCTGTCGAACAAGGTGAGCAGCGAGCTCGAGGCGCGCGCGGCGGAGCTGGGCGCGGCCGCGTGCCTCGCCAAGCAGACGGCCTTCGCGCGCCTCCGCCAGGTCATCGAAGAGGCAAGCGGCCGTCGCGCCGCCCCGCTCCGCCCGTCGAAGTAGTCGCCAGCTCCGTCAGACCAGCGCGAGCAGATCTTCGAGCCGCGGCCGCCGGAGCTTGCGCCACGGTTCGCCGTTCCCGTCGAGAAATCGCCCCGTACGCACGTCCATCGGCAGGTTCGCCTCGATCGGATAGTAGCGATTGTGCGAATCGATGAGCTCGTGGAGCGGCGTCAGATCGACGGCGTGCGCCGAGGTGAAGAACACCTCGGCCGCTGTGACGTCGTCGTCTGGCCAGGCGGCGCGGGCGCGCTGCACCAGCTGCCGCAGATAGCCGACGAGTCGCTCGGTCAGCTCCTCGATGCGACGCAGGCGCACCAGGTAGCTCGGCAGTCCTTCGAGCCCCCGCAGACGCTGCGCCAGCGTCAGCCGAAAGTTCATCGGCAGGGTGAGGTCGTCGACCTTGGGCGCCCCCATGGTTCTGCCTCCTATTCTAGCGCGACCGCGGGCGACGTCGAGACATCCGGGTCCCCACGGCCGCTCAGACCGCCAACCCCACCGCTAGCTGGCGATGACGCTGCGGTTGCGACCGCCCTGCTTGGCCCGATACAGCGCCTCGTCGGCGCGCGCCACCAAGCGCTCGCTCGAGAACTCGTTGTCGGCGTCGGCCGAGGCCAGGCCCGCCGAGAAGCGGATGACGCGCGGCTCACCGAACTTGCCGAGCTCGATCGGCCGCGCCGCGAGCGCCCCGCGCAGGCGATCGACGGCGACGCTCCCCTGCTCGCAGCGACACGCCCGCAGCAGCAGCACGAACTCCTCGCCGCCAAAGCGAAAGGCGGAGTCGCCGGCGCGGAGGACGCGCAGCGCCTCGGCCGCGAGGTACTCGAGCACCCGGTCTCCCTCGGGATGGCCGAAGGTGTCGTTGATCGCCTTGAAGTGATCGACGTCGACCATCACGAGCGTCAGCGGCTCCTTGTGCCGCTGGCTGTAGGCGGTCTCCTCGCGTAGCCGCGCCTCGAAGTGGCGCCGGTTGCCGAGCTTGGTGAGCGGGTCGACGAGCGCCGACGTCTCCGCGTCGACGAGCTGACTGCGCAGCTTGCGCTCGGCCCGCGATCGGGCGCAGGTGGCCTTGACCTTGGCGACGAGGACGGGCCCCGAGAACGGCTTGATCAGGTGATCCACGGCGCCGGCCTCGACGGAGCGAATGATGTCGTGCTCGCCGATCGCGTGCGCCGTCAACAGCACGACGGGGATCGGCGCGGTCTCGGGTGCCGTCTTGAGCCGTCTCACCGTCTCGAAGCCGTCGATGCCGGGCATCATGACGTCGCAGACGATGGCGTCGATCTCGCCCGCCTTGCTCACCGCGACGTCGAGCGCCTGCTCGCCCGTCGCCGCCTCGAGGCAGACGATCTGCGCCTTCTGCAGCCAGCGCACCGTCAGGCGGCGCGTGCCCTCGTCGTCGTCCACCACGAGGACGGTGGCGGCAGGGGGATTGGTCACGCTAGCCATCGAGCCGATGCACTCCGCCGGAGAGAATAGCGCAGCTCGTCGAGCGGCGAAAGCGACCAGCAAGAGTGCCCCGGGTGAGAGTCGAACTCACACGTGCGTAAGCACGAAGGATTTTGAGTCCTCTGCGTCTGCCATTCCGCCACCGGGGCTCGGTCGCGCATGCTTCGTATACGCGGGAAGCGCGCTTGGCGTCAACCGGTAGCGACGCGCGGCCTCAGCGTGCGCCCGCGGCGGGGACCTTGATGGCGGACGGAGCGTAGCCGAGGTTCGCGTAGGTCAGCTCGGCCTTGCGCAGCAGGGCGTGCTCGATCAGCGCCAGCTTGCGGTCCTCGAGGCGGAAGAAGTTGCGTCCGAGCGCCGGATCCGACGCGTAGGCGCGCACGACCTCGTCGTACGACCACTCCGCCGGAAACGGCGCGTACTCGAGCGCGGGCTCGCGCCGCCACCACTCGCTGAACCCAAACCGCGCGTGGTGCCGATCGTAGAGCTCGGTCCCCGGATACGGGACCACCACGCCACGCGCGTTGAAGCCGCCGGCGAGCGGCGCGGCGGCCTCCATGAACTCCATGGTCGCCTCGAGCTCGCCCTCCGTCTCGTCGGGCCAGCCGAACATCAGGTTGACGATGACGTGCAGGCCGAGCGCCTTGCAGTCGCGCAGCACGTCGACGACGCGCTCGACGGTGACGCCCTTGCCGATGCGAAGCAGCATCTCCGGATCGGCGCTCTCCATGCCGATGTCGATGCCGCCGCAGCCGGCGCGCTGCATGCGCTCGAGGGTCGCTCGATCGAGGTGGGCGGGGTGCGCGGTGCACGTCCAGTGCAGCCCACCGGTCTGCTCGAGGGCGCCGCACAGCTCCTCCATCCGGCGCCGCCCGACGGCGAACGAGTCATCGAAGAACGAGAACGCGATCTGTCCAAAGCGGCTCCGACAGTCCTCGAGCTCGGCGATCACCGAGGCTGCGGAGCGGTAGCGAAAGCGCCGACCGGTGACGTTGTTGGCGCAGAACGTACACGCCGCGGGACAGCCGCGGCTCGACAGCATCCCGGCGGGAGGGAGCAGCTCTCGCCGTCCGTACCAGGCGGGATCGAACAGATCGAGCGCCGACAGAGGCGGCGCCAGCGCGTCGAGATCGAGGAGAAAGCCGCGGCTCGGGTTGTGGACGCGCTGGTCGCCGGAGCGATACGTCAGGCTGCGCACCGACGACAGGGCGCGGTGTCCATCGAGCGCGTCGGCGAGCTCGACCAGCGTCTCTTCGCCTTCGCCGCGCACCGCGTAGGCGAAGCCGGCGTCGAGGACCTCGTCGGGGCAGATCGTCGCGTGCGGCCCACCGCCACACAGCGGCGCCAGCGAGGCGAGCCGCGCCGCGGCAGCGTAGCCCGCCTGCACCGAGAGGGTCTTCAAGTGCAGGCCGATCACCGTGGGCGAGAACGCAGCGACGCGCTCGGCGATGTAGTCAAGATCCTTGACTGCATTCGTCGCGCAGGCGTCGTAGATCGCCACTTCGTGCTTGGCGGCGCGCAGCGACGCAGCCAGATGGCAGAAGGCCAGCAAGGGCGTCCGGACAGGCTCACCCCCCGGCGGATTGAGCAGGAAGACCCTCGCCATCGAAGCTAGCCTACCACAAGCCGTCGCAGCCGCTCGACCTCGTCGGGGATGTCGCTCGGCAGGATCGGCGCCAGCTCCAGGCCCGCGAGGCCACGCCGCTGCAGCGCTTGCGCGATCGCGGGCGAGAGGAGATAGCGGGCGCGCTGCCCGAACAGCCGCGGCCCACCTTCGACCCGGCAGCCGCTCGCATCGATCGCGATCGGCGTCGCGCTCGGCGCCTCGCGCACGAGGAAGGTCCCGTCGGCTTGCGCCTCCTCGAGACACATCGTCTTGAGCGCCGCCTCCCAGAGCTGCAGATCGGCTGCCTCGATCGCGAGCGGCGGCAGCCTCGACCAGGGATCGTCGGCGGCGAGCCCGGCGAGCAGCCGACACCACGGCTGCGGATCGAAGTTGTCCGACAAGAGGTGCAGGGGCCGTCGCTCCAGGTACTCGCGCCAGCTGTGCGCCGCCAGCCGCTCGACGAGCGCCTCCCCGAGAACGGCGCGCGCAGGCAGCGCCCCAGCCTGCAGCCGCAGCAGCGCCGTCGCCCCAAAGCAGCGCGCCATCCACTGCCCGACCTGGTACAGCAGTGGCGCCGCATACAGGCCGTAGCGCCCGCTGCCGTCGGGGAAGGCCATCTCCGGCAGGAGCGTCACGCCGAGCAGCGCCGCGATGCACTCGTCAAGATAGAGCGGCAGCTCGACGGTCCGCTCCGGCCGAAAGTGGCAGAGCTCGTGGAGGATCGGGCTCGCGAACAATTGATCTACGACCGCCTCGACCGAGGCGCCCCCGTCGAGCAGCGCGGCGCCGCGCTGCAGATCGGCCGGGTAGGCGTAGAGCAGGGGCAAGAACCCGCCATAGTGGGTCGCGCCGCACAGCGCGTCGAGCGTCGGGTAGCGCTCGCGGAGCTCGCTCGGATTCCGGGCCCCGAGCACGGCGCTCGGGTCAGCCCCGGCCTCGTCGAGCCAGTCGAAGAGCCGGGCCAGCGCTGGCCCGAGGCGGGGCAGGCGATGCCAGGCGATCGGCGTGTGGAACAGCGGCCCGATCGGCGCGCTGGCGTCGAGCGTCTGCGCGGCGCGCAGCGACGGCAGCGTCTCGAGATAGAGCAGCTCGAGCGCGGCCGCACGCGCCGCGCCCGCGCGGCCGCCGGTCGCCTCCTCGTCGAGGACCCGGCAGAGCAGCGCACCGAACGATCGGGGCAGCTGCAGCGTCGGCAGCGGCACCGCACGGCGAGCGCCGCGTCGATCGAGATCGGCGGCGACCCGCTCGACGGTCGCGGCCAGCCTGGGCGCGAAGCGCTCGCTCACGCCGGCCGCCTGGCGAAGAAGAGACGTGACTCCGGCTCGTCGTCGATCGACTCCGCCCGAACGTCGCTCAGGCCCGCCGCTGCCAGCAGTCGCTCGATCGTCGCCGCTTCGTGTACATCTCCACCGTTGGTGAAGAGCGCCATGTTGAGGGCGAAGAGCACGCTGCGCAGCGGGGCTCGGCGATCGGCGTCGATGACGAGCTCGCGCACCACGAGCCAGCCTCCGGGGCGCAGCGCCGCCGCCGCCGTGGCGAGCAGCCGCGCCGCTGTGGCAGCGTCGTAGAGGTGCAGGACGTTGCACAGGAGCACGGCCGCGGCGCTCGGCAGGGCGCGCTGGCCGTCGCGATCGTCGAGGAGATCGCGCGGCCACCACGCCGCCGTCTGGTCAAGCTGCTTGACGACCTCGATCACCGCCGGTCGATCGCAGAGCACGGCGTCGCGCCCGAGGTGTCGCGCGACGACTCGGCCGTAGGTGCCAGCGCCACAGCCGAGATCGAGCACGACGCCGTCGGGGAGAGGCAGCTCGGCCAGCCGCGCCGCGAGGGAAGCGGCCGGCGCGCGGGCCCAGGCATCGAGCTGCGAAAGATAGCCTGCGTCGACGGAGTGCTCGCCTTGGGCGACCGACCGATCGGCGCGCACCATGACGGCGAGCTGCGACCAGGCGCCGGCGGGCGGCTGCCCAGCGGTGCGCGGCCCGCGCCAGACCTCCTCGCCAGCGTCAGCTGCTTCGACGAGGCCGAGCGCCCGCCACGCGTCGACCAGGCGCGCCGCCCGTCGTCCGTACCGCGCCACCAGCGCCTCGCACGTCACCTCCCCGGTCGCGAGCCCGAGTTCGATGGCCGCCCACACGAGGTAGGCGCCAAGCTCGGGCAGCGGACCTACGAGCACGAGATCTCCAGCGTCGCTGGCAGAGCGCGGCTGCTCTCGACGAGCGCGCGCAGCCGCTCGAGCGCACGCGGGCGCAGCGCGCGGGTCGCATCACGAAGCCGCAGCTGTCGCAGGCCCCGCACCGCGAGCGAATGAGCGATCGACGGCGGCAAGATCCCCGTCGCCGGCTCGCCGAACACTCCGTCGCTGCGTGGCGCCGCTTGCAACACGCAGCGCGCGACGTCGAGGCGGATCTCTCCGTCCGGTAGCTCGTCGGGAACGGTCGCGATCTGCGCGTCGTAGGTCGTCTTGGAGAAGAGCGCATCGAGCGAGCTCGCGACGAGGCGCCAGTCGCTCTCCGCGATCGACGCGTGGCTCCACGGCAACGCGTCGAGCGGCAGCGCCGCTGCTTCGTCGAGGGTGCGCGGCGCTCGCCCCGCGTCCACGCGCGCCACGTCGACCAGCTTGAGCCAGTCGAGGCGTCGGCTCGCGTCCCCGGCGAACGGCTCCTCGGGACGCTGCCGCGACGCCGCACGCTCGGCGTCGCGCACGACCGCGGCGAGCGCCGGGGGCCACACGTCCTCGAGGGGCGTCCCATCGGCCAGCGCCCACAGGGCGCGCCGACCGAGGAGCCGCTCGAGCCCGAGCGCGAGCAGGTAGTAGCCACCCGCCGCCGGCACGGCCTCCCCTGGCTCGTCGGCAAAGACGTGGCGGGGCTCGATCTCGGCGCCCAGGTGGATCGCCGCCGCCTCCGTGAAGAGGAAGTGCGGCGCGCTCGGCGCTGCCCGCCGTCCGCCGTGGCAGAGCTCGTGGATCAGGTTGCCGAGGAGGTGGCGCTCGAACAGCTGCGCCGCGTCCGCGCCGCCGTCCAGCGCCCGCTCGTAGCGCCTTCGCTCCGCCGCCCCGAGCCCCAGCATCGGCAGGCTGCCCCCAAAGAAGCTGTGAAAGTAGATCGCCGCGATCGAGGGCAGCCGATCGAGCAGGGTCGCCGCGTCGGGCGCACCGACGTGCGCCGCGAACGACAGCTCGACCTCGGCGAGCAGCGTCGCCATGCGCGACAGGGCCTGCTCGAAGCGCGGGCTCGGCAACGGGCCGAGCAACCATCGCTCGAGCAGCGGTGGCAGCGCCTCCCACTGGGCGACGATCGCCTGCGGCATGCGCGCCACGTAGTGCTCGATCAGCGACGGCGAGGGGCCCGGGTGAGCGGCGAGCGCCGCGGCGACCTGGGGCGACAAGCGCGCCGCAAACTGCGACGGGAGATCGCCGCTCCCCGAGCGCGCCGCCGCGAGCGCAGCGTCGAAGCGAGCGCGCAGCGCCTCAGGGTTCGTCGGCTCGACGTCGATCATGGTAGGCTCGCTCGGTGCCCCTCATCTGTCCGGCCTGTCGGGTGATCTCCGACGAGCGCGTCGACTTGTTCGCGCTCGAGCTCGTCGAGCGGACCTGGCTCGCCTGCCAGAATCGCGACTGCGGCCAGCGCTACCCCATCGTACACGGGATCGCGCTGGTCGGGTTGGACCTCGGCTCGTGGCTGCCGAGCGAGGCGCTGCCGCTCCTGGCGGCGCCCTGGCCGACCGAGCTCACAGCGACGCTCGCCCAGGCGGGCGACGACGCGGGCCCGGTACAGCGCTGGCTCGAGCACTTGAGCCTGTACGTCGACGCCCACTACGGCGATCGAACGCGCCCCGAGGCGCGCGACACCTTCGGCTTCGCGGCGCTGGCCGCCAAGATCGCCGAGCGCGCCGTCGCCCCGGTCGAGACCGCGATCGAGCTCGGCTGCTCCGTCGGGCGAGGGCTCTTCGAGCTCGGACGCGGCGCCCGCCACGTCTACGGCCTCGATCGCAACGCCGCTTCGCTCCGCGCCGCCGCGACGCTGCTGTCGGGGCAGGGGCTGCCGTTCGGCCGGCGCGTCGTCGGGCGCCACTATGCAGAGGCGGAGGCGCAGCCTCCCGGGCCACCTCCAGCGACGGTGCAGCTGGTGGCGTGCGACGTGCTCGATCCGCCCCTGCCCCCAGGTCTGGCGGAGCGGATCGTCGCCTTCAACCTGCTCGACGCGGTGGCGAGCCCGCGCCAGCTGCTGTGCGTGATCGACGCCCTGCTTCAGCCGGGCGGCGAGGCGCTGCTCGCCTCGCCCTACGCCTGGACGAGCGGCTACACCGACGAACACGAGCGCCTGGGTGGCGCAGCGCCCGAGGCCGCGCTGCGCGCGATCCTGCGCTCCGGCGACGGGCTTCAGGCCTGCTACGACGTCGAGGACGAGGCCGAGCTCGACTGGACGCTGCGCCGCGACGCGCACCTGTCGCATCGCTACCGCGTCGACTATCTACGGGTGAGAAAATCCGCGCGGCCCGGTAGCCGGGCGTAGGCGAGGCGACCGGCGATGCGATCAGGCGGGGGGAGGCTGGCCTTGCGACGCCTTGGCGCCCTGCACCATCGCCTGCAGCGTCATCAAGATCTGCGTCTGTTGCATCTCGTCCTTGGCCTTGATCTTCATCATCTTGCCGTCGCCGCGGCAGAGGATGAGGTAGCGGATTCGCTTGGCGCAGAGGTAGCCCGCACCGACGAAGAGCGCCCCGAACACCGCGAAGATCACGGCGCGGATGCGGACGTCCGCCGGATCCACCGCGTCGACGCCAGGAGGCGGTGGCTGCTCCTCGAAGGTCGGCATGCCCTTGACCGAGTTGTACTGGTAGGCCCCCCAGCCGACGAGCGGCAGGCCGAGGAGCGCCAGCACGATGCCGAGCACGAGCAGCGGTCGACCCGACAGCTTGCCGGTGAAGCTCACCTTGCCGAGATCCATCTCTACGCGCCCTTCGTCCCCAAAGTTGATCACCCGGTTGGTGGTGATGAGCGTCAGCGCCGGCTCCGTAGGAACGTACGGTGCCGGAAAGATCACTTGCTCACCCGACTGTAGCTGAATGGCCATGGCCGCGATTATACTCAGGCGCAGACAGAAGCAACTCCGTTCGGGCTCCAGTCGATAATAAAGCAGACAGAGGAACGAAGACGAATGCCAGCGCCACAAGCTTCGATGATGCAGCAGCTCGCCCGGGCCAAGTTCATGTCGAACGCGCTCAAGGTGCCCAAGGACTGGTCGCAGCCGAGCGGCGACAACGGCCACTACAACAAGGCCTTCCAGCCGAGCGAGATGGCGGCTGCGCCAGGTGCCCCGCCGCTGTTCATCCCTGCGTCGGTGAACAAGTATCACGTCGACACGCAGAAGATGCTCAACGAGAAGGTGGGCAACTTCATCGACGGCATCTGCAGCGCGATCTGCTCGGCGTGGAGCCAGTGGCAGTCGCTGGCGTCGATGGCCGGCATCGTCGTCAACTCGGTGACGGCGACGGGCGGGCAGGTCGTCGGGCCGCCGCTCGGCCCGCTCATCCTCGCATCGGCGCCCAAGGAGAGCCCGCAGCTCCTGCTCTACTCGAACGCCGTCGTCAACACGATGAACACGACGTGGCTGTCGTTCCAGTCGATGATCAAGATCCCGGGTCTACCGCTGTTCCCGATGTTCGCCGCCTTCCCGTCGCCGGTGGCGCCGCCGACGCCGAGCCCGGTGCCGGCGCCGCTAGCCGCGCTGGCGCCCGCTGCGTCGTCGCTGTTCGTCGCCAGCTCGCTGAGCAGCCAGATGCTCGGCATGTTCGGCAACCCGACCGCCAACTACGCGCGCGAGATCTTCGACGCGGTCGCGACCGGCATCCAGGCCTGCTTCACGACCTGGTACGCGTCGACGATGTTCACCAAGATCATGGGGACGGGCCCCGTGCCGTCCTTCGCGCCCCCCTACGTACCGGTCGGTCCCGTCGTCGGTGGGACGGGTATGATGACGCCCGGCAGCATCGTCTAGTACGCCTCGGCAACTTCGGCGCCGGTTCTGCCGATAACGATCAGAGAGTCATGGTAAGCTCCATGACCTAGCCTCGGAGGAAGCAAGGTGGCTCTGTCCCTCGAAGAGATGTTCACGGTAGTCGGGCGCGAGACGCGGAATAAGATCTTCGGCGTCGTCCCGGCGATCGTCACCAACAACAAGGACGACGACGGCCACTACCGGGTCAAGGTCCGCTTCCCGTGGTTGCCCAACGGTGGCGATCAGAACCCCGAGGAGAGCTGGTGGTGCCGCATCGCGACGCCGATGGCGGGCAAGAATCGCGGCTTCTTCAACCTGCCCGAGGTCGGAGACGAGGTGCTGGTCGCCTTCGAGCACGGCGACATCAACCGCCCCTACGTCATCGGCATGCTGTGGAACAGCGACGACGCGGTCATCGTCGACAACAAGTCGCAGAACGGCAAGAACCACCTGCGCACCTTCAAGTCGCGCTCGGGGCACATCCTCGAGTTCAACGACAACGACGTCGACAAGAAGGAGCAGGTGACGATCAAGACCAAGGCGGGCGCCTACCTGGTGCTCGACGACACGGACAACGCCCACAAGATCCACATCCAGGATCAGGACGGCAAGAACAAGCTGACGATCGACAAGCAGAACAAGTCGATCACCATCCAGACCGACTCGGGCGACATCCTCATCAAGGCCAAAGAGAAGATTCGACTCGAGGCCAAGAACATCGAGATCGAGAGCTCGCAGGACTCGAAGTGGAAGTCGGGCGCGAACTTCGAGCTCAAGGCGTCGTCCAACGTCACGATCAACGCGTCCGGCTCTGGTGAGCTCAAGGCGTCGAGCACGCTCACCGTCAAGGGCGCGACCGTCAACATCAACTAGGAGCGACGGCGATGGCTGGCGCGATGCGACTCGGAGACAAGGCCAAGGCGAGCGTGGACATGCACGGCTGCCCGGGCTGTCCACACCCGCCGATCGGCCCGGCGATCGTCGGCTCTCCGACGGTGAACATCAACGGCAAGCCGGCGATTCGCATGCAGGACAAGGGCGTTCACGCCGCGTGCTGTGGCCCCAACATGTGGACCGCGGTCAAGGGCTCGATGACGGTGAACATCAACGACAAGGGTGCCATTCGCAAGGACGACATGACGCAGCACTGCGGCGGCGTCGGCACCGTGCAAGAGGGCTCCTCGGACGTCATCATCGGCGGCTGATCGCCAGCTCGCCCCGCCTCCGCTTCGGCCTCCTCGATCGTTCCCCTACAAACTCGCCGTCCAATCGCTGAGCAGCGCCCGCAGTCGCTGCGGCTGCTCGAGCGGCAGCAGGTGGCCCGCGTCGGGTAGGACGTGGAGCGCCGCGCGCTGGATGGCGCGACACCACGGCAGCATGTCCTCGTAGCCTACCCAGTGGTCGTCGTGCCCAGCGACGATCGTCGTCGGCGCCGCGAACGACTGGAGGAGCGACACGAGCGGCCGCTGCGTCACGTAGCGATCGCGGACCTGCGAGAGGAACGTCTGGCTCGCCGCGACGTTGGCCGGGTGCACGAGCCGCTGAAACGCGCTCAGCACCGTCTGCGTCTGCAGGACCGCGATCTCGTCGAAGGCCGCTTGCTCGCGCGGATCCTCGGAGAACCGCAGCCCGGGCTCGCGCAGCGCGACGCGACGGTGCGCCACGCGGCGCTTGCCAAAGTCGGGCTCGGCGACGGGGCAAGCGAGGAACAGGCCGCGCACCGACGAGAAATGCTGCGCCAGCAGCGGCGCGAGGTAGCCACCATACGAGTAGCCGACGATCGCCAGCTCCTTGTCCCCGACGAGCTCGTGGACGAACAGGCGCAGCGCCTCGGCGAGGCCATCGGCCGACGCGTACAGCGGCGCCGCTGGGCTGTCGCCGTGCCCTGGTAGATCGACGTAGATCCGCTTGTAGCGCGTGTCCGCACCCTCGCCGGCAAACGCCGGCTCGCAGACCTCACGCAGCAGGCGCCGATCGATCGCCAGGCCGTGCAGAAAGACGATCGGCAGCCCCTCGCCGTGGGTTTCGTAGTCGAGCCGCAGCTCCCCGCTCTCGAATTTCATCAGTCGACCGGGATGACCTGGAGGAGGGCCTGCGTCGCACGGTAGAGCTTGGTGTCGAGCTTCTCGAGGCCCTG
>CAZPEY010000023.1:27837-29963 GCA_964585665.1 uncultured Polyangiaceae bacterium | reverse complement strand
TGTACGCCAAGGCGAAGAGATGACTCAGCCGGGGTTTGCCAAGAAGCTCGGCATCTCGAAGTCCCACCTCAACGACATCGAGAAGGGCCGCAAGGCAGTCAGCCTCGATCGCGCAGCGAGGTTCGCCAAGGTTCTCGGCTATTCGCAAGCACGGCTCGTGAAGCTCGCGCTTCAGGACCTCGTCGATCGAAGCAAGTTGAAACTCCACGTCGACGTCAAGGCCGCATAGGGCTGGACGTGGACAGTATTTACCGTGGCGTCACCGTGGTGCAGGGGACCTTCCTGTATGACGGAACTATCACCTGTGATGTTCGGATCGTTCGCAGCGAAGTGCGCTACGGCTCCGGTGATCACGAGGATTCTCCCGACGTCAGAGACGATCAGCCTGGACCGTGCTTCTACATCGAGTGGGGATCGACAACAGCGCGGGGCGAGTACAAGGCTGGTGGCGGGGGGCACTCAACGCTATCCGACGCCATGCAGGCCGCTATGCAGCAGGTGTCCGGTTTGAAGTGGGACGATGACAAATCCTAGGCCGCGCGTACGCTGATCTGGCGTCGCACGTTCACATTGAAGCAAGACTCCCCGGGCTCACCAAGTAGTCAACCCTCTTGACCACCGATCGTCCGCAGCTTCTTTTTGGAGCTGGGGACGGGGGCGCGCTTGATAGAATCGCCCACCGTGGCAGACCGCGTCTCCGACACCCCGATCGTCGCGCCGGCCGACTACGCCGAAGGCGAGCGCAAGACCGGCTCGATCGAGGATCTTGGCTACGTCCGGACCGGGCCGGGGTGGCCAACGGACTATGCCTGCGGTGCGTGCGGCAACGTCGAAGGCAACCTCGAGATCCTCGAGTCGTGGTGGGTGCAGCACAGCGGCGACGCGGGCGAGAATCACGAGATCCGCTGCGCTCGGTGCCGCAAGTTCTCCCTCTTCATCGTGGTCCTCTAGGGCACCGCTAGGCACGAGTGACGGCATCTAGTCTGGGGTGACCGTACGGAGGGGCACGTTCCTCTACGACGAGACTGTCACCTGCGACGTTCGGATCGTGCGCACCGAGGTGCGCTGGAGAACGCGCAGCTTCTGCGAGCTGATCGGTACGCCGCCGATCGACGATGGCACTCAGCGACGCGGATCAGTTCCGACCGCGAGGACACTCGCCATCCGCGTTGAAGGGCGACGGGACCTCCTTGCCGACCAAGGGCCAGCGCGCCGCGCCCGGCAGCTTCATGAGCATGCCGCGCGGATGGCTCGTCACCGGTGCCGTCGCCACCACCGTGGGTTCGCCCGCGTCGTCGACATCGTAATACGCGACGACCAGCGAGCCCATGAGAGCGCCGCCCGTCTGTTTCCAACCCGCCCAGCTGAACGGAACGGTGATTCGCACGTCGTTGGGTTCACCTGCGACCGTCGTCGCGTCGCCGATCGCGAACCACGCGCCGCTCGCGTCGCGCGCGAGCTTCACGGAGTGTCGGCCGATCCACACCGCGACGTGATCGGCCTTGCCGAGCGCCGCCGCGCTCCTTTCATCAGCAGCACGCGCGACGTCGTCGGTGATCTGGACGCGAATCTCGAGCGTCTCTTTGGTGGGTTGGGTGACCGCGACCTGAAAACTCGCGTCGCCGGCCCCCGTATACGAGGCCTTGCCGCGTGCGATCGCCGTACGCGTCGCCGTCGAGACGCCCGGATTGGTTACGAGCAAGAGCGCCTCCTTCGAATCGGCGCTGTCGCGACTCTTGCAGCTGTCCACTCCGGTGGAGACGAAGTCCTTCTCCGTCTGGTGCGAGTCTTCGAACGACTGAGCGATGAAGTCGTACGCATGCGAGTCGTGAGACTTGCAGTAGCGGCCACCGCCGAAGTACGTCCGCACGACGACCAGTTTGCCGTCACGGATCGCCATCTCGACCTCGTCGCCGCCGCGCTTCATCGAGACGTCCTTGCGCAACGACTTGTCGGTCGTGCGTCTGAACGGCGGTCGCTTCCCGGTCGGCGCGCATGCCGGGCCGCCGGTCACGTCCAGCGTGTCGAACTCGGCGACGAAGTGCTTGCTGCCTGCTTCGATCAGAAACGCGCCACGCATCGCCGAGCCGCCCTCATCCGGCCTACAGACGATCGCGATCGAGTCG
>CAZPEY010000023.1:22764-27737 GCA_964585665.1 uncultured Polyangiaceae bacterium | reverse complement strand
TCGCGTACGACTCGACCCACGTCGCGAACGACGCCGGTGGCGCGTCAGCGAAGGCGGCGGCGCACAAGAACGGCACAAGGGGGAGAGCCCGCATGGTCGAGGACGCGCGGAGCACTACGGGTTGGCCGACGCTGCGTAGGTCATCACGTACGTATCCGTGCCTGCCGTGACCGTGTGGATCAGCTTGCCGCTGGCGACGACGAACGATCCGAAGGCGCTGCCGCCCTTGGTCACCTGATACGTTCCATTGTCGATCGCTTTGTGCGCACAGGCGCCGATCGGACACCCCGCAAGCGGCACGACGAGCACCGACAGGACGAGCCCCATTCCAGCGCCGACGATTCCTCCGAGGATTCGCTTCATGGCGCGTGGCTCACGGACACGTAGTCCTTGGCGATCGGATCGTAGAGCGTCTCGAGGACATAGCTGGTCGACGCGCTAGCGATCTCCGTCGTCTTGACGGTGGGCAGCGGCTCGTCGACGCCGTTCTTGGTGACCTTCTCGAGCGTCAGATAGGTGACCGGTTCGCACGGCTCGGTCGCGCGGACCTGCGCCGCGACGCCGAGGGCGAGGCCAAGCCCCACTCCCATCAGGATCGATAGCTTCATGCGCCCGATGTTACTTCAATGGGTCGACGATCTCGACCCCCCAACGACTCGTGTGTGGCTGGCCCGTGCGGCATCCTCGTCAACCCGCGCGCAGCCGCAACTTCATCGTGTCGAGAGCGTCCAACACGGGTCCTCGGCGAACCTCGATGGCGTAATCCTTCGCCACGCACTCGAACGTCGAGTCATGGAAGGCGAAGACAAAGTGCCGCAGCGACGAGAACATCTCGGGACGGTGGTACGGATGCACCGCGTTCATCCGTTCGAGGCCACGAATCCATGAGGATTGTCTGACCTCGAAGACTGAATAGGGAGACAACCCCCGCGACGCGAGCGGGTGCCCCGAAAAGGCCTCGTCGTTGGGCGGTCCGAACATGAAGGCCCGATAGCTGGGAAAGGCAACGACCGCCACCGGCTCGTCCGTCGATCCGGGGTCGACTACTCCGATCGTGCTTCCGGTCCAACGCGGATCCACGATCCCCACGTAGTATGCGACGAACAGCTGATTCTCGTCTGCCATGACGACGGGGCACGGCGCCCCAACGGACGCCTGCGGAAAGTCCTTCAACTCGATGACCGTGTCTCGCTCGTCTACGGAGTACATCGTCTCAGTCTGACATCTCGACGCCGGTGCGCCTATCGCCGATCGCTCCCGGGTCATTTAGCCACAGACGTCGTCCGAGCAGCTACAGTTCGAGCAGCCCCTCTGCGAGAGCCTTCCGTTGCGTCCACGTCTGCGGGCCACCGTCGTGCGTCCACAGACCGGGAAACCCACCGTGACGAAACGCGAGGTTCAAGTACTCGATGAAGGGCAGAACGATGCCATCACGGAAGCGGAACATCGCGTCGACAGACCCGTCGGGCACCAACACGCCGTAGGGCGCGCCGCCGCTGATGTTGGCCTTGTGGAGCGCGTCCGGCGCGACCTCGATCGCAAAGCAGCCAACATCCCCAAGGCCATCTCGTGCGTAGTCCTCCCAGCCTTGGCGCGCACTCTCCAATTGCGCGCGCACCGCAGTGCGGTCGCGCTGGGCCCACAGCCAGCTCTTGTACTCCACCTCCACCACCAACGGATCAGCGACGAGCTCGCGCGGCCAACTCGGGTGAATGCCGAGGAGATTCACATCCCCCACGAGTTCAATCCACAGCCGCGCCGAAAGCGGCAGCGGCCCCAAGCGCTGCTCCAGCCAAGCTACGAAGGCGGGCGTGTGCTCGTCGGGCGGAGCAAGGGGCTCACACGCATGCTCCTCGCTCCAGGGATCGCCGAAGCGATAGCCTTGTGCGCGTAGGCGCTCGATGATCGTCGTGACGTTGCGACTCGCCCGCGTCATCGCTTCCCGCACGACGGCCTCTATCTCCTCGCGCTCGTCGAGCTCACGCCACCTGGTGCCGAGCTGTCGCAGCTCGTGCCAGACCCTCTGCCGGTCACCGTCGAGGTAGCGTTGGAGGCATCCCACCGGTCCACGATCGTGCACGGCCATCATCTACACCCGGCCGAGGACGGGCGTCACTCCGTCAGGCGAAGAGATCGCCGCGGCGCGCGCGAGCGTCTCTTCAGGCAACGCACCGCGCGCGGCAAGCGCAAAGTCGTGCGCGAGCTCGGACGCACGCGCGTACCGCTCCCGCGGAACTTTGGCGAGCGCGATGGCGAGCACGGCGTCGAGCTGCGGTGGGAGATCCGGGCGGACGCGGCTGGGAGCGAGCGGCTGGTGCTCGAGCGCCTCGAGGATCGCCTCGGTGGCGTTGCGCGACGGAAAGGCGTTCTGCCCCGTGATCACGCGATACGTGATCGCCCCGAGCCCGAAGACGTCCGTCCACGCGCCAAGCTCGATGCCCGGCTCGCGACGCACCTGCTCGGGCGCCAGGAACCCCGGCGAGCCGATGACGGATTGATCGCCGGTCAACGTCAGCGCGCTCCGACTGTCCACCAGGCGCGCGACGCCGAAGTCGAGCACGCGAACGTCCCCGTTCTCGAGCATGAAGACGTTGGACGGCTTCAGATCGCGGTGCACGATCCCCTGCTCGTGCACGGTGTCGAGCAGGGCCGCGAGCTTGGCCAGGTGCGAGCTCCACTCGTCACACGCGAGGTGTCCGCGGCGACGAAGCACCGCCGCGAGATCTTCGCCGCGCAAGCGCTCCATCACCAGGTACGGCGAGCCATCCTCGGCGACGCCCGAGTCGATGACCTCGGCGGTGCTCGCCTTCGTCAAGCGCCGCACCGCCGCCACCTCGCGCTCGAAGCGCTCGATCATCTGCGGCACGTCGAGGAGGTGCGGGAACAGCACCTTGATCGCGACGAGCTCCGAGTCGTCGAGGCGCTTGGCCTCGTAGACCTCGCCCATGCCACCGCGCCCGAGCAGCTCCTTGAAATAGTAAAGGCCGTTGACGACCTGACCGGTGAGCCGCCCGTGGGTGGCGCTCCCGACGAGCTCGGCGAGCTGCGTCCTGGCGCGCTGGCGCTCGCGGACCACCGCGTGCGCCAGGACGCGAAACCGATTGGCCACCGTGCTGGAGAGGAACCACGCGAGCGTGTACGCCATCAGCTGCCACGCGTACGTGTAGCCCGCGAAGCGCCCGGCGCTCGCGACGCGCGACACCGCCGTCTCCGACGTCACCGCGATCGGTGGCCATACGCCCGTGTGCACGAGCAACCAGAGGAACCCCTGCAGCAGGCACGCCCAGACGAGCCCGTAGAGCCCAAGCCGCCCGTCGAGCGCGGTGCGGAAGAAGGCGAGGCAGATGACGATCAACAGAGAGTTCGTCTCGATGACCTCGTCCATAAACATTCCGCAGATACCCGTCCACAGAACGAGCGGGATCGCCGCGTACATGCTGAGGCGACGTCGCTGCTCGCTCGCTCCCTCTCGAAAATTGAGGAGCGAGATCAGCGCCAGCACCGCCTGCGTCGGCAGGATGATCGACAGGTGGCGCTCGAACGCGGCGCGATGCAGCGGCACGGTGAACACGACCGAGGCGAGGTTGAACAGCGCGAACGCGACGGCGACCCCGACGCCGAGCCGACTCAGCCACCGCCACTGCGCCTCGTCGATGGGCTCCGGCAAGTCCGGGACCACCAGCGCGCGCAGTCGCGGCAGCATGCTCATGCCGCGATTGTCGCCCGTGTGCAGCTGGCGCGCCACCTCGGCCGAGAAGTCTTTCCCCCTTCCCGTCGATCGCGGTATTCGTTGAGGAGATGCCACGGCAGCCCCGACGCCCCAGCTACGCCAAGCTCAAGGCCGAGGCCGAGAGCAAGGTCGTCCGCTGGCAGTGGGCGAGCGGCCCGCTCCACGATCCGCGGCCGTACTGGGCCGAGCGGCTGCGCATCCAGCGCGGCAAGCCGCTTGCCAAGGCCCCCGCGCTGAAGACGGTCGCGTACCGCTACGGGTTCGACGCGGCGGACCGGCTGGTCGTCGCGTTGAGGACGACCGAGTTCAAGGATCAAGTCTACGACGAGTTCTTCTTCCACGACGGCGACACGACCACCGGCTACGACTTCGACTCCTACGACAAGACCTCGTTCGCCCGCGTCGAGATCCAGCTTCAGGGCGACAAGCCCATGTCGCACACCCGCTCGGGGAAAGGCTGGACGCTGCGCGAGACGTATCACTACGAAGACGATCGTCTGGCGCGCATCGAGACCTTCGCGAGTCGTGGGACGCCCCAGACGCAGGCCTACTTCCTCGACTGGGACGCGGACACCGGCGCGCTCCGATCGATCGCGACGTTCGGCAGCAAGGGCACACGCTACCTCGTCTACGAGGCGCCGCGGCGCGGCGGGCCGCCCCTCAAGACGCTCGCGAGCGCGCTCGAGGAGCTCCTCGTCGAGCGGCTGCCGCGCGTGATCGCCGCGGCGCGGATCCAGGAGACCGCCTACTGCGTGGCGCTCGTCTACGACGAAGAGGGCAGCCCGCTACCGCCCGAGCTCGGCGTTGGTCTCGAGCGTCAGCGCCAAGGCTGGGCCCGCGAGCACGGCAAGGAGACGCGGAGCTACGTCTGGTCGCCGGAGGACTACGAGCTCTTCGATCGCGACGAGCTGCAGGTGACCGACCGCGAGGTTCGCGATCGGTCGCGGGCCGTGCTCCGGGCGCTCGAGGAGAAGGGTTCCGTCGAGCCAGCGCTGGCCCTGCTCGCCCGGGTCGCCGCGAGGCTGAACAAGCTCGACTGGAGCGCGCTGCTCCCGATCACCTCCGACTTCGTCGTGTGCCCCGTCTCGCTGGGGGGCGGCGTCCGCAAGAAGGATCAGTCGATCGCCCTCCCCTCCCGGCGGCGAGCTGCGCTACAGCGCAAGGGCTATCTCTGAGAACCTCACGCCCCGCCGCTCCGCTCGGCCTCCCGCTTGCTCTCCGTGCTTCGTCGCAGACGCAGCGC
>CAZPEY010000023.1:4001-22664 GCA_964585665.1 uncultured Polyangiaceae bacterium | reverse complement strand
CGCAGCGAGCGAAAGAGGATCGTCAGGAACACGATGGTGAGGAACACCGCGACGATCGTCGAGCGGAGCTGGTTGGTGGCGACCGCGTGCGAGAAGCCGCGATCGAGCACCGGCTCACCGGCCACGGTCGCTCGCACCGCGACCTCGGCGATCGGGACGCGCGCGTAGAGCTCGTCGAGCATCGGCCAGAGCCGCGCCCGCTCCGCCGCGCTCGGCGGTCGCCCCAGCACCCGCTCGGCGAGGAGCGCCAGGCTGCGCTCGACCTGGGTGAGGCGCGGATCGGCGTCGCTCTCTCCAGCCACGTCGAGCTCCGGCGGCATCACCAGGCCGAGGATCTCCTCGGCAACGAGCGGCCGCGTCGTCGCGCGGGATAGCCGACGCGCCAGCTCGGCCGGCGTCTGCGGTCCAGGATGGGGTGGGATCTGCGCCTTGACGTACTGATCAAGTTGCTTGACCACCTCCCTTGGCTCCCCTCGGACGCGAACGTGGACGAGCGCCGCCGAGCGATCGTGCGTCACGAGCGACTCCATGCCCGCTTGTCCCACCAGGAAGAAGAACAGGTTGCCCGCCTGGCGCTGCGTCTCGGGCAGACGACGCCCGAGCCCCATGCCCTCGGCGACGAGCAGCAGCGGGTCGAGGATCGACTGCACCTGGGTCACGCCGGGCAGCGTCTGCGCGTACTCGACGAGGCGCGCCAGCTCGCGCAGCGTCGCCGGCTCGGTGAGATCGCCGCGCAGCTCGATCTCGACGAAGCTGGCACCGCCGAAGCGCTCCTCAAGGAACGCCTCGGCGCGCCACGGCTCGGAGTCGCGGCTGAAGAAGGCCCGCGGCTCCATCCGCACATCGAGATCCCGGGTCAGGGCGAGCGAAGCCGCGAGCAGGATCAACCCGACGAGCGAGACGAGCGCCGCGTGGCGCTCCGACCAGGACCAGGTGCGCTGGAGCGCACGACCAAGCCACGCGAGCTGCTCCCGTGGCGGCGAGCGGCGCGGCCACAGCACGAGCACCGCCGGCACCAGCGTCAGCGTCGTCGCCCAGACGAACCAGATGCCGATGCCGCAGGCGACGCCGAAGGCGCGCATCGGCGGGATGCTCATCACGATGAAGGCGAGGAAGCCGATCGAGGTCGTCGCGGTATCGATCGTCAGCGGCACGGCCACCGTCGCCACCGCGTCGCGCACCGCCTCTTCGGGCGACTTGGTCTCGCGGATGAGGTAGTAGCGCCCGAGCAAGTAGATCGGGAAGGCGCTCCCGGCGGCGAAGAGGATCACGGGAAGGGTCGCCGTCGCAACGGTGAAGCGATCGCCGATCGCGCCCATCGCGCCGAGCACCGCGAGCGTGGCGAGGCCGACGCAGCCGATCGTCAGCCCCACGCCGACCCAGTCGCGGAACGACAGCACGACGACGAAGAAGAGCAGGAAGATCGCGATGGGCGAGAGGCGCAGCATGTCGCGGCGGGCCTCGCCGTAGATCGCGTCGCCGGCGAACGGCGCGCCCCCGTAGTAGAGCTGGAGGCCGGGGAGCGCCGTCGATGCGGCGGCGCGCAGCGCGCGAACGACGCGGGTCGTGCCGACGCCAGGCGCGAGGTAGACCATGAGCAGCGCGGCGCGCCCGTCGGGGGAGACGAGCTGGCCGACGACGCTCGGGCGCGACAGCACCTTGGCGCGCAGCGCCGCCTGGGCCGCGCGATCGGCGGGTGGGCCGGGGACGAGCGCGGTGACCTCGACGCCGAGCGGCGACGGCAGCAGGTCCTCGATCGAGGTGAGCGACAAGACGCGATCGACTCCCTCGGTGTTGCGCATCGCCTCGGTGGCACGCGCGAGGCCACGGATCGTCTCGCCGGCGAAGATGTCCTCGCCGGGCGGCGCCTCCACCCCGATGAGCGCGACCCGCAGCGCACCGAAGCGCTGCGACACCTCGAAGAAGCGCTGCACATCTGGATCGCTCTTGGGAAGAAACACGAGGAGATCCTCCTCGTCGCGCAGGCGGACGATCCCGACCAGCGCTCCCGCCACGAAGAGGAAGTGCACGAGCACGACGAGCCGCGGCCAGCGTACCGAGAGCGACGCCAGCTTCTCGACGGCCCAGTATCGACGCCCGCCTACCTTCACACGCACCGCATACCACGCCTACGCGCGGGTGTCCCTCGGTCGGCGGTGACGACTTGCGCGGGTTGGGACGCGCCGCCGCAGCGGCTCAGCGCGGGATCGACCCGAGGCACTGCTCGAGCGTCGTGTCGCCGCCGATGGCCTTGTCGAGCTGTCGGTTGTAGAGGTGGAACTTCTCGTAGGAGCCGGGCTGCGAGTTCGACTGGCAGGTGAAGTTGGCGGCGGACTGGGAGACGATCGTGAGGCAGGACTGCAGGGTCGTGTCGCCTGTCTTGCGCTGCCTGCGGCCGAGATCGTACAGGCCGAACTTCTCGTACGCTCCAGGCGAACCATTCGACGCGCAGATCAAGCCCTGGTTCTGGACGGAGACGATCTGGCGGCAGTTCTCGAGGGTGGTTGCCTTCTCGATCTTCGCCCCTGTCGAGGGGTCGGTGACGAAGAAGCGCTCGTAGCTCCCCGGCGAGCCATTCGACAGACAGGTCAGGGTCGCTCCGCTCTGGAAGCGCGCCAGGATCTGCTCGATCGCCGCGAGGTGATGATCGAGCGCCTGCTGATCGCGCGGGCTGAGCTGATGCTCGACGGACGCGAGCTTCTGCGCCTGAGCCTGCAGGCGATCCGATCGTCCCTGCGCGCTCGCCACGCCCGTCAACAGCAGGGGGACCAACACCACCATCCACTTCTGAGCACTCATCGACACCGACCTCCCTCGAGATTGAGCGTCGGATCGTAGGGAGATTGCTGGCTGCCGTCTACGTCCGTGTCCCGACCTTCGTCTCCTGCATTGCGACCTGTGCCGCCAGCGCGCTACGCTGTCGCGGTGAGCACGCACGAGCCCCTCGACATCATCGTGCGCGGCGGCCGGGTCTTCGACGGAACGGGCCGCGATCCGGAGGGGCGCGCGTGCGAGGTCGGCGTGGCAGGCGGCAAGGTGGTGGCGCTCTCCGACGCGCCGCTGCCAGCTGGCCCGGCCACGACCGTCCTCGATGCGACGGGGTGCTGGGTCACGCCGGGCTTCCTCGATCTCCACACCCACTACGACGCCGAGATCGAGCTGGCCCCCTCGCTGTCCGAGTCGCTCAAGCATGGCGTCACCACCGTCGCGCTCGGGAGCTGCTCCTTGTCGCTCGCCATCGGATCGCCCGAGGATCTGGCGGATCAGTTCGCGCGCGTCGAGGCGATCCCCTACCCCTTCGTGCGTCGCCTGCTCGAAGAGCGCAAGCAGTGGAACAGCCACGCCGAGTACTTCGCCCACCTGGGCAAGCTCGCGCTCGGACCCAACGTCGCGTCCTTCGTCGGGCACTCGGCGATCCGCGCCGAGGTGCTCGGGATGGCCCGCTCCCTCGACGCCCGTGTCCGCCCGACGGAGGACGAGCTCCGTCGGATGGAGCAGCTCGTGCACGAGGGGCTCGAGGCGGGGTGCCTCGGCCTCTCGATCCAGACGCTGCCGTGGGACAAGGTCGGAGGCTCTCGGGAGCTGCGCTCGCGACCGCTTCCGTCGACGTTCGGGCGATGGAGCGAGTATCGGCGCCTCCTGCGCGAGGTCCGCGCGCGCGGCCGGGTGTTCCAGGGCGTCCCGAACGTCTCGACGAAGTGGAACATCGTGCTCTTTCTCCTCGAGAGCGCCGGCTTCTTCCTGCGCAAGCCGCTCAAGACCACGGTGATCTCGCTCATGGACGCACCCGGCCAGCGCTTCTTGCGTCCGCTGCAGGGCCTGATGTCGCGCCTCGTCAACGTGCTGCTGGGTGGCGACTTCCGCTGGCAAGCGCTGCCGGAGAAGTTCGACCTGTGGAGCGACGGGATCGAGCTGGTCGTCTTCGAGGAGTTCGCCGCCGGCGCGAGCGCCTTGCACCTGCAAGACGAGGCCGAGCGCGCCAAGCTGCTGAGCGACGAGACCTATCGCGCGTGGTTCGCTCGCCAGTGGCGGAGCCCGTTTCTGCCACGCATCTTTCACCGCAACCTGGCGTCGACCGAGATCTTGAGCGCGCCGGACGCATCCCTCGTCGGCAAGTCCTTCGCCGACGTGGCGCGTGAGCGTCACCAGCCGGTCGCGCACACCTTCCTCGATCTGTGCGCCGAGCACGGCAACAAGCTCCGCTGGTACACGGTGATGACCAACGATCGGCCGCGCGTGCTCGAAGAGATCGTCAGGCACCCCGACGTCTTGATCGGGTTCTCCGACGCGGGCGCCCATCTGCGCAACATGGCGCACTACAACTTTCCGCTGCGCATGCTGCGAGTCGTGCGCGACGCGGCGGCGCGCGGCGCCCCGGCGATGAGCACCGGGCGCGCGGTCCATCGCGTCACCGGAGAGCTGGCCGATTGGCTGGGCCTCGACGCGGGCAAGCTCGAGGTCGGCAAGCCCGCCGACCTCGTCGTCCTCGCACCGGAGCGTCTGGTCGCGGAGCTCGATGTGCCGCACCTCGCGCCGATGCCGTTCTTCGATGGGTTCGAGCGGCTCGTCAACCAGAGCTGCGGCGCAGTGCGCGAGGTCATCGTCGGGGGACGCCGGGCGGTCCGCGACGGAGAGCTGGCGCCCGAGGTCGGCACCGAGCGCTTCGGACGAGTGCTGACCGCGCGCGCCTGAGCGGCGTCAGCGCGCGGCGGCGCCGGCCAACGCGCGCCGCTCCCGCTTCATCAACTCCATCAGAAACTCCATCACCACGCGCACGCGCCCGTTGTGGAGGAGGTCTTCGTGGACCACGGTCCAGATCGGGTTCGAGCCAAGGACCTTGCCGCCGAGGCGAGCGAGCCCGCGGCTCTCGGCGAGCCCGCAGGGAAGCACCGCAAGCCCCAGGTTCGCCTTGACCGCTTCGTACACCGCAGCAACGCTGTCGGAGCGCAGCACGACCTCCGCGTCGACGGCGTGCTCACCGAGCAGGCGCGCCATCGGCACGGTGGCGAGAGCACCGCTATAGAGGATCACCTCGTGGCCGGCGAGGCCAGCCCGGCTCACCCGGCGCGGACGACCCTTGCGAGCCAGATAGGCCCGCGAACCGTAGAGGGCGAAGCTCGCCACCCCGAGCGGCCGAACGACGAGGTTCGGCTGCTTGGGCGGCGGGCCGACTCGCAGGGCGAGATCGGCCTCGCGGCGCGCCAGGTCGACGAGCTGGTTGCCGGTCACGAGCTCGAGCAGCAGGCCGCGGTGTTGCGCGCGGAGCGCCCCGAGGTTGGGCACGAGGAAGGTGCTGGCCAAAAGCTCGGTGACGGCCAGGCGCACCACGCCTTCGACGCGCGCGTCGTCCGCCGCGAGGGAGCGCTCGACGGCCAGGAAGTCGGCCTCGATGCGCTCAAGGCCGCCACGCACCCGTTCGCCCGCTGCGGTCAGCACATACCCATCCGGCGTGTGATCGAACAGCCGCGCGCCCGTCTCCCCTTCGAGCGCCGCCAGACGCCGCCCGACGGTCGACTGATCGACCCGCAGCAAGCGCGCAGCGCCGGAGAGCGAACCGGCGCGCGCGACGGCCAGGAAGTATCGATAGTCGTCCCACGCCATCTATGCACTTTTGCATTATCAACATGCATGTTCAAAGGATTTACGCACAGCCATCCATGACGTATCTGTCGATCCATGAACAACACGAACCTCTCCGAACCGGTCGGCGCCAAGGAGCGCGGCGCGAACGTCAACTTTCCACCTCCCCTCGTGTTCGCCGCCGCCCTGGTCGGGGGGATCGTGCTGCGCTACACCGTCGGAGCCACGCCTGTCCCCATCGCCCCCGTCCTGCGGCTGGTCTGTGGCCTCGCCGTGATGGCACTGGGATTCGGCCTGGTGCTGTCCGCTCGCCTCCACTTCCTGCGGACGCGCCAGAGCCCGATCCCGTGGAAGCCGACTCCCGCGTTGATCTTCGACGGGCCTTACCGGTTCACGCGCAACCCGATGTACCTCGGGATCACGCTGTTCCTCGTCGGCCTGGGCGCGGCGAGCAGCGTTCTCTGGATCTCGATCCTCGCGGTGCCGGCGCTCGCCATCGTGCACTACCTCGCCGTGCTGCCCGAGGAGCGCTACCTGTCCGAGAAGTTCGGCGCGGCCTACGCCGCCTTCGTCGAGCGCGTCCCCCGCTACCTCTGACGTCGCACTCGACTTCGCCATTCGCGGGCAAATGCGGGCATACTCGCCGCATGACGCTCGAAGATCTCTCCAAGGAAGATCGCCTCCGCTTGATGCGCTTCGTCTGCTCGTTCGTGTGGGCGGATCTCGAGGTGCACACCAAGGAGCGCAAGCTCGTCCATTCGCTCGTGACCAAGCTCAAGCTCAGTCCCCAGGAAGCGCAGCAGGTCGAGCAGTGGCTGAAGATGCCGCCGCAGGTCGATCCGACCCAGGTGCCCGTCGAGCACCGCGAGATCTTCCTCAACGCCGCGCGCCAGGTGTTTGCGGCCGACGGCGAGATCGCGGAGGCCGAGGAGGACACCTTCGCGTTGCTCGACGAGCTGCTGCGGTAGGCGTTCCTCAGATCGAATCTCGCCGGCGCGCGTTCCTAGGCTCCAAAACCTGGAGTCCTCCATGCGCGCCATCCCTCGTCTGCTCTCCGCCCTCGTCGTCCTCCTCGTCGCCCGCTACGCGGCGGCCGAGACGCGCTTCGTGCGCGTCCCCGGCTCGACCGCCCCCGTCGAGCTCCGTGTCGCCGAGTACCAGGGCGGCACCAACGGCGAGCTCACCGTCGACGTTCGCAACAACGGCGCCCAGCCGGCCGAGTTCGACGCCGAGGGCCTCTACTTCGTCCCGGCGGGCAACCCCGACGAGGCGCCGCAGCGGCTTGGCGCTGTCGGGCCGTTTCAGCAGCGCGCGGGCGCGCGCTGGGAGCGCAAGCGGACGCTGGCGCTCAAGCCCGGCGAGCAGGCGACGATCAAGCTCGATGTCTACTGCATCGACTCGCACCGTCGCAGCCCGCGCACGGGCGACCGCTTTCACCTCGCCCAGACCCGCATGCCCAAGACGCTGTCGAGCGAGATCCGGAAGAACGCGGATCAAGCGGCGCAGGGCGTGTCGGGCGGCTACGCAGCGCCGGCCGCCAAGGCCACCGTGCAGTCCGAGGTGTGGAAGGCGCGCGACAAGAAGTGGCTGAAGCTCGACGGAGAGGGCAAGCAGGAGGCGGCGAAGTAGCGGGGTTCGTCCTCGGTTACTCGGCCACGCAGGCGCCCAGCTCGCAGCGGAAGCCACCCGGGCAATCTTTGGCCTGCTCGTCACAGAACATCGTCGTCGAGGCGATCGCCTCGTCCATCGCCTCGAGGGCCGCCTCGTGGCGAGCGAGCGCCGACGGGGCGGCGGCGGCCGTCGGAGCCAGAGCGACCGACGGAGCGAGTCCGATGAGCGCGCGGCTAGGTGCCACGACCTGGCGGCTGGCGGGCGCGGTGACGGGAGCCGCAGCGGGCGCCGCAACGGTGGACTGGGCGCGCGCCGACGACGAGGTCAGCGAGACGGTCGTACCAACGAAGGCGGCCAGAGCAGCGAGGGTCCACATCAACTTGCGCATGCTCCCCTTAAAAGCAGGGTCTGGGCCAAACACCTACACCTAGAATTTCAATAAGTTAGAAGGCGCCGGGGCCTCAGGACCTCGGTCCGAGTCGCAGCCCCCGCGGCCCACGATCCCCACCTCGCCTGGGCGGTTTTCCTCTAGATCAAGTCGCGCGACCCGCGATACCGTCTAACTGCGCGCCTCTGCGCGCGCCAACCGACAAGGGGGACGCATGGCTCGTAGCGAACTGATGAACCTGATCCGCAGCTGGGTCCGCGATCGCCAGGAGGCGGCGACCAAAGGACTGCCGGTCTCGGCGATTCGCGAACAGCGCGAGCGCGCCGCCGAAGAGCGAGAGCGCCGCGGCATCGGTCGTCGCCAGTTCCTCGTCGGAGCGGCCGCCGCGACGGGCGCGATGATGCTGCCCAAGCGCGTCTACGCGGGCAACGCACCGCGCGTCGCAGTCGTCGGTGGCGGGATCTCGGGCATGGCCGCGGCGCTGACGCTGGCCGACGCAGGCATCGCCGCGACGGTGTACGAGTCGTCGGGCCGCATCGGCGGGCGCATGTTCTCGAACGCCTCGGGCTACTGGACCGACAACCAGGTCAGCGAGTGGTGTGGTGAGCTCATCGACACGTCGTTCGTCACCATCCAGGGACTGGCCAAGCGCTTCGGCCTCACCATCGAGGACGAGTCCGCAGCGCACCCGCGCGGCTCGACGGAGACGTACTACTTCGGTGGCAAGTACTACACCGCGCTGCAGGCCGAGGTCGACTTCGACCCCGTCTACAAGAAGCTGCAGGACGATCGGCGCTTCGCCAGCTACCCGACCACCTTCTCCATCTCGACGGCCGAGGGGCGCGCGCTCGACAACATGTCGGTCTACGACTGGATCGAGTCGCGCGTCGCCGGTGGCCACGCCTCGCCTATGGGACAGCTCCTCGACGTCGCCTACGTGATCGAGTACGGCGCCGACACGCGCGACCAGAGCGCCCTCAACCTCGTCTACCTGCTCGGCTACCAGCCCAACTCGAAGCGACTGGCGCTGTATGGAAAATCCGACGAACGCTGGCACATCCGCGGCGGCAACCAGCAGCTGCCCGTCGCCATCGCCAACGCCCTCGGGGCGGCGGTGCAGACCAGCATGCGCCTCGTCGCGATCGCCACGAACCCGGACGGCACCTCGACGCTGACCTTCCGCAACGGTGCTTCCACCAAGACCGTCGTCGCGGACCTCGTGATCCTCACCGTGCCGTTCGCGGCGATGAGCGGCGTCGACTACACGAAGGCAGGCTTCGACACGCTCAAGCAAACGGCGATCACGCAGCTCGGCAAGGGCAAGAACGGCAAGCTGCAGCTCCAGTTCACGTCGCGCCTGTGGAATCAGCAAGGACCCTGGGGCGTCTCGAACAGCTCGACCTACGGCGACACCGGGTTCCAGCTCTGCTGGGAGCCGAGCCGCGGTCAGCCGGGCAATAGCGGCATCTTCAACAACTACACCGGCGGCGCACCGACGGTGGGCATGTCGACGAAGACCGCGTATGCCGTCATCGACAGCAACCCCGCGGTGCGCACCGACGCGCAGCGCTTCCTCGGGCAGATCGAGCCGGTGTTCCCCGGCTTGACGCCGCTGTGGAATGGCAAGGCGACGAGCTCGCTGCCGCACCTCGACCCGAACTTCGCCTGCTCGTACTCGTACTGGCGCGTCGGGCAGTACCAGCGCTTCGCGGGCTACGAGCGCGTGCGCCAGGGAAACATCTTCTTCGCCGGTGAGCACTGCTCGCAGGACTTCCAGGGGTTCATGGAGGGAGGCGCCGCCGAGGGCGTGCGCGCTGCCAAGGAAGTGCTCGACGCGATCGGCGCGCGCAAGTAGCCCTCCCCGCCTCGCCTCGCCTCCTCCGCTCCCCTCGAATCAGTGACGAGCCAGCCAGGCGTTGATCTCGCCGATCTTCGCGTCGTTGCCCGGTGTCTTGCCGTACGTCTCCTTGGCGCGCACCGCGAAGCTGCGCGCGCGCGCCTTCTGACCGAGCTGCCAGAGCGTCTCGGCGAACGCGAAGCTCGCTTCGGAGATCACCGCCGGCTCACAGGTCTTCTTGTCGCAGATCGCGAACACCTTCTCGAGCGCCGCGTTGGCGGCAGGGAGCGAGTGGAGCCCGAGCTCCGCCTGCCCCTGGTTGGCCAGCACCATCGCCACCGCGGGATGATCGGTGCCGACCGCCTTGTGCAAGATCGCGAGCGCCCGCGCGTACTCGACGAGCGCCTCGCGGTAGCGCTTCTGGGAACGCAGCTCCTCCCCGATGTTGTTGATGCTGATCGCGACGTTGGGGTGCTCGAGGCCGAGGGCCTTCTGCCAGATCGCGAGCGCGCGACGATGGTGCGCGAGCGCCGCCTCCTTGTCCCCTCGATCTGCCAGCAGCCCACCCAGGTTGTTGAGGCTCATCGCCACGGTCGGATCGTCGGGGCCAAGCGAGCGCTCTTCGATGGCGAGCGCGCGCGTGTAGTTCTCGAAGGCGCGGACCTTGTCGCCCTTGTTGTAGTAGGCGACGCCGAGATTGTTGAGCGTGCGGGCCACGTCGGGATGGTCGGCGCCGAGGATCTTCTCCCGGATGGCGAGCGCGCGACCGAGCGCCTCGAGCGCCCGCTCGTGATCGCCCTTGTCGTCGAGCACGTTGCCGAGGTTGTTGAGCGTCTCGGCCAGATCGGTGCTGTCCGAGGTGCTGCCCGCGAGGCGCTGCTTGATCGCGAGCGACTGCTCGAACTCGACCAGCGCCCGATCGTAGTCTCCCATGGCGCGCAGCACCGCGCCGAGGTGGTTGTGTCGCCCCGCCTCGAGCGCGAGGTTGCCGGCGAGGCGCTGGTCGACGGCGGCGGCGTGTCGATCGAGCTGCAGCGCCTCCTTGTGGCGAGCGCGCACATAGCCGACCAGGAAGATGAGCTGGCTGGCCGCGCGCGCCTTGAGCTCGTCGTGCCCCGCCGCCTCGGCCGTCCACCACGCGTCGTAGAAGCTCTTCTCGGCCGCATCGAACTCCGAGCTCGCGTACTCGAGCTTGCCCCGCATGAAGATCGCCTCGGAGAGCAGCGCCTTGTCCTGGATCGCCTGCGCCGCGAGGACCGCGGCGCGGCTGCGGGCGAGCCCTTCGGCGTAGCGCCCCGCCTGCTCGAGCGCGACCGAGCGCGCCAGATCGTCCCGCACCGCCGCGACCTTGGCCGCGGTCGCCGGATCGCGTGGAGGTGCGGCGCGACCGAGCAGCGCCGCCGTGTCGGCGCAGCCAGCCAGCGGCGAGAGCCCCTCGACCGCAGCGACGGCGCGCTCGACGACGGGCGCGTCGGCGCGTGTGAACACCTCGGCCAGCGTGCGCAGCTCCTCGCGACGCTCCTGCAGGCAGCTCATCCTTCGATCGAGCAGCTCCTCGGATTGCTCGCCGCGGAGCCGCGTCGCCTCACAAGCGTCGCGGTGCATCGCGCTCCACGCGACCGCGCGCGCGTCGAGGATTGCCTCGACGCTGTGCAGGGCTGCCGTTGCGTAGCTCTTGCCCGTGGCCGCGAAGGCAGTCTTCACGGCCTGCTTGATGCGCGCGTCCCACACCCCGACGAGGCGCTCCTCGGCGCCGCGACAGAGCTGGCTGCGGTGCTCGCGCCAGGAGACGTAGGCCACCGCGTTGGCGCAGCCGAGCAGGCTCACCGCGACACCCGCAGCGACGGCGGGACGATGATGGCGGGCCCACTGGGCGAGGCGATCGAGCGCGCCGGGCGGGCGCGCCAAGATCGGTCGCCCCGCCGCGACGGCGCGCAGATCTGCCTCGAGCGCGCGCGCCGACTGATAGCGCCGCTCCGGGAGCTTGGCCGTCGCCACGGTCAAGATCGTCGCCAGATCGCGCGGCAGATGCGGCGCGACCTGGAGCGGCGGCACCGGCTCCTCGTTGAGGATCTGCTGGATGATGCGCTGCTCGCTGTCGCCCTCGAAGAAGCGGTGCCCCGTGGCCAGCTCGTAGAGCGTCACCCCGAGGCTGTACAGATCGGCGCGGTGATCGAGCGCATCACGCTTGCGATCGAGCTGCTCGGGCGGCATGTAGCGCAGCGTCCCGAGCACCTTGATGTCCGCCGAGGTGAGCTGCCGGGACGCATCGTCGAGGCGCGCCAGCCCGAGATCCATGATGACGATGCGCTGCGCGTCCGACGTCAGCATCAGGTTGCCCGGCTTGATGTCCCGATGGATGACGCCGGCCTCGTGAAGGTGCGCGAGGCCCGAGGCCGCATCGGCGAAGAGCTCCGCGAGGCGGCTGGCCATGGGACGCCCTTCCTCGATCGGCGGCGGCGGCACGTCCTGCGGAGCTGGCGTCGCGCCGCGATGCGAGTGACCGGCGACAGTCGCTGCCGCGGCGGAATCCTCGTCTTGCTCAACGCTGCGCGCGCGGCTGCCGCTCTGCGACAGAGCCGCCTGCAGGTGCCCTTCGCGCAGCGGACGCGTCCCCCCCGCCGACCATCCCGACAGGACGCGCAGCGTCTGCCCGAGGTCGGCACCCTCGACGAGCTCCATCGCGTAGTAGTGACGTCCGCTCTCCTCTCCCGCCGTTAGCACCTTGACGACGTTGGGATGATCGCAGCGGCGCAGCGCCGCGATCTCGCGCTGGAAGCGCGCCAGCATCATCGGATCTTCGGCGAGCGAAGCGGGCAGCACCTTGAGCGCAACGATACGACGGACGCTGAGCTGAAGCGCCTTGTAGACGACGCCCATGCCGCCCTTGCCCAGCTCGCCGAGCAGCTGGAAGTCGCCGAGCACCGCGTTGGCCTCGAGAACCTCGTCCCGCCCCGGGTCGTCGAGCGTGGGACGCGGCTTGGCGCCAGCGGCCGTGGCCTCCTCGTCGCGCGGCGCCGAGGTCGAGCTCGGGCCCGCGAACAGACGGCGCAGGGCCTCCTCGGCGTCGGCGTCGCCGAAGAGCTCTCCTGACGCGTAGTCGAGAAAGTCGATGCGGCGCAGCTCATGCACCGAGCCTGACGCGCCCTTGCGCGTGCGACGCACGGTCCGATTGAGGAAGCCGACCTGCTGGCGCCCGAGGCCATCTTCGTGGCCCGCGACGAGCGGATGGAGCGCGATGCGCGCGCCGGGGCCGACGAAGTAGAGCCGTCCCGCACCAACGCCGTCGGAGGATGGCGAGGGGACGAGCGGCTGCGGCTCGAAGCCGGTCAGCGACTCCCAGCTCGCCGTCGGGGCGAGCAGTCCGACGCGCGCCAGCGTCAGCCCGCCGAACAGCGCCGGCGACTCCAGCGCCTCGCTGACCGCGGCGACGAGCAGATCGCCGTCCTGCTTGGGCTGCGCGGCGCCGAGCGTTGGGCCGCGCGCCGCGATCACCGCGAGCAGGCCGAGCAGGCCACGGCGGCGCTGTCGCTCGAGGAGCGCCGGCTCGACGAGGCGAAGCTCCGCGCAGCGTGCGAAATAGGCCGCGATCGCGCCCTGCTCGGACGCTGCCGCCGTCAGCGCCGCGGAGGTGTCCGCCAGCGGCAGCAGGGCGGCTTGCGGCAGCGCCGCGAGCGCCTGGCAGACCTCCTCGAACAGCACGCACCAGCGCGCCATCGTCGCATCGACCAGGAGCTCGAAGTGCAGCGTCGTGGGCGCTCCACCGTGCGCAAGGAAGAGCCCGATCCGGGCTGCCGCGGCGAGCTTGAGCGTCGCCTCGGCCAGGTAGTAGGCCGCGGCATAGCGCTCCGCCGCGATCTTGGCATGGAGGACACGGCGCCCCAGCTGCGCGAGCGGCAGCGGCAGTGTCGGCAACAGCTCCTCGAGCGACTGAGTCCCCAGCACATCCTCCCGTCGGTGCAGCGCACCTCATCTTCGCTCGTGGCGCGAGCGGAATCAAGCCGCGCGCGGCCGTCGCCAGATCACCGCGTCGACGAGGTAGTGGTGAAAGTTGATCGTGAGGACGAGGACGAGCGCCATCGGCAGGAGCGCCATCGGCGTCGCGGCGCGCCACGGCGCCAGCCATTCATCGAGGCGCGCGCCGAGCGCCAGCACGCCCGCGAAGACGGGCGTCGACACCGCGAGGCTGGCCGCGAAGTAGGCGATCCCTCGCCCGACGCCGGGCTGACAGAGCCACGACAGGATCGGCGCGTCGTGCTGCTCGCCATCGGCGAAGCGCGCCCGGTTCCGCATCCACACGTACGCCAGGTACTGGACGTTGTGCCAGACGTTGACCAGCAGCCAGCCGGCGTGGAGATCGTCGATCCAGAGGTAGCCGGCGCCGTACACGACGAAGTGGGACCCGACGAAGAGCGTGTGGGGCAGCGACAGCCGACCGGCGCGCCAGGCCGCGACGCGCGTCCAGGCGAACCCTGCCAGGAGCGCCAGCGTGACGAGCCCAGCGACGGCGATCATCGAGGCGGGGACGCGCGGCAGCCAGATCGGCATGAACAAGAACGTGCGCGGCTGCTCGGCCGAGCGATGCAGCAGCCCGACGATCGGCAGCGACCAGATCGTCAGCTCCGAGAGCCACGCCGGATCCCACGCCAGGCCGCCAGCCGCCCTGCGATAGTGCTGCGCCAGCCCCCAGCTCTGCCGCACGGTGTGGAACCACTGCAGCACGAAGTACGTCGTGCACAGCGCGCCGACGCCGCCGAGCCCCCCGACCAGCAGGGTCAGGACGAAGAGCAGCGGCGGCAGGCCGAAGAGCAGCCAGCGATGGCGTCGCCGATCGGCCGGCACCGCTCCGAGCCGCGTGAACGTCGCCACGACGTGAGCGAACGCGAACAGCCAGGTGTGCACGCCGAGCACCGGCAAGAAGAGCTGGGGGGCGCGCGCCACGACGGCGGCAAAGCCCCCGGCCACCCCGAGCACGCCGACGATCAACGTCAGGTCGACGGCGGGAGCCTCGAGCCAGGCGGCGCGCGCGGTGGGCACGACGACGGGATTACGTGGGGGGAGGGATGTGGACGCGGCACTTCGCGTCGCGGCAGATCATCGGCGACTGCGACTGATCGCAGTCCGAGTTGGACTTGCAGGCTTCGCCCGCCTTGGCCTTGCCGCTGCCCTTGTTGCCGGCATTGCTCGGCTCCTGGCCCTGCTGGGGAGGCGCCGCCTTGCCGGCAGGCTCTGCGGCGCGCGCCTGATCGACGACGCCGAGGGCCAATCCGAGGGCGAACGCGCCTGCTGTCCACATCCATCGCGAGGTCTTGAGCTTCATGAGCACGAGTCCTTTCGAGCTTAGCTTCGCACATCGAGCGCCAGATCTGTAGCGCCGAGGGCGCGCTATACTCGGCCAGTGCTCGAGCCCCTCGGCCACGTCGCCTCCTACCTGTCGTACCTGCTGCACCGCCGACGGCGGAACGGCGACGATGCGACGACGGTCGCGCAGCTCGCCTGGCCGCGGGCACGGGCCCTGCCGCCCGGGCTGTCGCTCACCTGGCTCGGCACGGCCGGCTTCTCGCTCGCCTACCAGGGCCACGTCCTGCTCCTCGATCCCTACCTGACGCGCCTCTCGCTCACCGACCTCCTGCGCCGCCGCACGATCACGGCCGACGAGCGCGCGCTCGGCCGCCACGTCGAGCGCGCCGATGCGATCCTGGTGAGCCACACGCACTTCGACCACGCGCTCGACGTACCAGCCCTGGCGCGGCGTACAGGATGCCAGGCGTATGGCTCCACGTCGCTCGCTCGCCTGATGGGGCTCCATGGCCTCGAGCCACAGGCGATCGTCGTCGAGCCGCACCGCCGGTACGAGGTGGGCCCGTTTCGCTTCCACTTCGTGCCGAGCCTGCACTCGAAGCTCGTGCTCGGCCTCGCCGTTCCGTCGGGCGGCGAGCTGTCGTGTGAGCACCTCGACGAGCTGACGCCGCAGGCCTATCGCTGCGGTCAGGTGTTCGCGATGTGCATCGAGGTCGCGGGGCTGCGCTTCTATCACCAGAGCTCGTGCGATCTCCTCGACAAGGAGATCAAGGATCGGGGCGTCGACTACTTTCTGTGCGGCATCTCGGGCCGCAGCTTCACGCCCCACTACGTCGAGCGTATCGTCCGCCTCGTCGACCCGGCGGTGATCGTCCCGACGCACTACGACGACTTCTTTCGCCCGCTCGACGCACCCGCGGGGTTCCTCCCCAACGTCAACGTCACGCAGTTCGCCGAGGAGGTGCACCGCGCCGCGCCAGGCGTCGAGCTGCGCACTCTCCGACTCGGGGAGACGCTGCCCGGCCCGCCGTAACGGCCTCCCCCTCCCTGCGAGAGTTGGTGCTATGCTCGACGCATGTCGACCACCGTCGCTGCGTCCGTTCCTGCTTCGACCTCGACTCCGGTTCACCCGCCCGTCGCGCCCGCGCACGCGCGCATCCGCGAGGTGTTCGAGCGCCAGCGCGCCACCGCGCTGCGGCTGCGCACCTCGACCGCAGGCGAGCGCATCGCCAAGATCACCAAGCTGCGCGATGCCCTGATCGCGCGCAGCGAGGAGCTCTACGCCGCGGCGCATGCGGACTTCAGGAAGCCGCCGGCCGAGGTCGACCTGGCGGAGATCCTGCCGGTCGTCGTCGAGGCCAACGACGCGATCGCCAACCTGAAGGCGTGGATGAAGCCGCACAAGGTGTGGCCGACGATGCTCACCGCCGGCACGTCGAGCTACATCAAGTACGAGCCCCGCGGCCGCTGTCTCATCATCTCCCCGTGGAACTATCCGGTGAACCTGACCTTCGGACCGCTGGTCTCGGCGCTCGCCGCCGGCAACGCCGTCATCTTGAAGCCGTCGGAGATGACGCCAAACCTCGCGGCCACGATGACCAAGCTCGTGGGCGAGCTCTTCCCCGAGGACGAGGTGGCGATCTTCGAGGGCGACGCGACCGTCTCGCAGGCGCTGCTCGAGCTCCCCTTCGACCACATCTTCTTCACCGGCAGCCCGGCGATCGGCAAGGTGGTGATGGCGGCCGCCGCCAAGCACCTGACCTCGGTGACGCTGGAGCTCGGCGGCAAGAGCCCGACCATCGTCGACGAGACCGCCGACCTCGACCTGGCGGTGCAGAACATCCTGTGGGGCAAGTACGCCAACGACGGCCAGACCTGCATCGCCCCCGATCACATCTACGTGCACGAGAGCGTCAAGGACGCGTTCGTCACCAAGTGCCGCGCGGTCCTCGAGAAGGCCTATGGCGCCGACGCGGAGGCGCAGAAGCAGAGCCCGCACCTGGCGCGCATCGTCAACCGCCGCCACACCGAGCGGATCAAGGCGCTCCTCGAGGACGCCAAGGCGCGTGGCGCGCGCGTGCTCGTGGGGGGCACCGTGTCGGAGGCCGAGAGCTTCATCGCGCCGACGCTGCTCGACAACATCGCGCCCGACGCGAAGATCAACGGCGAGGAGATCTTCGGTCCGCTCCTGCCGATCTACGGCTTCACCAACCTCGACGAGGTCATCGCCCGCATCAACGCCGATCCGAAGCCGCTGGCGCTCTACCTCTTCAGCCGCAGCAACACGACCATCGACCGCGTGATGGGCGAGACGTCCTCGGGCGGCGCCTGCATCAACCATTCGCTCGTGCAGTACCTGCACGGCCGGCTGCCCTTCGGTGGCGTCAACAACTCCGGCATCGGCAACGCGCACGGCTTCTTCGGCTTCAAGGCCTTCTCGCACGAGCGCGCGGTGGTGCGGACGCGCGTGTCGTTCGCCGCCAAGCTGCTCGCGCCCGGCGCCATGCCGGACACTCTCCGCAACGCGCTCAGGCGCCTGCTCAAGTGGCTCTGAGCAGCGCGTGATGTGGCTGCGCAGCGCCGCCCTGGCCTGCCTGGTGCTCGCCGGCTGCGACGGGCTTCCCGTCGGGCTGGGCAGCTCCGAGCAGGCCCAGAAGGTCTGCGCCAAGGGCGCGACGACGACCGGCATCGACGTCTCGCACTGGAACGGCACGATCGACTGGCAGGCGGTCAAGCAGGACGGCGTGACCTTCGCCTTCATGAAGGCGACCGAGGGCAGCGACTTCGTCGACTCAAAGTTTGCGACGAACTGGCAGGGCGCCAAGGCAGCCGGAATCGTCCGCGGTGCGTACCACTTCTATCGCCCCAAGATCGATCCGATCGTGCAGGCCGATCACCTGGTCGACACGGCGGGAGCGCCAGCGCTCGGTGACCTGCCGTTGACCCTCGACCTCGAGGTGCTCGACGGGCAGCCAGCCGCCGACGTCGCCGCGGGTGCGCTGGCGTTCCTGCAGAGGCTCGAGCAGCGGACGAGCCGCGTCCCGATTATCTACACGTCGGCGCGCGTCTTCGACACCGAGCTGCACACGCCCGACGGCTTCTCCCACTACGCCCTCTGGGACGCCAACTGGGGCGTGACCTGCCCCAACATCTCGACGCCCACCTGGTCGACGTGGACGTTCTGGCAGTACACCGACAAGGGCAAGCTCGGCGGGATCGATCCAGTGGACGTCAACGTGTTCAACGGCTCGGCCGATGAGCTGCTGGCCTACGCCAGCGAGGTGTCGCTGCCCGATGGCGGCGCCGTGGACGGTGCGCTTCCAGACGCCAAGGCCCCGCCCGACGGCGGCGCGATGGACTCAGCGGCGGCAGATGGCGCGGTCGAGCCGCGGCATTCCGTCGTCATCCATGGCGGATGCACGGCGGCGGGCGCCGAATCATCGGCGACGGCGTGGTGGTGGGTGCTCGCGGTTGCGGGGTGGTCGATGCGACGCGCGCGCGCGGAAGCGCGGCGCGGCTAGCTACTTCTTCTCGGCGGCGGGCGGCGGCGCGTCGGCGGGCTTGTCGGCCGGCTTCTCGGCGGCGGGCGCATCCTTGGTCCACTTGCCCTTGGCCGCCTTGCACTGCGCCTTGGTCTTGGCCATGTCCATGTTGCCGTCGGGCATCTTACAGTGATGCGTCTGCGGGCTGCCGCCCTTGGCGAGCGCCACACCACCGACCGCCAGCATCGAGACAGCCATCGCTACCACCTGCAGGGTCTTCATCATCGTCCTACCTCCTCGTCGTTGAACGGAGCGGGTGCACCGTAATTCAATTCGCGACCCCGCGCGAGGCTCGCCTGGCGGCTGCGTGCTCGCCCTCCTCGACTACGGTTCGATGGCAAACGCCTCTTCGGCCTGCGCGAACCCCTTGAGCGCCACCGGCCCCATCGAGACGAGGCGCTCGG
>CAZPEY010000023.1:0-3901 GCA_964585665.1 uncultured Polyangiaceae bacterium | reverse complement strand
TCGGCCTGCGCGAACCCCTTGAGCGCCACCGGCCCCATCGAGACGAGGCGCTCGGGCTCGGCCATCGCGTTGGCGAACGCCAGCGAGACGATGACCCGCTGACTGCGACCACGCGCCAGGCCCTGCAGCCGCGCGGCGCGATTGACCACCGTGCCGATCGCCGTGTACTCGACGCGGCTCGGTGCGCCGATCGGTCCGACGACGACGTCGCCCGTGTCGAGCCCGATGCCGACCTCGAACGACTGCCACAGCCCGCCGCGGCGGCGCAGCTCGTCGACGGTCCGCAGGATCGCGAACGCCGCCTTGACCGCGCCATCGACGTGATCCGAGCGCTCGGCGGGCGCACCGAACAGCGCCAGCACCCCGTCGCCGAGGAACTTGTTGACCGTACCGCCCTCCTTGGCGATGACGTCGCAGAGCTGCTCGAAGAAGACGTTGAGCATCCGCACCACCTCTTCCGGGCGGACGCGCTCGCAGATCTGGGTGAAGTCGCGCAGGTCGCAGAACAGCACCGAGACGTTGCGCCGCTGCGCCTGATCGTCGGGCAGCTTGCCGTGCAGGATCGCGTCAGCGACGTCCCGCGACACGTAGCGGCCGAACTCGTGCTCGATGCGCCGACGCTCGAACGCGAGGGTTCCCGTCGACAGCATGAGCTGGCGCGCCTTGTCCGTAGTCACCGCGGCGATGACACCACACAACACCAACCAGAAGACGCGGTTCCACATCGCCCACGGCTCCAGAGTTGGCACCATCGCAAGCTCGGCCGCCGTGGTGCGCGGCAAGAGGGCCAGGTAGTAAAGCGCGACGTACTCCGTCACGACTACCGCCGTCGAGAAAAGGCAGACGAGCGGTCGCATCCGCGCCGCCGCGATCAAGATCGCGATCGCGTAGAGGAACAGCGCTGGTGAGCTCTGGGCCCACGCGCCGCCGCGCCCCAGCGCGACCGCGTAGAGCGCCAGCGAGCCGAGGCTCGCCTCGACGACCGTGCTGACCAGGCGCAAGGCGCGCTGTCGGCGCGAATCGGCGCGTCGCACCAGGATCGAGCAGAGCGCAAAGTAGGCGGCCGCGCCGAGCGCGACCAGGAGGTTGAGCAACCCGGCGCGCGGACCGATGCGCGACCACAGCGACGCGACGAGCCCGATGACGGCGATCGAAAGGACCGCGAGAGTCCGATAGATCACCACCTCCCACGCGGTCGACTCGCCCTCCATCTCCGTCGCGATGAGGGCACGCAGCTTGGCCGGATCGGGGAGCGCCACGCGCGCATCGTACCTCGCCGGGCGGCCGCTGGCCCAGCCTGCACAAGTGCGCTACGCTCAAGAGATGCTGCGGTTCAGTCGCTACGCCCTCCGAGCTGCGGCGGCGCTGCAGCTGCCGTTCGGCGTGGCCCTCGCCGCCCTCGCCGCGATGGCGCTCGGGGACGCCTGGCCGCCGCGGGGTCCGTCGGGCTCCCTGCTCGTCGCGCTGCTGGTCCTCGGCTTCGTCGTCGGGCTGACCCAGGCGCTGCTGGCGATCGGCCTCTGGCACCGGCGCTTCTTCGCCTGGTGGGCCTCGGTGTTCCTCGCCGGCGCCTTGATCCACGTCGCGATGCTGTTCTCGATCTTTCCGGTCGTGCTCTACCTCGGCGTGCTCGGCATGCTGCTCGTCTTCGGCTGGGCTTCCCTCACCACGCCCGACGACGACTAATCGTCAGCTCAGCCTGCTTCACGTCGCCTCGGGGATGAGATCGATCGCCCCGCACGGGCACTCCTTGACGCACAGCCCGCAGCCCTTGCAGAAGTCGAGGTTGAACTCGAAGCGCTTGCCCGGCCCGAGCTTGATGACCGCGTTGTCCGGGCAGACGCCGAAGCAGTTGTCGCACTCGAAGCAGTTGCCGCACGACAGGCAGCGCCGCGCCTCGATCTGCGCCGTCGTCTCGTCGAGCCCGGCCCGCACCTCTTCGAACGTCGTCCGCCGCCGCAGCAGATCCAGCATCGGCTGCACGCGCTGATCCGCGTCCGTGTAGTACCAGGTGTTGAGCCGCTCGAACGTCGCTGGCGCGTGCTTGTCGCGAGCCACCAGCTTCTCGCCGCGCAGGTACGCGTCGATCGCCCGCGCCGCCTTCTTGCCGTGCCCGACGGCGACGGTGATCGTGCGATCGGCAGGCACCATGTCGCCGCCGCAGAAGAGCCCCGGGTAGCCGGTCTGCAGATCGGCGCCGACCTTGATCGATCCGTCTCGGGTCTTCTCGACGCCGGGCACGCGCTCGAGGGGGGCGAGGTCGACGTTCTGCCCGAGCGCCAGCACGAGGGTATCGCCCGCGATCGTCTCGGTCTCGCCGGTCGGCTCCGGCCATCCCTCGGCGTTGAGGCGCATCTTCTCGACGGTGATCTCACCGTCGCCCATGCTCTTGACCGTCGAGAGCCAGCGGATGATCACGCCCTCTTCGAGGGCCTCGCGGAGCTCCTCCTCGTGCGCTGGCATTTGGGCCTGCGTGCGCCGATAGACGATGATCGTGTCCTCGGCGCCGAGCCGCCGCGCCGCGCGCGCCACGTCGAGCGCCGTGTTGCCGCCGCCGTAGACGACGACGCGGCGACCGAGCACCGGCGCAGCGCCATCGGCCTCGAGCTTCTCGAGGAGCCCGATCGCGTCGAGGATCTTGCCCGCGTCCGGCGCCGGGATGTCGACCCGCTTGGCCAGGTGTGCGCCGATCGCCGCGAAGCAGGCGTCGAACTTCCCCGCCGCCATCTCGCTCGGCAGATCCTCGACGCGCACGCCGAGCTCGAGCGTGACGCCGAGATCGACGATGCGCTGCACCTCGGCGTCGACCACCTCGCGTGGCAGGCGATAGCGCGGGATGCCGTAGCGCATCATGCCGCCCGGTGCCGCCATGGCGTCGCGCAGCGTCACCGTGTGGCCGAGGCGCGCCAGATGATACGCCGCCGAGAGGCCGCTCGGCCCCGCACCGACGACGAGCACGCGCTTGCCAGTCGGCGCCGCGACCGGCGGCGGCGCGGGCCAACGCTCGGCGATCGCGAGATCCCCGAGGAAGCGCTCGACCGCGTGGATGCTCACCGCTTGATCGAGCTGCGCCCGATTGCACGCCGTCTCGCAGGTGTGATAGCAGGCGCGGCCCATGATCGCGGGCAGCGGGTTGTCCTGGAGGATCGTCTCCCACGCTCGACGGTAGTCGCCGCTCTCGGCGTGATAGAGCCAGCTCTGGATGTTCTCGCCCGCCGGGCAGGTCGAGTTGCAGGGCGGCAGTCGATCGACATAGATCGGGCGCTGCGTACGCCACGAACCAGTGTGGTTGTGCAGGCTCGATCCGGGATCGAGCGTGATCGCGAAGGGCTTCTTCATCGGCTCTCCTCGCCGAGGAGGCGATAGCGGCGGACGTGATCGTCGGCGATCGCTTGCAGCTGTGTGACCGCGGGATCGACGGTCTCACCACGGAACAGGTGGGCGAAGCGCCTCTGCGGCCGCAAGAAGGCCTCGACCGGCACGCGCCGCCGGATCGGCCGCGAGGCGGTGAGCTCGCCGTGCTCGGCCTCGAAGATCGGGAACAGCCCGCACTCGGCGGCGAGCCGCGCGATGTGCAGCGTCTCGTCGGTGGGGATGCCCCAGCCGAGCGGGCAGGGCACATAGACGTGGAGGTAGCGCGCGCCGCCGATCGCCATCGCGCGCGTTACCTTCGCCTCGAGATCGTGCAGGTCGAAGACGCTCGCCGTCGCGACGTACGGGATGCGATGCGCCATCGCGAGCGCCGGCATGAACTTGCCAGTGCCGAACGCGTTACCGGGTGCGCTGCCCATCGCCGGCGTCGTCGCGGTGCGCGCCGCGGGCAGCGTCGCCGAGGAGCGCTGCACGCCGGTGTTCATGGAGCCCTCGTTGTCGTAGCAGACGTAGAGCACGTCGTCGTTGC